>CANRLN010000064.1 GCA_947631445.1 uncultured Clostridia bacterium
CCAGTAAAGGGATTATAATTATAGTAATATTCATACTGCTCACGTTTAATTTTTGCGTCATGGTCGCCATAAAGAACAACAACCGTATTGTCCAAAAGACCGTTTTTATCCATTTCCTCAAAAAATTCTCCAAGTGCTTCATCGGCATAATGCACCGATTTAAAATAACTTCCCAATTTTGTTCCCTCAAGAAAATCTGCCGATTTATCTTCATAAAGTTTTGTTATAGGATTATATTCACTGTATTTGAAATCCACTTCAAAATCGCTAAAATTTTCAATATCTGTAAAAGGGGTGTGGTTGGTAAGCATAAGCAGTGTTCCCATATATTTTTTATGCTCTTTGGATATATCTTTTATAATATCAATTGACTGTTTAAAAAACGACTTGTCGTTAAGCCCCAGACCAATAATATCCGATTCTTCAATATCATAATCGTTGGTGTAATTATAAAAATGCTGATATCCAAGCGATTGATGCAGGTTTATTCTGTTCCAAAAAGAACCATTGTTAGCGTGCATTGAAAAAGTATAGTAACCCTTGTCGGTAAGCATTTTTGGAATGGAAACATAGTTTCGGTTGTAATAATTTATGGCAACCGTTCCGCTTGAAGCCGGAAGAAGTGATGTAAGACAGGTAAACTCCGAATCAGAAGAAGTACCAACGCTTTCCTGTGCATAAAAATTGCTGAAATAAATTCCCTCTTTTGCAAGTTTATTAAGATTAGGTGTAAGCGGTTTGCCGTTTATATAGGTCTGCATACAAAACTGTTGCATACTCTCACAATGAATTAAAATAAGATTTTTTTCCTTAAAAATATCTGTATACTTGTTTTTATTTTGGTTTTCTACCTCTTGAGTTGAGTTGTTATTACTTTCATCTTTTTGACTGTCATAAAATTCAATAAAATTTTCTTCGTTTTTAGAAAAACCAAACATCGTATTCAATTTTGACTGAATACTTGTCACGGCGTCGGAAATATGATAAAAATAAAGTCCGAAATGGGTCATGTTGTATTCTCTTGTCCATTGCTTAACTATTCTTGAATAGTCGGTCGAACTAAGCACAACCGCAAAAGCCCCCAGCGAAACAAAACCACTTATAATAATTTTAAAGAATAAATTCTTTGACCTTTCTTTTGAAGGTTCATAATTTAAAATCTCTGGCTTTTTCTTTTTAAGAAATATAAACACAGCTATAAACAAAATAAAAGTTAAAATAAAGGTAAGGTCTTTTAGCTCAAGAATATTCTTTGTTACAGCGTCCATAACTCCACCAAGCTGAGAAGCTGTTGAAATAAGCGATACAGAGGTAAAGGATTTGTAGTTGGTGTAGTATATGGAGTTGGCACAGGAAAAAAATACGCTTAAAAATGTAAGCACACCATAATAAACTATTCTTTTTCTTGGTTTCATAAGAAAACCAAAAGAACCCATTATAAGGGTTATTGCAACATCTGAAAGAATAGGCTTTATATTAAAATATTCATGCACAGTAAAAATTCTTAGCAGTGCAGAATTAAACACACAAGCAAATAAATACACCAAAAATATTATATTGTTCTTACAAAATTCAGATGCTCCCCTTTTCCAATCAGATTTTTTTTGTTGTTTGTCCATACAAACCTCCTCTAAAAACTTATAAATATATTCAAAACTTTTGGATATACTAATTGTATAACTTTTTTTGATAAAAATCAACCGTTTTAAGAAAATCTTAAGATTTTACATGGTTTTTTCATCTTTTTTCACAAATTAAACAAACAGATATTTTTTTCAATTGTTATCCCCCGTCTTTAAGGCGGGGGATAACTGTTTTTATTCACCTGAAATCCAAAATTTAAATCATATCGTCGTCAATCTGATTTGGAATCTGAAGCTGTTTTTCGGGAATACGTTTAATTGGGTCATACTGCCATTTTTTGCAGTTATGGTCTGCTTCAACAAGCCCCCATTTTTCACAAAGTACTTTGTTACCTTCTCGTGTACGGTTACCGAACACACAATAGGAACAGGACGGCTTGATTGAATTGCCGAAATACTTAGTTTTTTTAATCATAACATCTCAACTCCTTTTTGTATTTTGGTTTAATTATATTATAGCATACTTTTTTTTAAAAATAAAGTCTTTTTTGAAAAAATAACCGAAAAAATCATAAAGATTAGGCAAACTGACGAAAAAGGATTAAAAAACTGTGCATTTTTCACAAATACATCTGGAGTTGCTGAACATTCTAAAGCTTCTGGTAGCATCAGTTTGCAAAGACCGCCACTTATAAAAAAATTTATTACCATGTTTATAGGTCTTGAAAGCAAAAAATATTTAAGGCTTATGTTTCCCTTTGCAAGCGAAAGTATCTGAAGCGTAACACATACTCCCCCAAAACTGCACAAAACCGATATAATCTGAATTGCTCTTGTAGTTGTAAGCTTGGATATATCCAGTTCGCACACTCCGCTTATCTCTAAAATTCCGCTTGCAATCTGATAAATGGGTGGCTTTATATGCGAAAGCACCACCCTGCTCACCGCCGAAAAGAATATAACAGTAAAACATATGGTAAGCATCGAACGTCCAGCAGATTCCACACCATTTATTAGTGCAGACGAAAAACTTTCTGACCTGCTAACATCTTCACCCGAACTTATTTTAAATATTCTGCTTAAAATGCAAGCAAATATAATATTTGTGGCAAGGCAGGATAAATATATTATTAAACCTGCTCGTGCATTTTCAAACACACCAAGTCCAATTGCCCCCACAAAAAACGCAGAACCTCCGCAGAAACAAAAACAAAGTGCAATTTCTGCTTGCTTTTTATCAATCTGTTTGTTTTTTACCATCTCGCTTAGCAATGCCCCGCCCATTGGGTAGCCTGCAAGATTGGAAACGATAAAACAAAAAAGCATATGTCCTTTAAGTCCAAGTATTTTCCCTAACGGGTAAAGAGGCTTTAAAATAAATTTTATTCCGCCACTTTTTATTACTATATTGGATATTGCCATAATCGCAAAAAGCGATGGAACAAGTTGTTCAAGACACCGCCCCAGTCCAATCCCCGCTCCCTCTGCAACCGCCTGAGGAAAGGCAAGCATTAATATAAACAGCATAATAAGTAAAAGCATCATTAAATTCTTCTTCATATTTTTTCTCCTTAATATAAACAATTTAATAACAAAAACGGGACTGGTCAATTTGCGTTGATAAAAATAAATCTATTAAAAAAATTTCATATGTTTCCCCGCCTTAGGAGGGGAAACACTACAAATATAAAAAACTATAAACAACACTTTTGCCACTCCTATAAAAACAAAATTTTTTATCCATACATATAATTTACATTATAAGATATAATATATCTATCAGATTATTTAAAAATATTAATATATAAGTAAAGGATTGATAACCATGGAATATACTTATAAAAATTATAAGCAAGCCTGTATTCCCCAAAAGCTTTCTGATGCAATCGCTTATTGTAAAAGCATTTCGGGAAATACAATGGATTTAAATGTTATGGAGGTTACAATAAGCGACTGCAAATGTGCGGTTGTGACCATTGAAGGAATGGTATCAACCTCAAGCATGGCGGAACTTGTTTTTCACCCGCTAATGGAATTTAACAACGGAAACGGAAACCCTCAGGAAGTTTTCGACTATGTAAACACATATTCGCTTATGACCAACGACAAAAAAGTAATATACAACTATAACGATGTAATGCAGTTTTTGTTTTCTGGGTTTGCGGTTGTATTTATAGATGGAATACCAAAAGCTATAGCACTCGGAATACAAGGATATAACGTACGTTCAATTGACGAACCCAGTGCCGAGGGAAATATACGCTGTGCTAAAGAGGGATTTGTTGAGGTTATACGAACAAATATAAGCCTTATACGCAGAAGAATGAAAACTCCTGCCCTCAGATTTAAAATGACACAGGTCGGAAAGCAGTCTTCAACAGATGTCTGTCTTGCCTATATCGAAGGAAAAGCAGACAATAAAATAGTTGACACCATAAACAAAAAACTTTCTAACATAGAACTTGATGATGTTTTAACCAGCGGTTATATTGATTCGTTTATAACTGACGGACTAAAAAAAACTATATTTAATCAAAGTCTTATAACCCAGCGACCAGATTTCTTGTGTGCTATGCTAAACGAAGGAAAGGTTGCCTTGCTGATTGATGGAACACCATTTGCTATCGTTTATCCTTCCACCTTTCTTGACAATTTTATAACAATGGACGATTACTGCGAACGTCCTTATGTTACAACAATTTCAAGAATAGTAAGATTTTTAAGCTTTATTCTTGCCGCCTGTATGCCGGGAATATATGTTGCCACGGCTACCTTTCACCCTGAAATGCTTTCAATAAAGCTTTTGTTTAACCTCGTGCTTTCGGAAGAGGGAACTCCATATCCGCTTACAACCGAGATGTTTATTATAATAATACTTTTTGAAATTCTAAGAGAAGCCGGAATACGAATGCCCAAACTTATCGGAAGCACCGTTTCAATTGTCGGAGGTCTTATAATAGGTGACGCAGCAGTAAGAAGCGGACTTATTTCTTCTCCTCTGCTTATAGTAATAGGCGTTACCACAACTGCAACCTTTGCACTATCTTCAATAAGTCCTCAACTTTCGCTTATAAGAATATGGTTTATACTTGCAGGAGGTCTTGCCGGATATTATGGGCTTGCACTTTCCATTCTTGTTCTTGTAATAAACATTTCATCAATGGAATCTTTCGGAGTTGCCTTTACCTCTCCTATTTCCCCATATAGCAAAGGCGGACTTACCAACACCTTCACCCGTCCATCTTTCAGACGTCTTGCCAAACGACACCACACAATAAAAGAATATCAGAAATAATTTTTTGTTTTCCCTGCCTATGGCGGGGAAAACTGTTATATCGGCTATATTGACGCACAAAAAAACAAAACCATATACTTATTCATTTACTTTCTTGTTAAATTTAAAACCAACTACTGAAAATATTCCGCTAAGATAAACACAAATGCAAAATACTAAAATTCCGAATACAACCGACAAGGTAAGCGATAACTTAAGATTTTGAGTATAATTATATAGTTTTATATAGCTTGCCCCCGCCGAACCACAGCACATAAAACCGCAATAAAGAGGTTTTAAAACTCTTTTTAAAATCTGTGGCTTTGATTGAGTTATCCGCATAACGCATATATAAGAAATAAGTGCAAGCACGGCATTTGAAATTCCTGTCGAAATTGCCTGTGAACATATTGTAAGACTTGGTATTTTCATAAGTACTATATTAAGCACAAGCTTTACCAGAAGTCCAATCGGCATTATTTTAAACTGCAAATCCGGTCTGCCCACCGCCTGTGCCACCGCAAAGCAAGAAACCGAAACGGTCGTGAAAATCATAAATGCACAGGAACATATAAGCGGAAGATATGCAAACTGTATTTCAAGCGGTCTGGAGGAATACAAAAGATTAAGCACCGGACGGCTTAGCACTATAAGCGAAAGACTCGCCGGAAAACAAATAAGATTGTTTGCAAGCAGAACATTGGAAAGACCCTTGCGAACCAGTTTCATATCCGAGCAAGCCCACCCGCCTGCAATAAGCGGGAAAGCACTTTTACCAAACATTGCAGTAAGTGATGGAATAAGACCTGCAAGGGTCAGAGTTATTCCTGTGTAAGAACCATATATAAAATCAGCACTTCCAAAAGCATCCAAATCAATACCTTTTGCTACATCGGGATATTTTTCTATAATATGGGGAAGCAGTCTGTTTGCCGTAACCATATCTATCACCGAAGAAAAGGCGGTAATAAGCGACGCCGCCGCAACCGGCAGAGCAAACGACAGACTTTCAGAAATTATTTCACCGCATGACTGCTCATATTCATCAAAAGCTATATATTCAAATTTTATTGGTTTTAATTTGGAGCGAATTATAATATATATGTCGGCAAATCCCGTTGAAAGCGATACACCAAGTATTGACGCAGCCGCCACAAAAGGCATAGAAATTTCAATAGCTTGTTGCTTAGTTTCACAAACTATGTTAAATATCTCTCCAAATTTTTCAAATCTATATATAAAATATTCACGAACCCCCAAAGCAAGTCCAAGTCCTAAAAGCAATTTTACTATAGCCTCAACCGTTTCAGAAATGGCAGTAGGGAGCATATCTCCCAGTCCCTCATAATATCCTCTTTCAACAGACAAAGCCGATGCAAAAAGTATTGACGGAGCAACCGCCGCCAAACACCAACAAGCCTGCTCACTTCCCATAAGATTTTTAGCAAAATACTTGCTTGTCAACATCATTGCAATAGTAATAAGTAAAGCACAACTGTTAAAAAATATACCACAAACCTTTTTGACCTTTTTAAGATTTTTATAACGTTTAAGTGCATAGTTGTGTGCGGTCGTTTTGGCAACACAGGAGGTTATTCCGCTGACCGCTATTGCAAAAAGCGGAGTGAACACAGCATAGGTTTTTCCAATATACGCCATTCCACCACCGCCTATTATATTAGTGAGCGGAACTTTAAACAAAAGTCCTATAACCTTTGTTATAATAACCATAAGGCTAAGTATCACAGCACCTTTTATAAAGCTTTGATTTTTTCTTTCCATATTGTTTCCTCCTTATTTATACGTTTAGTACAATCTATGAACAATCTGTATATTATATTCGTAAAATAGCAAAAGATAATAGCAATTTGATAAAAACAGCTAAAATATTGCAGAACATATATTGCTCCATATTCTTTTTTTAGTTTGCCTTTCATATACTGAATTAAAAAGAGAGGAGGAAACATAAAATTGAACAAACCAAGCATGAAATTTCATGGCAATGTAAGGGAACTTTTAAGTCTGGACACTGTAATAACCATCGCCGACAACCGAACGGCAATAGTAGAAAACTGCACCACCATTGAAGAATGTAATGAAATTCTTTCGAGGGTTAAAAGCCGTGAATTTGAAATTGAAATATGGGGACAGGATTTAAGCGTCAGCAATTTTAAAACCAAAAGTGTTGCAATAAACGGACGTATTGAAAAGGTGGTTATAAACCGACTGCCCTCAAAAAAGGAGAAATAAACAATGAAAAACAAATATTTTTTTGGATACATAAAAATAAAAGCCACACAGGAGTTTTCTGTAAGACTTCTTAAGATAATTATGAATTACAATATTCCTTGTATGGAACTTGCACTTAAAGATGATTTTATACAGTTTAATCTGTCTTTTTTTAACCTTTACAAATTTAAAAAACTATGCAAGGATTATAATATAGAATACGAAATATCCGAGCAAAAAGGAATTTTAGCAAAACTAAAAAAATATCTGTCACGTCTTGGAATACCAGCAGGAATAGTTGCCTCTTGTTTGATTATTAATATGTTGGATTCTAATATACTATCCATTAAGATTAACAACTGCACCCCAGAAGCCCAAACAGAAATACTAAGTATTCTAAAAACCGAAGATGTTGGAATAATGAGCAGATTTAAAAATTTAGATTTGAACAAGCTGGAGCGTGACGTTCAGTCCCAAAGCAAGCTTGTTTCATGGGTCGGAATGAGAAAAAACGGTTGTTCGCTTATAATAGAAACAATGCCCAAAATCCCCATTCCACAAAACAGCAAACAGCGTATGCCCTGCAATCTTATTTCATGCGAAAGCGGAACGGTAAAAGAGGTGTTCGTACTGGACGGACTGCTCACCGCTCCGGTTGGAACGCAGGTAAACAAAGGGGACTTGCTTATAAGCGGAACGGATTATGACGAAGAAGGCAGAACCGTCTATGCAATAGCTCAAGGAAGTATAAAAGGCGAGTTTACAAGAAATATTACCTTTTCTCAACCCTTTGTTCAAAAACAGGCAGTAGACTGTACCCAGAGCATCAAAAAAAACTATTTAAAACTGTTTGACGCAGAAATTCCGCTTTTCTTCAAATCCGCCGAAAATGTTTCTTATTATACACTAAAAAAACATGAACTAAATTTTTTGGGAAACAAGCTTGGAATATACAGCTATGACTGCAAAACCTATGAATATCAGGACGTACCGATTTCAGAAAATCAAGCAAGAATAATTCTGCAAAATCAGATTGAACTGTATAAGCAGGATTTTCTAAGCGATTATGATATACTTGACTGTAAAATAGATTATAAAAAGTCTGAAAAAAAGTTAGATGCTGTTGTAAGCTTTAAACTTTACGGAGAAATGTCGGTAAAGGACGAATTTTTTCCATCTCCGCAATTCCCCGAGCCACCACAAGAAAGCGAATCTAAATAGATTTTTTTGAATTTTTGCTGACTTTGGAAACTGCCGAACTTACCGAACCTACAAATGATATTACAACTGCAATCACAAGCAGGTAAAAACCAACACTGTAGATGCTTTCAATTCTTAAAAACGAAATGGCAAGACAACAAACAGAAATTGGAAGTATTACAATAAGTCGTTGATAAAATTTAGACATTTTGGGAAATAGTCTGTTAATGCAAATGTTTGCACACATTACAAAAAGTCCAGCCTTAATCCCTCCGCACATTGTGGCAACCGATAGAACAAGCCCCGTAACCTTACCTGAACATTTAATCATTGGAAAGTCGGTTATATAGGTAAGGTCGCCTAAAATAAAAGTGTACATAAATACTATTGCAATATTTATAACAAATCCACCGAATACATAAAACATAATTGATTTTATCGGCTTTTTATCCACAAAACCTATCAGAAACCCCAGTGCAATAATTTCATTGTATCCTGAAAAGATGTTTTTTACTGCCTTTACCGTTTTGTTCATACTTAAGTCATTGTCCATATAAAAAGAAGCAAATGTTGTAAACTTATGGTTTACAAGTAATATCATTCCAAGCAAAATAAATATAAACGAACCTATTATAACCGAACTTCTTATTATAGCTTCATGATTTATTCCCGTGTAAAATATTGCAATGGCAAACAGTGCTATTGCAAAAAAACTTGCATTATATCGGGTTATTGAACCATTAAGAAATCCGCTGAAACGAAGTATAGCCTCAAACCCGCTGAAGATAAAATACACCGCAAGAATTGCCACTATCGGTTTACTGCTAAGTATATCCGTTTTTGTTTTGGCAAGCAGAACAGCAGGCAAGCAGGCAATTAAAGTTACCGCAAGCAAAATTAGCGAGGTTATACACACTGTCCAAAAGGAATCCGATTGGTTTTCGGTCGTAATAATATTATAAATGTTTGCAATTATAAGCAGCGTTCCAAGTTGATACCATTGTATTTTTATGTTCATTTTATTCCCTCCGATTCTGTAAATATTTTGCCCTAACTTAATAAAAATTATTCACACAAATTATATTTAGCACACAAAAAGCCCCCGAAATTTTATTCAGGGGCAAAATTATTTGGAATAGACAAAAGAGTTGTTTATGCTATTTTTTAAGTGATTTTTTTAAATGTAATTTTTTAGCAACGCAAATTGACCAGTCAAAAATTATTAATTGCTAATTGTTCTGAAGATAATTATAAGCCTTTAAAATTGCAAGCTGGGTTTTAGAATCGGGAAGCTCATCCCTCATAACCATTTCAACCGCCTCTTTAAGAGGAATTTTCACAACATCAATGTATTCGTCCTCGTCAAGGTGCTGTTTGGAAAAAGAAAGACCTGTTGCAAGATACATATAAATAACCTCTGTGTCATAGGCAACTGTGGGATAAAGCTTGCCAAGCGAAACAAAGTTTTCGGCAGTTGCTCCTATTTCTTCCTGAAGCTCTCTTGTTCCACATTCAAGTGGGTTTTCGTCCTTTTCACGCTTGCCCGCCGGAACTTCGGTCAAAACCTCTTTAAAAGGATATCTGAACTGACGAACAAGGTATGTGTTCTGCTGGTCGTCCACTGCAACAACGCACACACCGCCGTTGTGGGTTACAAGCTCTCTTGTTACAATCTGACCATTTTCAAGCTCTGCTTTTTCGCTTGTTACTTTAATAATTTTCCCTTCAAATACAAGCTCTTTGCTTACTGTTTTTTCATTATAAACCATAAAAATTACCTCCTGTTTATTACTCTTGAATTACAGTTCCTTCGGCACTTCCAATCGGAAAAGGTTGCGAACAAAGAAGATTTATATTTGTTCTGCTGTTTAAAATTGTCACATCGCCTTTGCCCTCAATATTGCCTATACCGCCTGCAACAGTACCCTCACAGTTTATATCAACCGACGAATTGCTAACAACGCAATTAACATTGCCGTTAAAACTGCCTATATTAACAATTTCATAAGCGTTTATTTTACTTATAAAAGTGCTTTCTAAAATGTTTATGTTTCCTTTTGCATTCTGGGGCGAACCCATAATGCAAACCGAATGTCCCGACATGATTGTGTTAATTCGGGATTTTTCAAACTTTATATTAAACTCTCCGGACGGATTACCGATTGCCGTAACGGTCGAGCCGTTCGCCATAATCTGAATGTCCGAGCTACTGCAGAATATATTGTTTTTGCCGTCCAAGCCACCCAAACCAATACAATCCACACCCGAAATTTCTATTTTAAGTTTGGAATTTTCAATTGATATAGGATAGCTGACTTCTCCTCCGCCTATTGCAATAGCCTGAGTGCCATTAACACATATGTTTAAATCTGCATTTTCGCAAACTTTTATACCTCCACAGGGCTGGTCATGCCTACCCCCAATTGCAAAAGCGGATTTTTCCTCGTCCACCACAATATCCAAATTTCGTTTTATGGTAAGCTTAGAGTTTTTAGGCACTTGTATTCCTCCGCCACTTAGCCTATTTTTACCCATACCGACAATTGTCACATTGTCATTTTCTCCAAGGTTTATAATTGCTCCCTTAATGTTTCCAACAAGATTTACATTTCTTAAAACCAGTCTGCAGTTTATATCATCGGCAAAATAAATTCTTATATTGTGTTCATAAGACGAACCGACAATACAAAGTTCATCACAATCAACAAATATATCTGTGTAGTTTTC
>CANRLN010000065.1 GCA_947631445.1 uncultured Clostridia bacterium
TTATTTAAATTTATTTTACACTAATAAAAATTATATATTCCATCAATGCCGAAAATATGATGATTCAACAATTGGATATTGTGTACGCTAAGCATCTTTTTGATTGTTTTGGTAGCCTGAATATCCTCTGGAGAAGGCTTACAAATCTGAGTGGGGTGATTATGACACATAACCACCTTTCTTGCTTTAATATTCATAGCATTGTCCAAAATACGAAAAGGATTAACACAAATTCGTTCGTTAAAACTTCCATTTATATATTCCACATTTATTACCTTGTTTTCGTTGTTAAGATACAGCAATGCAACCAGCTCGCTTTTGTATTCGGAAAATACATTAAAAAGCTGACCATTAATAAATTCTTCACTGTAAACATTATAGGTTAAATTTCTAAGATTATCTTTGCGTTTGAAAATCTCATTTATAATTAATCTTAATATCTCCAGACTTTCTTCGTCCAAATTGATTTTATATTTGTCATTGGTTATAAAATTATAAATTGTGCCGAATTTTTCAATAAATTCTATTATAAACTTTTTGGAAGTTTTTATTTTGCAATATTCCAAAAGCTTTGATATAAGAAAACAGTCTTTATTATCTTTAAATTTAATAATATTAGCTTTGGCAGTAATAAAGTCATACAAATTTTTTTCTGAATATTTTGATTGGTCATTGCCTTTATTTAACATCAAATTATTATAACTCAGGTTCGGTTTTTATATTTTGAAATAATCTTTTCCAAACCGTCAACTTCTTTTTTAGGGAGTGTAAAAGCATAGCTTGCATCGTCTGTTTGGATTGTGACTATACCTTTAAATAGTTTTTTTTCCGAATGAACAACTTTAATTTTTTTATATTGAATTTTTTCCACCGACATAATGTTTTTATCTGGCGGACAGATAATTAAGCAAAATATTTCAAAAAAAGCAATCACACACACTCTTGAATCTACAAGGCTCCTTCCCATAACGTCCTGTACGGTATAGTCGCAAAGTTTATAATCCTCACAGGTGGCTGTTTGAAAATCAAGGCGAAATTCTGCCTTTATTCTTTGTTTTGCACTGTTCCAGTTGTATTCATCAAATTCATCAAGCATTTGTTCTATTGTTGGCATAAAAATCACACTCCTTATCAATGCCTTACAAAAAACCTACCTGTGCTTAAAAAAGTTGGCTAAGATTGCAAACATTATATGTTTAAACCAATTTTGTATAAATTTAAATAAAAATTTTTAAATCACATGCGTTTCTTTATTTATATTATAACATAGTTTTGTATAAAAGTCAATAGCATTTCAGCAAAATTAATAGCTTATTATTAATTTCAGCCTGCCTTAAAAATAATTTTTCATTATGTATTCTTTTTTTATTATAATATTATACAACAAACACCCTTTTGTCTATACGTTGGATATAGACAAAAGGGTCGGAAGTGGCTGAATGTTATTTTTGTGCAATAACCACACCCAAGGTTCTTACAATCATTGTTGTTATTTCTTAGAATCTTTTCTTTTTTCGTCATCGTCATTGGTTGCCGAATCATATGTATAGGCAGGCTGTTTTTCCTCTCCGCCAATTTTAAGTTTGTGGTAGCCATAGCCACGGTTAAATCCAAGGTTGGAACGTTCGATTGCCAAATCTCCATCGGGAACATCTTGTGTAATTGTCGAACCTGCCGCAGTATAACCGTAATCGCCGACCTTAACAGGAGCAATAAGATTGGTGTTGCAACCGATAAAAGCATTGTTGCCAATAACCGTTCTATGTTTGTCTATACCGTTGTAATTTACGGTAACAACGCCACAACCAAAGTTTACATTGCTTCCAACGTCGCTGTCGCCTACATAAGTAAGGTGAGCAATAGCGGTTTTTTCGCCTATTGTGCTGTTTTTAATTTCAACAAAATCACCGATTTTAACGTTTTTGCAAATATGTGTGTTTGGACGAAGCTGAACCCACGGACCTATTTTAACATTATCTTCAACTTCCGCTTCGGTGGAGAACACACTATACAAGGTGACATTATTTCCAATTTTTGTATCTACAAGTCGGCAACCCTCAGAAATAAGACAATTTTCGCCAATCTTTGTATCTCCGGTTATGGTAACATTACTTTCAATCACGGTGTCCTTGCCGATTTTTACATCAGGGGTAATTACAACGCCCTCCGAGCAGACAAACTCAACTCCGTTTTCAAGATGACGCAAAATAACTTCATTTCTTGCAATATCATTAAGGGCAAGCAAACTTCTGCGGTCACCTCCGCCAAGGGCAGCATTGGAGTTTTCGGTTATAAAAGTCCCCACCTTTTTCTTGTTTTTAAGCATAATTTCAATGCACTGGGTAAGATGAATTTTGCCTTGGTCGTTGGCATTCATTTTTGGAAGAGTTTCAAGCAAATCCTTTGTTTTAAACCAATACGCACCCGTATTAATTTCGTGAATGGTGGTTTCGTTAGCACTACAATCAGCCTGCTCAACAATTTTTGTCAAAAGTCCATTGTTTCGGATTATTCTTCCATATCCATAAGGATTTTCAACCTCGCAGGTTATAAGGGTTACAGCATTATCCTGCTCATTATGAAGTTTTAAAGCCTCTGTAATAGTATTGCTGTCTATAAATGGTGCATCACCATTTAGCACAAGGGTGTTTCCGTCCACAAAATTTTTAAGATAAGGAATAGCCTGAACAACCGCATGACCTGTGCCAAGAATATCCTGCTGTAAAACAGTTTGATATTTATCCTGATATTTTTGTTCCATATGATTTTCAAGCACTGCAGCGGCTCTTCCTTTTACCACACATATATTATCAATCTCCGAATCCTTACAGGCGGTTATAACCCAATCCAGCATTGGTTTTCCAAGTACATTACAAAGAACTTTAGGAATAGCGGACTTCATTCTTCTGCCTGAACCGCCAGCAAGAATAACAGCACAATTATTTTCCATAAAAATAACCCTCCAAACAATTAATAATAAAAAATTGCTTATATATATTTAAAATAATTTTATTTTTATTAATACAAAAATCAAGTTTATTAACACACTGAAAAAACAATTTTGTTTTTCTACAAGAAAAAACTTATAGTTATTATAACACATTTCTTTTTGTAATGCAAGTTGTTTTGTGTTAATTTTTCTTTTCAACATTACAATTTAGCATTTTGTACAAAAATGTTAGCATAAATTTTACAAAAAATTTATGGAAAAACTATAGCTTTTTCAGAAAAAATCTGCTATAATATAAATATGACCGTGAGTACACATCTTGCGGATTAAAAAAATTATTTTGGAGGTTTAAAACCAATGGCAAAGAAATTTTGTTATCTTTTCTCTGAAGGCAATGCTGACATGAGAGAACTTCTCGGCGGTAAGGGTGCTAACCTTGCTGAAATGACCAAAATCGGTCTTCCTGTTCCACAGGGCTTCACAATCACAACCGAGGCTTGTACACAATATTATGAGGACGGTCGTGAAATCAATCCTGAAATCATGGCTGAAATTAATGAATACATCGTAAAGATGGAAGAAATTACAGGCAAAAAATTCGGCGACAAGGAAAATCCTCTCCTCGTTTCTGTTCGTTCTGGTGCAAGAGCTTCCATGCCTGGTATGATGGACACAATCCTTAACCTCGGTCTTAACGAAGACGTTGTTAATGTAATTGCTGAAAAATCAAACAATCCTCGTTGGGCTTGGGACTGCTACAGAAGATTTATTCAGATGTATTCCGACGTTGTTATGGAAGTTGGTAAGAAATATTTTGAAGAACTTATCGACGCTATGAAGGAAAAGAAGGGCGTAACTCAGGACGTTGACCTTTCCGCTGACGACCTTAAGGAACTCGCTGGTCAGTTTAAGGCTGAATACAAGGCTAAAATCGGCAAAGACTTCCCTACAGACCCTAAGGAACAGCTTATGGGTGCTATCAAGGCTGTATTCCGTTCTTGGGACAACCCTCGTGCTAATGTTTACAGACGTGATAACGATATTCCTTATTCTTGGGGTACTGCTGTAAACGTTCAGTCTATGGCATTCGGTAACATGGGTGACGATTGCGGTACTGGTGTTGCATTTACTCGTGACCCTGCAACAGGTGCTAAGGGACTTTTTGGTGAATTCCTTACAAACGCACAGGGCGAAGACGTTGTTGCTGGTGTTAGAACACCTATGCACATTTCCGAAATGGAACAGAAATTCCCTGAAGCTTTCGCTCAGTTTAAGGAAGTTTGCAGCACTCTCGAAAACCATTACAGAGATATGCAGGATATGGAATTTACTGTTGAACATGGTAAGCTCTTTATGCTCCAGACAAGAAATGGTAAGAGAACAGCTCAGGCTGCTCTTAAAATTGCTTGCGACCTCGTTGACGAAGGCATGAGAACTGAAGAAGAAGCAGTTGCTATGATTGAACCAAGAAACCTTGACACTCTTCTCCACCCACAGTTTGACGCTAAGGCTCTTAAGGCTGCAACTCCTCTCGGTAAGGGACTTGGTGCTTCTCCTGGAGCTGCTTGCGGTAAGGTTGTATTCACAGCTGATGACGCTGAAGCTTGGGACGCTAAGGGCGAAAAGGTTGTTCTTGTTCGTCTTGAAACATCTCCTGAAGACATCACAGGTATGAAGGTTGCTCAGGGTATCCTTACAGTTCGTGGTGGTATGACATCTCACGCTGCCGTTGTTGCTCGTGGTATGGGTACTTGCTGCGTTTCCGGTTGCTCTGAAATCGCTATGGACGAAGCTAACAAGAAGTTTACACTTGCTGGCAAGACATTTACAGAGGGCGACTACATCTCAATTGATGGTTCTACTGGTAACATCTATGAAGGCATTATCCCAACTGTTGACGCTACAATCGCTGGTGAATTTGGCAGAATTATGGGTTGGGCTGACAAGTACAGAACCCTTAAAGTAAGAACAAACGCTGATACTCCTGCTGACGCTAAGAAGGCAAGGGAACTCGGTGCTGAGGGTATCGGTCTTTGCCGTACAGAACATATGTTCTTTGACCCAGAAAGAATTGCAGCATTCAGAGAAATGATTTGCTCCGACACTGTTGAGGAAAGAGAAGCTGCTCTTGCTAAGATTGAACCAATGCAGCAGGCTGACTTTGAGGCTCTTTATGAAGCTCTTGAAGGCAACCCAGTTACTATTCGTTTCCTTGACCCACCTCTCCATGAGTTCGTTCCTACAGAAGAAGACGATATCAAGGCACTTGCTGACGCACAGGGCAAGAGCGTTGAAACAATCAAGGCTATTATTGCATCTCTCCATGAATTTAACCCAATGATGGGTCACAGAGGTTGCCGTCTTGCTGTAACATATCCTGAAATTGCTAAGATGCAGACAAAGGCTGTTATCAAGGCTGCTATCAATGTTAAGAAGGCTCACGCTGATTGGAATATCGTTCCTGAAATCATGATTCCTCTTGTTGGCGACACTAAGGAACTTAAGTTTGTTAAGAAGGTTGTTGTTGAAACTGCTGATGCTGTTATCGCTGAAGCTGGTTCTGACCTCAAGTATGAAGTTGGTACAATGATTGAAATTCCAAGAGCTGCTCTTACAGCTGACGAAATCGCTAAGGATGCTGAATTCTTCTGCTTTGGTACAAATGACCTCACACAGATGACCTATGGTTTCTCAAGAGATGACGCTGGTAAGTTCCTCGGTGCTTACTATGACGCTAAAATCTTTGAAAACGACCCATTCTCCAGACTCGACCAGACAGGTGTTGGCAAGCTTATGGAAATGGCTATCAAGCTCGGTAAGCAGACTCGTCCTGAAATGCACTGCGGTATCTGCGGTGAACACGGTGGTGACCCAACATCTGTTGAATTCTGCCACAAGATTGGTCTTGACTATGTATCCTGCTCACCATTCAGAGTTCCAATCGCAAGACTTGCTGCTGCTCAGGCTGCTATCAAGTACGGTAAGTAATTATTTCTTAAATGCAAATCGGCATTTTGATTTTTTTCACAATGTCGGCTTGCAGAGAAATTTCTTTAAAACAAAATCGCTCCCGCTTTGGAAACAAAGCAGGAGCTTTTTTATTAAATTTATATTTGTTTAATCATAACATCATAACATAAACAATCTTTATTTTGAGTCTGAATAATGTGATACTCTGTTTCCTTATAACCTTTTTTCAGGTATATGCTTTTTGCCGGAAAAGAAGCGTCAATTTTGATTTCATTGTAATTTGATGAAATGACATTTTCGGCATATTCAAGCAATTTCCCTCCAAATCCTTTGCCTTGATATTGAGGCATCACAAACAAACGCAATATTTCATTGCCCTTAATTGTAACCGTTCCAACAGCATTTTGATTTAAATCCATACATATAAAAACACATTTTGATTTAATGTCATTTACTATATTATCAGCATTGTGATGCTCCAGAAAAAAATCAACCGCACCTTTGGAATAATAATGCGGATATACTTCAGAAATTGTTGTATGTATAATAACCTTTATAGTTTCCAAATCCGATAAACAAGCTAATTTTATGTTCATTGATATTTCCTTTCAAATTCAATTTATTCTAACAAAATTATATCACACTTCCAAGTAAAAATCAATGCACATATTATACAAAAAACTTGACATTACAAAGATAATATGATATAATTATTTATATACCCTGAAAAAAATAAAATGTATGGAGGTTTTATGAAAATTATAATTTTTCCTGCAAGCTATTTTTGTAAAGATAAGGTTGATGAACAGTTTAAAAAAGAATACGATGCTGTTTGTGCAACAGAAAAATTAAACATAGTTTTATTTTCATACGACAAGTTTATAGGCGAAAATAAATTGATTTTAAACAATGATTTTAAGGGAGAGGCTGTTTATCGTGGATTTATGATGAAGCCCGAACAATACCTTAATTTTTATAATCAGCTTGAAGCAAAAGGAATAAATCTTTTGACAAATCCAAAGCAGTATGAAAAATTTCATCTTTTTCCTAACATCTATCCAAGGTTAAAGAAAGATACCACACAAATGCTTGTCTATCCCGACATTAATAGTATAAATCTTAACGAGATAAAACAGCATTTTTCAAAATTTATTGTAAAGGATTTTGTAAAATCGGTAAAGGGAACTTGTTTTCCAAAATTTTTTACAAATTCCGTAACCGAAAAGGAATTTTACAAGCAGATGCAAATATTTATGAAATTTCGTGGCAATCTTTACACAGGCGGAATTTGTATAAAAGAATATCTTCCGTTAAAAAAATACGCAGGTACAACCAATGAATACAGAGTGTTTTATCTTAACAATAATATTCTGTCAATAGAAAGAAATTCAGGACAATCCTGTACCCCAATCCCCCCAAAGGGTATTATAAACAAATATAAAAATCTCTCCAGTCCTTACTATACCATTGATTTTGCACAGATTGAAAACGGAAGTTGGAAGATAATCGAAGCAGGCGACGGACAGGTTTCGGGTCTTTCGGATTTTCAGGATTATGAAGAATATTTTAATCTTATGTGCCAAATACTTGAATAGCTATATTTTTATTTTAAAATTAAAAAGTATTAATACACAAGATTTACTTGCTTTTAACAACAATTGTTCCGTCCAGTTGGTCAATATAGCTGTAAAGACAATCAAGAAATTGATTTTCGGCGTTGCTCATATTATATTTCTTTCGGAATATAAGCAGGTCACGGATTTTATTTTCTTCGCTATTGTCCACAAAAGGACGGGTGACAATTCCGTTTCGCCGCATAATTTCTTCAGGCAGCGGAGCAACCCACATATAGGTGTTTTTAACCGAATGAAGAATGTCAAACTGGCTTCCTCTTTCGTAAAGATAAATTCGATTTTTGCTGTTGTGTCGCATTGAATTTTTATCCACATAAAAAGACGATAAATAAGGAACGTCCTCATCGCCATGAAGAACTTCGCAATAATCTTCCAAATCCTCAAGCGATATGGTTTCTTTTTGGGCAAGCGGATTATCCTCCGACATACAAAGAACAAAATCAAAACGGAGCAGTTCAAGATAGGTTAATTTTTTTTCACTCAGCATTGACATAAAATATCTTTCATAGGTGTTTTCAAAACGAATTATGCCAAGATTGCAGCTACCGTTAGCCACATTTTCAATTGCATCGATTGAGTTGGTTTCCTTAAAATTAACCTGAAGCGGAACGTCCGTGCCAAGTTCATTAAGAAATTGTGTAAACGCATGGGTTATATAGCTTGCTCGGGGAATGGATATGGAAAAGTCAATCATATTTTCGCTTGACATAAAAAGCGTTTCGATTTTTTTCATCTGCATTATAATATTTTTAGCATACTCAAGAAATTCCTCGCCCTTTTCGGTTGGGGTAACGCCTTTGGTAGAACGTTTAAAAATTTGTATTCCAAGCTCGTTTTCGGTTTCCTTTATTGCCTTTGAGAGGTTGGGCTGTCCCATAAAAAGCACCGAAGCAGCTTTGGTTATCGAGCCGTATTTTTCCACTTCGACAAGATATTTTAGATATTGAAGATTCATATTAATACTCCTTTGAATTGCATATGTACATATAGAATTAGATATATTAATTTTATAATAACATTATATCATATGTTTTAGTAAAAGTCAATCAAAAAAAGTAAAATTCTCATTTTATTAACAAGTTTTATATTAAATTTTATTATACGTTTAATTTTTTTTAATATTTGCACCAAAAAATCCCATTCCAAAAAACGAATGGGATTTAAAATTAAATATAGTATTCAATATTTTCATCATGTTTCATATTAAATATTTCAAATATCCTACTTCTCACCGCAAGAAAATCACCGCTTGTTCGGTCACGGTATCCATGCAACGGAACTTTTACAACACATTTTATTTTTCCAGGGTTTGGAGTCACAACCACAATTCTGTCAGCAAGGAAAACCGCTTCTTCAATATCGTGGGTTACAAAAATTATTGTTTTGTTTTCCTGCCTTGAAATGCTTAATATATCGTCCTGCAATTTCATACGGGTTATTGCGTCCAAAGCTCCAAGCGGTTCGTCCATGAAAATAATATCTGGGTCGACCGCCAATGCCCTTGCAATGGAAACACGCTGTTGCATTCCTCCCGAAAGCTGTTTGGGGTGGGAATTTTTAAAGTTTGAAAGACCAACCAAATCAATATATTTTTCGGCTATCTTTGCTCGCTCCTCTTTGGGAATTTTGAGGGATTCAAGACCAAGCTCAACATTTTTTTGAACGGTTCTCCAAGGAAGTAATCCATAGTTTTGAAATATGGTGACATTTTTTATAGATGGTTTTTTAACCTCCTCACCATCTATTTTAATGCTACCCGAAGTCACCGGCTCAAATCCTGCAATTGCGTTTAGCAGTGTGCTTTTTCCACAACCAGAAGGTCCTAAAAGGCAGATAAACTCTCCTTTTTCTATATCAAGCGAAACATGGTCAAGTGCTGTAAATTCTGTGCCACCCTGTTTGAAAGTTTTGACAGCATCTTTAACTTCAATATACATTTACTTGCCACCTCCCCATGATTTCAAAATCTGTTTTTCTAAAAGCTTTAAGAGTGCATCAAGAATAAGTCCAATAAGACCAATCACAATAATAGTTGCAAGCAAAATATCCGCACGAAGATTGTTTCTTGCATCAATTACAAGATAGCCAAGCCCCGATTGAGCACCAACCATTTCACCGGCAACAAGAAACACCCAAGCTGTTCCAAGGGCAAGATGAATACCATTTGCAATTTGTGGGAAAGCAGCAGGGAAGATA
Source organism: uncultured Clostridia bacterium (assembly GCA_947631445.1). Taxonomy (GTDB): domain Bacteria; phylum Bacillota; class Clostridia; order Oscillospirales; family Ruminococcaceae; genus CANRLN01. The sequence continues at coordinate 9,751 of CANRLN010000065.1, forward strand.
ATTTTCCACATGGTTTGGGGTTGCTGTATACCAAAGTTTTTAGCGACTTTAAAATAAATAGGGTCAACCTCTCCCACCGCCGAAACGGTGGAAAGCAGAACGGGAAAAAATGCTGCAATAAAAATAATTACAATTGCAGGAATATCTCCAATTCCAAACCAAAGCACTATAAAAGGCATCCAAGCCATGGGGGAAATTGGTCGAAGTAGCTGAACTATTGGATTGACATACTGAAACACACATTTAAGCCTGCCAAGAACAAGACCAAGCAGAACGGCAATCACAACCGAACTTATGTAACCTATGGCAAATCTGCCCATGCTTGCACCAATATTAATAAACAGAGAACCGTCCGAAATCATTTCAACAAGTGCTTGAAAAGCCTGAGAGGGAGAGGGAAAAAGTGACGAATTAACATTGCTTGTCATAAATCCAATCTGCCACAAGGCAATAATAATTGCAAAGGATACTACTATATTTTTTAGTGAAATAAGTTGTTTTTTCATTCAGCACACCTCAAAATTATAATTATAAATCGCTTGCTACAAAATCTTCATAAGAGGGTGGATTATCCGAAAGACCATACTTTTTAACCCTATCAACAAGAGCATTATATGTATCTTCGGTAATCTCAAGGTT
>CANRLN010000066.1 GCA_947631445.1 uncultured Clostridia bacterium
AACAGATAAACCGTCATTGTTGCCAATGCAGTGATTGTGGCAAGTTTTCTTACTTTTTCGGAACAAAATCTTTTGCAGGTCAGACCAACGCAACATGGAAAGAAATATGGTCGCTTGTGTGGAAACCCGAAGTTGAAATAGAAATAGTTGAGGCTTCTCTAAATGGTGATACGGTGGAGCAGGTAGCAAGCTTTAATCTTAATACAAAACTGCTTGAATCACAAAGCCTTACAGAGGCAGTTGAGGTTCTCTCAACGGCTTTTGAATGTGGTCTTACCAAATGTGTAAAAACCGCTGTTTTGTATGTAAGAAATATGGCAGTTGGAAATATTTCCTCCATAGATGCAGGCTTGACTATTGGCACACTTTCGGCAATAATTCGTTTTGGAAGTATTAGAAAATTGGATAGTGAGCCGATAAAACCGCTTTTGGAACAGTTGTTTTTAAAATTCTGTATGCAGGCTGAAGATGATAGCATATGCGATAAATCATTAGCTGAACAGTTGGTTAAAGCAATTTCTACTGTAAATGATGCAGTGGATTCACATGATTTTTTGGATAAACAGCTGTTTATAAGTCTGCTTGAAAATCTTTCGGATAGTGATAAAATAAATCCGCTTATATCCGGATTTGCGTGTGCGGTGCTTAATGAAAGAGGAAATGTATCTGGGCTTTCGGTTATAATCAACCGCCGACTTTCGAGAGGAACTGCTCCGGCTGACGGAGCGTTATGGTTTGAGGGTTTTGCACGCAAAAACAAACGTTCGCTTATAAACAGGTTAAGCATCTGGGAAAAGCTCCACGAATTTGTATGCGAACTGGACGATGAGGATTTTAAACCGGTGCTTTTGTGCTTAAGAAGAACCTTTGCCGAATTTTCACCGTCTGAAAAATCTGATGTTGCAGAAAACATAGGAGAGATTATGGGCATTGATTCGTCCGAGGCTTCCGAATTTATTTCTTCGGAAATAACCGAGGAGGAACAACAGAATCTTGACCAACTTGATGATTTTGACTTTGGAGATATTTAAATATGAATGATATTGAAAAATTAAAACGCTGGCGACTTATATTAGGTAGCGAATCTCAAAATAAAATAAATTCTATTTCCGGAAATATTGGCGGAAGTTTAGGTCTAAACCAAGAACAATTGCTTATGGATAATGCACTTGCACAGATATATGGCGGAAACAATAACAATTCGGAAAAAGGTGCAGGAAACGGAATGAGCAATCCTCAAATAACCAAATGGCTCGGAGATTTGCGTTCGATTTTTGCCCCTATGGAAGTTAAGATTATTCAAAATGATGCTATTGAACGCAAAGGACTTAAACAATTGTTGTTTGAACCAGAAATGTTGGAAAGTCTTGAAACAGATATGTCCACGGCAAGCCTGCTACTTATGCTCAAAGACCAAATACCAACAAGGGCAAAGGACAACGCAAGGGCTTATATTGCAAAAATAGTTGACGAAATAAACCGTAAACTTAGCGACAATCTTAAAAGGAGTGTTACCGCTGCCCTAAACAGAAAAGAACATTCTCCAATTCCGTCAGCAGCTGCCCTTGATTATAAAATGACCATAAGACGTAATCTTAAAAATTATAATCAAGAACTGGGTGTTCTTTTGCCCGAAAAATTCTATTTTTATGAAAGGGCATCAAAATCCGCCTCAAGAACAATTATACTGGATATAGACCAGAGCGGTTCAATGGGAGAATCGGTAATATATTCTTCCATAATGGGTTGTATACTTGCAAGTATAAGCTCGCTTAAAACTCATATAGTCGCCTTTGACACCTCGGTAAACGACCTTACATATATGTGTGATGACCCAGTGGAACTGCTTTATGGCATACAACTTGGCGGTGGAACGGATATAAACAAATCGGTGGCTTACTGTCAAGAACTTATAACAGAGCCGTCCAAAACAACCATGTTTCTTATAACCGATTTATACGAAGGCGGAAATTCTGCACAGCTACTTAGAAGACTGGAGGAAATAAAGCAAAGTGGGGTAAATCTTATTGTGCTTTTGGCTATATCCGACAGTGGCAAACCCTGTTTCGATAATAGAATGGCTGAAAAAATAGCCTCCTTTGATGTTCCTTGTTTTGCTTGCCCTCCCGAAAGACTTCCGGAACTGCTTGAATGTGCATTGAAAAGACGAAAATTTAATATATAAATAAAAGCACCCAAAATTTTGGGTGCTTTATTTATAGCAATTAAAATTACTTGAGAAGTTCAATCAACTGTTCTTTCGGTTTATAACCTATGACCATATCTTCAATTTTTCCATTTTTGAAAATCATAATGGTTGGAATACTTACAATGTTAAATGCCGAAGCAAGTTCCGGTTGCTGGTCAACATTAATCTTGCCAACCTTTACCTTGCCTTCATATTCCTTAGCGATTTCTTCAACAATCGGTGCTATCATTTTGCATGGACCACACCAGGTTGCCCAAAAATCCACCAGAACAGGCTTATCCGAATCCAATACTTCGTCTTTGAAATTTTCAGAAGTCAGTGTAATTTCATACATACTAAAGTTCTCCTTATTTTGATTTGTAGTAAAGCATACAGTGGCAGTAGCCTTCAAAGTCGGGGTTTGCTATCTGCTCACGAAATTCTTTACACATACATTTGTTTTCAGCCGTTTTTTCCACACGGCAGGGGCAGTATCCGTCCTTTTGGGCAAGACCCTCTTTAATGGATTTTACAATTTCCTCATTTGGATTAAGTGTAATTTTCATGTTTTGGGTTAACTCCTTATTAATTTTATCCTGCTTATATTTTATAACATAATTTAAAATTTATTACTTCAAATTATTTACAACTATGACCAGAGCAACCATTTGAACCACAAGTGTGAACGCTTTCGCCGTGGTCGTGGTGATTGCACTTTACATCTGGATTATAAACCAGCTTTCCACCAACAAAATCTTCTATCGCCTTGTCTGCACTTCCGAAGGCTCCGCCAAAAAGCTTTATTCCAGCCTGCTCAAGAGCGGTTTTTGCTCCGCCACCAATTCCACCGCAAATAAGAGTGTCAACATTCATATCGCTTAAAAATTGTGCTAAAGCCCCATGACCATTACCCATGGTGGGAACAATCTGCCCACTAACGATTTTGTCATTTTCAACCTCATAAATTTTAAACATTTGCGTATGTCCGAAATGCTGAAAAATCTGTCCGTTTTCATAAGTTACCGCAATTCTCATAATATTTATTTCCTTTCTTGAGTAAAATTCTTTATTGTCTAATATTTTAATATATTATATCATAAATAATGAAATTTGTCAATAGAGTTTTTAATTATTTTGTGCTTTACACACCTTATAATCACTTGATTTTCATAAAAAATCTTATAATATAACCAACGCTTTTATCCATTCTTAAAATTATATATTAAATTCTTTTGGAAATATTAATTCGCCACAAATTGGGTTTGCGTTTTCATTTAATTTAATAGACATAAAATTTTCTATTGGAAATTCTTTAGGCACTTTAATTCCCATTTTGTATGCTGGCTCATAGCCCAGTCTTGGATAATATGTTTCACTCCCTAAAACAAGTGAATAATCATAGCCTAATTCTCTTGCTATTTTATGCCCCTCGGTTATAAGTGCTGTTCCAATGCCCTGCATTTGATATTTGGGTTTAACAGAAAGTGGTGCTAAAATAACGACCTCTGCATTATCAACTTTTGCTTTTGTAAACATGATATGCCCCACAATTTCTCCGTTTATTTCTGCAACTAAAGACAGTTTAGGAATAAAAGCATTTCCTTTTCGTAATTTCACTACAAGTTCATGTTCGTTTCCGTCAGTATGCTGGGCGGTTAAAAAAGCCTCTTTAATAAGTTTATAAACTTCTTCATAGTCATTAGGTGTTTCATATCTTATATTCATTTTCTTACTCCTTTAATATTTTGTATTTCTTATATTATAACTATAACATATTTATTCGTCAAGTATTTTTCATATTTTGTTTTTGTGTGCTATTTGTATTGACAAATCGTTCAAAATAATGTATAATAATATATAGTATATGTATTAAGGAGAATTATAATGGATATTAATAAAATTTTGGCAGATGAATTTAAATTAAAGCAGGAGCAGGTTGATAATACCGTTGCTTTGCTTGACGATGACAAAACCATTCCTTTTATTGCACGTTACCGCAAAGAACAAACCGGCTCTTTGGACGACCAAATTTTGCGTGAAATTTTCGACCGACTTAACTATCTGAGAAATCTTGAAAAAAGAAAAAATGAAATAATTTCTTCAATCACAGAGCAGGAAAAAATGACCGATGAAATAGCTCAGTCCATCGAAAAAGCGGTTACTCTTGTTGAGGTTGAAGATATTTACAGACCATTTAAACCCAAACGCAAAACTCGTGCATCGGTTGCAAGAGAAAAAGGACTTGAACCGCTTGCTGAAATAATTATGAAACAAGAAAAATCCACCGACCTAAACGCTGGGGCGTTTATAAATCAAGAAAACGGTGTGTTGTCGGCAGATGATGCAATTAAAGGTGCATTGGATATAATTGCCGAGGATATTTCAGATAATGCAGAACTTAGAAAACAGCTTAGAGAACTTTTCTTTAAAAAAGGCGTTGTTAATTCGGTGGCAACCTCTGAAGATTCGGACGTTGTTTATAAAAATTATTTTGAATATTCCGAAGGTGTTTCAACAATTGCTGGGCATAGAGTTTTGGCAATCGATAGAGGAGAAAAAGAGGGAGCAATTAAAGTAAATGTTACTGTTCCAGACGGTGAGGGAGAAAAACTCTGCATATTAAAATATGTGAAAAACGAAAGTGAATGTGGAAAGCTTGTTAAACTGGCTTGTGAGGATAGTTTTTCCAGACTTATTAAACCCTCGGTTGAAAGAGAAATAAGGGCGGAACTCTCAGCAAAAGCTCAAGAGGGAGCTATAAAAGTATTTTCTTCCAATTTAAGGCAACTTCTTATGTCACCACCAGTAAAAAATACGGTTACTCTTGGTTTAGACCCCGGATATGCACACGGTTGCAAAACAGCGATTGTTGACCCGACCGGAAAGGTTTTGGATACTGCTATTGTATATATAACACGTTCAAAGGGTGAGGCAGAAAAGGCAAAGAAAATTCTTGCAGATATGATTAAAAAATATAATGTTACAACCATTGCAATAGGCAACGGAACGGCATCAAGGGAAACCGAAGCTTTTACAATAGAACTTATAAAAGAAATTGAACACAAGGTTGAATATATGGTTGTATCCGAAGCAGGTGCATCGGTTTATTCTGCGTCCAAACTTGCAGCAGAAGAATTTCCTGATTATGACGTTTCTTTGCGTTCAGCTGTTTCAATTGCAAGAAGAATGCAAGACCCTCTCGCCGAACTGGTCAAAATTGACCCAAAGGCAATAGGAGTAGGGCAGTATCAGCATGATATGCCCAAAGCAAGAATGGACGATGCCCTTAAGGGTGTTGTAGAAGATTGCGTCAATTCGGTTGGAGTTGATTTAAACACAGCCTCCTATTCGCTTTTGTCTTATATTTCGGGAATTAATTCGGGGGTTGCCAAAAACATTGTTCTTTATCGTGAAGAAAATGGTGCGTTCACAGACAGAAAACAACTTCTTAAGGTAAAAAAACTTGGTGCAAAAGCCTTTGAACAATGTGCAGGATTTTTAAGAGTACCCGACAGCAACAATCCTCTTGATAACACTGGTATTCACCCAGAATCTTATGATGTTGCAAAAAAACTTCTTGAAAAGTGTGGGTTTGATTTTGAAGATGTCGGAAATACAGAAAAGCTTAAAGAGGTTTTTGACAAGGCTAATCTTAATGAAATATCCAACGAACTTGAAGTAGGCTTGCCGACCTTAACTGATGTTGTAAAGGAGCTTGAAAAGCCCGGAAGGGACCCCAGAGATGAACTTCCTCCTCCGATTATGCACAGCGGAGATTTAATGGAGCTTAAGGACTTAAAAGCTGGAATGGAACTTGTTGGAACGGTGCGAAATGTAATTGATTTTGGTGCGTTTGTGGACGTGGGCGTTCATGAGGACGGACTTGTTCATATTTCACAGATGAGTTATAAACGTGTTAATCACCCTTTGGACGTTGTAAAGGTTGGGGATATTGTGAAAGTTTGGGTTGTCGATGTCGATTTGGAGCGTGGCAGACTTGCCCTTACAATGAAAGACCCAAACAAGCCACAGGATAAACGTAATTTTTCAAAAAACAACAAAAATAATAAAAAACAACCCGAAAAACCATTGAGCAGTTTAACCACTCTTGGTTGCTTTAAAATAAAGCAAAAAAGAAAGTAAATCAAAAGACCTGTCTTATCTTAAGGCAGGTTGTTATTTTATAAAATATAGAAATGTTTAATTCACAATGTTGAGAATATTTAAAAACAATTGTAAAAATAGCACAAAAATTTTTATTGTTTTTTGGCGATTAGGTAGAATTTTTTTAAAACCCCTTGACTTTGAGTAAACTCCAGATGTTATAATATATTTGGGAGGCGATTTAGTGAATATAAAAGAAGTCAGTGAAAAATATGGTATTTCGCAGGATACATTAAGATACTATGAACGTATTGGAATGATTCCCCCAGTTACAAGAACCAAAGGTGGTATACGCAATTATAGCATTGAAGATTTAAACTGGGTGGAACTGGTGGTGTGTATGCGAAAAGCAGGGCTTTCTATTGAAATTTTAACTCAATATGTTAAACTGTATCAGCAGGGGGACGAAACCTTTGCCGAAAGACTGGAACTTTTAAAAGGACAAAAACAAGTTTTGGTCGCCCAAAGACAGCAGATTGACGATACAATAAATCGTCTTGACTACAAAATTTCACGATACGAGCAGGCGGTAAAAACCGGCAGGCTTGTGTGGGATAAGGAGGACTAAATATGTATATTGAAAAAATCAATTCGCCAGAGGATTTAAAAAATCTTGGCACAAAGGAAATGGAAGTTTTGTCACAAGAGATAAGAAACGCTCTTATCTTCCGTCTTAGCAAACACGGAGGACATCTTGCTCCCAATCTTGGAATGGTTGAAGCTACAATTGCACTGCACTATGTGTTTAATTCCCCTGTCGACAAAATTGTTTTTGATGTTTCGCACCAGTGTTATGTGCATAAAATGCTTACCGGCAGAAAGGACGCTTATTTAAAAGAAGAATGTTTTGAAGATGTTTCGGGTTATAGCAACCCAGACGAAAGCGAACATGATTTCTTTACTATCGGTCACACTTCCACTTCGGTAAGCCTTGCTTGTGGTCTTGCAAGGGCAAGGGACTTAAAGGGCGGAAATGAAAATATAATAGCGGTTATCGGTGACGGTTCTTTAAGTGGCGGAGAGGCTCTTGAAGGATTGGATTTTGCAGGCGAAGCAAACAGCAATTTAATTATAGTTGTAAATGACAATGATATGTCAATTGCCGAAAACCACGGCGGACTTTACAAAAATCTTAAAATGCTCAGAGAGAGCAGGGGAGCAAGTGAATGTAATATTTTTAAGGCTATGGGTCTTGACTATTTATTTGTAGAGGACGGAAATAATCTTTCCCAGCTTATTTCAGCTTTTGAAAAGGTTAAGGACAGCAAAAAACCGGTGGTTGTGCATATTGTAACCCAAAAGGGCAAGGGATACATTCCGGCACAGGAAAATCGGGAGCTTTGGCACTGGTGTATGCCGTTTGATGAAAAAACAGGAAGGTCTTTGCTTGAAACATCGGACGATTATGAGGATTATGGCACTATTACAAGAGATTATCTGCTTGAAAAAATGGCAAAAGACAAAACTGTTTGTGCTATTACTTCCGCAACCCCTGCTGTTTTTGGATTTTCCGAAGATATAAGAAAGCAGGCAGGCAAGCAGTTTGTAGATGTTGGTATTGCTGAGGAACACGCTGTCGCTATGGCGTCTGCAATGGCTAAAGGAGGTGCAAAGCCTTTCTATGGTGTTTACAGTTCGTTTGTTCAAAGAACCTATGACCAGATTTCTCAGGATTTGTGTATAAACAACAATGCTGTGACAATTGCGGTGTTTGCCGCATCGGTTTATGGCATGAATGATATAACCCATCTTGGAATTTATGATATTCCCATGCTTTCAAACATTCCTAATCTTGTGTATATCGCACCAACTAATAAAAGTGACTATTTAGCCGTTCTTGATTGGGCAATGGAGCAGACACAGCACCCTGTTGCAATAAGAGTGCCTTTGGATACGTCAGATAATGAGCAGGTTAAAAAAGATTTTAGCGTTCTTAATAAATATGAGGTTACCCAAAACGGAAAAGATATTGCTATTATTGCACTTGGTTCATTCTACAGCGTTGGCAAAAAGGCAGCAGAGATTATAGAGAAAACAACTGGTATAACTCCTACACTTATCAACCCTTACTATATCACGGGAATTGACAAAGAATTGCTTGAAAGTCTTAAGGCTGACCACAAAACGGTTGTAACCATTGAGGACGGAATACTTGACGGCGGTTTTGGTGAAAAGATTTCAAGATTTTATGGCAATAGCGAGGTTAAAACACTTAATTTTGGACTTAAAAAAGAATTTCTTGACCGCTACAATGTAGATGATGTGTTAAAAGCAAATCATCTTACACCAAAGCAGATTGCAGAGGATACTATAAAATTAAATGGATAATTATATTAATATTTCTGTCGTGCAGAGTCTTATTTATTTTGAGGACTTTGAAAAAAATGCAGACAAGATTAAAAAGGCGGTTGCCCTTTGTGGGGATAGCGATTTGATTTTGTTCCCCGAAATGAGTTTTACGGGATTTTCCATGAACACTAAACTTACAGGTCGTTATGCGAAAAAATCCCAAAAGATTATTACAGAACTTTCTCAAAAATATAATACCGCAATAGGATACGGCTGGACGGAGGGCGGAAAAAAAAGTCGCAATCATTACAGCATTATTGACCACGGCAAAATGATATGCGATTTTGTAAAAATTCACCCTTTTTCCTATATGGGCGAGGATAAATATTTTGAAAGCGGAAATAGCTTTTCTTTCTGCGAAATAAACGGTTTTAAAATAGGTATTCAGATTTGTTATGACCTAAGATTTGCCAACACTTTTAAAAAGGCTGCCGATTCAGATATTGTAATTGTTCCCGCCAACTGGTGTGGAAAGCGGTCGGGGCATTGGAAAACACTGCTTGCGGCAAGAGCAATTGAAAATCAATGCTATATTGTTGGGGTAAACTGTTTTGGGGATATGGATAGTCTTTATTATAGTGGCGACAGCAGAATTATAAACCCCAATGGAGATATTCTTTGCGAGATTTCCGACCGAGAGGGAATTATAAACCAAAGAATTTATAATGATGTTGCAGATTATCGAGAAAAATTCCCTACACTTAAAGATTATAAATAAATTATCCTCCCTTTAAAAAGGGAGGATTTTTTTAGTGTTTAATTTGGTTTAAAATATAGGGGTCTTTAATTTTAGTGTCTGCGGAAAGCAGGATAATTTTGGAGAGAATTTC
>CANRLN010000067.1 GCA_947631445.1 uncultured Clostridia bacterium
GTGTTTGGTACAGAATAAGCGAATATTATTATGACGCAAGAAAGCAGGGTCACCGCCGAACCGATGAAGAACATTATAGCGAACTGGAACGGCTTGTCGGTTCAAAAGATGTTGAATGTGTTATCTGCGACCCGTCCGCTGCCTCTTTTATTGAATGTATAAAAAGACATGGTAAATTCAAGGTTGTTCCTGCCAAAAACGATGTTGTAAGCGGAATAAGACGGGTTGCAGATGCTTTAAATGGCGGGCAGATAAAAATTTCCTCACGTTGTAACGACAGCATACGGGAATTTGGTCTTTACCGCTGGGACGAAAAAGCGTCAAAAGATGTTCCTATAAAAGAAAACGACCACGCAATGGACGACATACGTTATTTTGTTACACATTTTCTTTTACGCAAAAACAAAGGAGCGTTTTTTGTGGGGAGTTTGGAACGTCATTAGGAAGTTAAAAAATATTTTTTAGTGGTGGGTGGGACGGGAATAATTTTAAAGGAGGAAGATAAATTGCTTTTTAAGAAAAAGACAGCGTCACAGGTTTCAACCGCTTGTGTCAGCAGTCGCAGGGGCGGACTTGAATATAAAATTGCCGGAAATTCGGAAATTTTTGAAGAAGGTCTTTATTCCGGTCTTAGAAAAGTTCTGCCGGTGCTGGACGCAGGCATTAACAAAATTGTAAGGCTGGTTTGCGATTTTAAGCTTGTTTGCGATGAAAGCGGTCAGGAGATTTTTGATGAAGCCTGCAAAAATATCCCTGTGGGAATTTCGGGCGAATCGATAAATTGTTTTGCAGATATGTTTTTGAACGAACTACTTACAAGCGGAAAAGCGGTTGGGCAGATGATTTTTGAGGGAGGAAGTCTTTGCGGTATTATTGTGGAAAATTCAGCGGATATAAGCGTTTTTGCTGATGAATTTCACCCATGCAAACGTATTTTTTATAAAAGAGATATGGACGGCGACCTTAGGCAAATCAGAGATACCGAAAAACTGCTTTATACAACCCTTTCGCCAACGCCCGAAAGTCCACAAGGAGTGTCTATTTTAAGGGGACTTCCTGCAATAAGCGATATACTGCTTAGAATTTATGAATGTATTGGGCAGAATTTTGACCGTGTTGGAAATGTGCGATATGCTGTTACTTACAACCCCGAAGATGGCATAACCCCCGAAGAAGCTATGAAACGTGCTGAAGCCATTTCAAAAGAGTGGTCAAATGGAATGACCAGCATGAAAAACGGAACAATAAAGGATTTTGTGTGTGTCGGCGATGTTGGAATTAAAGTTATTGGTGCGGAAAATCAAATTATTGATACCGAAGTTCCCGTCCGTCAGCTTTTGGAACAATTGATTGCAAAGCTTGGAATACCACCGTTTATGCTTGGTCTTAATTGGTCGTCAACCGAGCGAATGTCACAACAACAATCGGATATTTTAACCAGCGAGCTTGAGTATTACCGCCGATTGCTTACCCCCGTGCTGGAAAGACTGGGGAATGTAATTTTGCGAAGTCTGGGTCGAGTAGAGAATTGCCATATTGTGTGGTCAAACATTAATCTTCAAGACGAAGTAGAGATTGCACAAGCAAGACTTGACACGGCAAGAGCAATGCAGATTGAAAATCAACTTGGAATGGACATTAAGATAGAATAAAAAATTAAGAAATGGAGGAATAAAATGAGTGAGTTTGTGTTTGATGAAAGCCAACTTGATAAGATAAATAATTTTACCAGAAGAAAATTTGAAAAAGAGGAAGTTTATGCTTTTCCTGTCACCCTTTGCGACAACGAAATTGACAGGGACAACCAGAGATTTTCTATCGAGTCGCTTGAAACACTTAAAGACTTGTTTGTTGGAAAAACAGGAATTTTTGACCACAACCCAAAGGGAGAAAATCAGACGGCAAGAATTTATGATACAGAAGTTGTATCCGAGCCGAGCCGAACCACTTTGGCGGGTGAAGTTTACACAAAACTTGTAGGCTATGCTTATATGGTAAGAACAGAAAAAAACAGTTCGCTTATCAAAGAGATTGACGGAGGAATTAAAAGGGAGGTTTCTGTATGCTGTCAAGCCAAAAGCGAAAGATGTTCTGTCTGTGGTGCGGATTTAAAAATAAATTCTTGCAGTCATGTGAAAGGCAGGGTGTATAACGGTAGCATATGCCATGGAATACTTGAGGATATAATCGACGCTTATGAATGGTCATTTGTAGCTGTTCCGGCACAGGTTGGAGCAGGAGTTACCAAAAGTGCTTTTACTGGTTCGGAAAAAAGCAGACAGCATGAGCAGGATAAGCGAGATTTACAGCTTGCCCGTGATGAGATTATAAGAGAGATTATTTCAAAGGGATTTGCACTTTCACCGTCACTTGAGATTGACATTATAAAGAGCATTACAAAAGGGCTTAGTATTCCCGAGCTTATAAAGCTTAAAAACCGACTGATAGTTTGGGGCAGGGTAGACGAAAAGACTTCAAAACCGCCCAAAGACGACCGAGAAATTAACTGCTTTAAAATTAATTAGAGATTTAAAAAAGGAGAATGTATTTATGAACAACAATTACGAAACAATTAAACTTGAAAAAGGTCTTTACAATATGACCGGCAAAAGCTTTACACAGGCACTTGAAAGCCTTGACCCAAGCGAAAATTATGTTGGCACAAAGTTTGAAAAACTGGATTCGTTCGAGCGTCAGCTTAAGCGTTTTGATATTAAAATCAGCGGAAAAAACTGCGATAAGGTGGAAAAATTCTTTATGTCTACCGACTCTGCGGTGCTTTTCCCCGAATATATTAGAAGAACAATTAAACAGGGAATGGACGATGCTTCTATTTTAGGGGATATTTGTTCTGCGGTAAGCTATACCGATTCGATTGATTTCCGTGGTCTTAGTGTTACAAATTCGGGAAGCGAATCGGGAATTGAACAGGGTGCGGAACTTCCAACCACAACCCTTAAGCTTGCAAGTGAAACAACTGCGGTTAAAAAATATGCAAGAAAACTTTCTTGTTCGTATGAATCCATCAGAAAGCAGCGTATTGAGGCATTCAGCGTTGTGCTTAGAAACCTTGGTGCAAGAATTGCAAGAAGTATCAATGCGGACGCTGTAACCGTTGCTAAATCCACCACTCTTAAGCAGGAGGTTGCAACCAAAGGAACAATTACCTATTCTGACCTTACCGCATTTTGGGCAAAGATGAATGATTTTGATATGACAACTATGATTTGTACCCCTCAGACAATGGGAACAATTCTTGCCTTTGACCAGATGAAATATTGTGTTGGCGACTATATGGCAAACGGTAGGGTTGTAACTCCGTACGGTGTTACCATTGTTAAATCCTCCTCACTCAGCGGAGCTTTGGCGGTGGGCATTGATAAAGAAAACGCTATTGAGGCGGTTTTTGCTACTGATGTTTGTGTTGATGTAGACAAGCTTATTTCCACCCAGTGCGATGAAATTTCTTGCAGCATTATGGTTGGCTTTTCTAAGATTAATGCAGGAGCAACCGCAATTCTTGCAGACAAGGCATAAATTTTAACCCAAAAGCTTTTATCCCTATATTGATTGTAAAATAATAATACATTTAAAATATTGTCTTTTCCGCATTGTGCGGAAAGGGCAATATATATAATATAAACGAGGTGATTTGATTGTATATAAATCTTGATAGCGGAAAAATAGCAGCAGCTTTTTTCAGACTTTCGGGAGCAGACCCAAACCAAAAGGAAAAATACGCCGAAATTTTAAACAACGGTAAAAATCAGGTGGAAAGCATGGTTGTTCCGTCAGATGCCACACCACTTGATGAAAACAGAGAAAGATGCGAACACGCAGCGGCAGCAATAGCGGTGTATGAATATTTTCTTATGAAATCCTGCACTGGGCAGAAGTTGCTTAGTCAAAATGGAAAATCGGCAGTTCAGAACAACTGTTCGGACGAAATAACTTCGGCAAGGCTTTTTAAAGAGCAGGCGATTGAACAGATTGCCGACCTTTGCAAGCCTGCCCAAACAGAAAAACCATTTATTTTTAAAAATATGTAAAGGTCAAGTCGTGTTCCCCCGCTTGTTGCAGGGAACACAACAAATATAAAAAAACAGATTGCAGGAGGCGGAAAGATTGATAGAACAAACTTTTGTGAATGTTGTAAAGACCAAACTGGAGAGTTTAGGCTTCAGCGTTTATTGTGACTATCCCGATAAGGACATTGAACAGCTTGAAGATGAGGTTGCTTTTTTGAATTTTGATGGGTTGGAGCTTGAGGACGTATTTCGTGGGCTTGCTACAAATGCTAAATATTATGTGTATAATTTAAAGTGTAGCGTTCGGCTTTATACCAATTCGGATTTATTGGAAATATGCAGTCAACTTGCGGACAATATTATTAAATATAAAATACTCACCCATGTCAAACCTAAAATTCTTTCAGGAGGTTTTGATAATGTTTTGGGACGTGTGCAGGGAAATATTGAAATTTCGGTTAAGGCAATGGATAAGGTAGGAACGGCAGGTTAAAAAATATGAGCGATATAATTACTTCAAATGAATATTCTAATTTTTATTTTCCCGAATTTAAGGTTAAGATTGGAACAAAAGAGCTTTATCCAAGAAATGTAAGCTATAAGGTTTCAGCAACAACCGAAAAACTTAAAACGCTGGAACGTCCATGGTTTGACGTTGCTGTGGAACAAACAGAGGAGATTATAATTGTTGGAAATATTAACACAGATGAAATCAGCGATTATAAAACATTAATTAACAACAATTCCGGAAAGGTTATAACGGTTAAAATCAGCGAACAGGTTTTTGAGGATATGTATATAAAAAATGCGGTGCTTGATATGCAGCAGAATACTTTTTATTTTGAATATAAAATAACCTTTGTTAAAATGAATTTTGAAACACAAGAGGTGGAAGAATGATTTTTGCAATTTTAAAAACAGCCGAGGGAATGCGATACAAAGTAGAAAAATTATTTTCTTTTGTTTCGATAAAAGACAGATATGTGCCGTATTATGAACTTAGTTTTGTTGGGCTTTGGGAACTGGGAAATATTCGTCCGACCGAGGTTTATTTTTATTCGGGAACTAAATTATTGCATCATGGAACAATAGATAAATTTGAATTTTTCAAACATGATGGAAAGGAGAAAATAAGTGTTTATTCAAGAAGCTTTACAGCACAGCTTTGTCTTTCTCAGCCGATGCCACAGGTGCTTTATAATGTAACGCTTGACGATATTTTCGGACTTCTGGAAACCTTTCCGAATGTTACCTATACTCAAAATACAATTGGTGCAAAATATATGTGCTTTAAGGAAAACGGCAGTATTTGGGACTCTATTTGTGCTTATGGTATAAAGGCTTACAATTTTTATCCCTATATTGCACCGCAGGCAAAAGTTTGCGTTACAAGACCCGAAAGCGTTAATACCATAGTTCCAAGCGGAAGTATTATTAAGCTTGCTCACGGCGGAGGGGACAGAGGAGTGCTGACCGACATATATATGCTGGATTTGGAGGAAGAATATACTTATAATGTAAGCCTTGATATAAATACTTTTAAGCGAACAAAATATATTCCACTGGACAAGCAGTGGCTTACCGACCCAAATGTTGGACTTAACTATAAAATTAATTATTACTCCAAAGCAAGAAACTATTATAAAATTTTATATACAGGATATAGCAAGGAAAATCTTTTGGATAAAATAAATATTTATGGCAAACTCAGGGAGATTTCAAGGGTTAAATTTTTTGGAACTTCAAAAGGTGTTTTTACCGAACTTACCTGTTATCAAGATAATTTTTGTGAAAATAGCGAAAATAGCGAACAAGTTTGATTGTTTTAAAATTAATGTTTTTCTGCAAATTGTTTTGTTTGCGACCAAACAATCGGATTGATATATAATTTTGATTAAATTTTTCCATAAATATTTTCATAGTGTCTGTTTATAATAATAAGGACAGAAAAATCTGTCGGAAAGTGAGGGAAATATAATGAATATAGGAGCAGTAAGCAAGAGCCTTACAATTGGTATTACCTGCACAGCGGCAGCCTATGCCGTTCTTAACAGCAAAAAGAAAAAGCATAGTTGCTTTAAGAAAGATGCTTCCAAGGCTATTTCAGCATTCTCGGATATCATCGACAATATTTTTTAAGAAATAAAAAATTGAATATTAACAAAGAAATCCTCTGCTTTTAGCAGAGGATTTTTTTATAAAAAATTATGGTAGCATTGCTGATATTTTATATTTTTAATTGAATTAAGTATATTTTCAGAACTTTGGGAATAGAATGTTTTAGCAAAGTAAAAGAAAACGAAAGCGAGGAAAATTATATGCTGGAACTTTTAGAAAAGGAATATGAGCCTTTATCTCAGACTCAGGAAAATGACGAAAAATCAACCAATCAGCCAAAAGGTTTATCTTCTGCGCAGGCGGCAAAAAAGCTTGACCGAAACAATCTTAACACCCTTGCGGGGGGAAAAAAGAAATCGGCAGTAAAAATATTTATGGGGCAGTTCCATGATTTTATGGTTATGATACTGCTGGTATGTACTGCAATTTCGGCACTTATGGGCGAATTTGCCGAAGCACTTACTATAATCAGTATTGTTGTGATAAATGCTGTTTTGGGTTTTATGCAGGAATACAAAACCGAAAAGACACTTGAAAAACTTCAGGATTTAACTGCACCGACCGCCAAGGTATATCGAAACGGCAATCTTATAAATATCGAATCAAAATATCTTGTTGAGGGAGATATTATAGAGGTTGCAGCAGGGGACAGCATTCCGGCGGACGGAGTTATAATCGAAAATAATAATATTTCTTGTGATGAATCCAGCCTTACAGGAGAAAATCTTCCGGTTAAAAAAGTAGTATATGAGGGCGGAGATACCACCTCGCTTAATCTTAATCATATGTGCTATATGGGTACAAGTGCGGTAAAGGGAAACGCAACCGTTCGTGTTACCGCAATCGGAAAGGATACACAGATGGGCAAGGTTTCTTCCATGCTTAATTCAATTGAACAGCCACTAACACCACTTCAGAAAAAGTTGGGTAGCCTCGGAAAAACACTTGGTATTATATGTATTGGCGTATGTGTTGTTGTGTTTGTGGCAGGACTTTTAAGAGGTGAACCTGCTTTTGATATGTTTATGACTGCTATTACAATAGCAATTGCCGCAATTCCAGAAGGACTTCCCGCAACCGTTACAATCGCCCTTGCAAT
Organism: uncultured Clostridia bacterium; assembly: GCA_947631445.1. Classification (GTDB taxonomy): domain Bacteria; phylum Bacillota; class Clostridia; order Oscillospirales; family Ruminococcaceae; genus CANRLN01. The sequence goes on from CANRLN010000067.1 coordinate 7,246, forward strand.
GGCAGTAAGACGAATGTTTTCGGCAAATGCTCTTGTTAAAAAACTACATAGCGTTGAAACGCTGGGTTGTGCAAGCGTTATATGCACCGACAAAACCGGCACGGTAACACAAAACAAAATGACAGTTACCAAAATAGCCGTGCAAAGCGACCGACTTGAAGAATATGAAGTCGGCGAAAATGAAATAACCAAAAATTCAAAACCTATTGACAGAGATGAAAATTATTCGCTTAATGACCTTCTTATTTGTGGTGCTGTATGCAACGAAGTCAAGGTTTCGTCGGATAGCCTTACCGAACAGGTCAACAAAAAACGCAACCGAAAAATGAGCAGTATAAATTTTGTTGGCGACCCAACAGAGGTTGCTGTTGTCAATGCTTGTGCAAAAGCAAGAGTTTACCGTTCAAGACTTGGGGTAGATGTTAAGAGCATTGAACCATTTGAATCGGATACAAGACGAATGAGTGTTGTTTGTCAAAATGGCGGAGAGGAGATAACCTACATAAAGGGAGCTGTTGATGTGGTGCTTTTAATGTGTAGTTATTATCAAAACTCCAAAAATGAATATATTGCAATTTCCTCTAAAATTATTGAAAATATAAATCAAACCGCAAATGCCTATGCAAAGCAGGGACTAAGAGTGCTTGCATTTATGCAAATAAGAGCAGGGCATAAGATATTTTTAGGGCTTATGGGAATGCAGGACCCTCCAAGAGTTGGAGTTAAAGAATCGGTGCTTAACTGCCACCGTGCGGGAATTGATGTTAAGATGATAACCGGCGACCACAAGCTTACTGCCGAATCGGTTGCAAGGCAGGTGGGAATATTATATGACGGAAAAATCGGTGTGACTGGTGCGGAACTTGACCGAATGAGTGATGAGCAACTTGAGCGTGAGATTGAAAACATAGCTGTATTTTCAAGGGTTACGCCTGCACACAAACTTAAAATAGTAAAAGCACTTAAAGCACAAAGAAAGATTTGTGCAATGACAGGCGACGGAATAAACGACGCTCCCGCAATAAAAGAGGCGGATATTGGTGTCGCTATGGGTGAAAGCGGAACGGACGTTACCAAACAGGCGGCAGACGTTATTCTTTGTGACGACAATTTTAAAACGCTTGTTACCGCTGTTGCACAAGGAAGAACTATATATGCAAATATAAGGAAACTTGTAAGATATTTAATTTCCTGCAATATCGGTGAGGTTGTGACCATGTTTGTTGGAATAATAATGGGAATGCCTATGGTTCTGCTTCCCGCACAGATACTGCTTGTCAATCTTGTAACCGATTCGCTCCCAGCGATTGCCTTGGGTCTTGAGCCGACCAATCGTGAAGTTATGAATGAGCCACCTCGTAAGGACAACGAAAGTTTCTTTGCGGATAATCTTGGCTTTAAAATTGCCATCAGGGGACTTCTTATTGGACTTTGCACCCTTGCATCTTTTGTTGGTGGAATGAGATTTGGAGGGGTTTCGCAAGCAAGAAGTTGTGCTTTAGTCACCCTTATTGCATCTCAGCTTGTTCATGTGTTTGAATGTAAATCTTTCAAAAAGGGTCTTTTTGGCATAAATATATTTGATAACATTTATCTTTTGCTTGCCGTGCTTGTATCGGCAGGGTGTGTGGCAGCCTGCTTTGCTGTTCCAATGCTTTCGGCGGTATTCTGCACCGTTCCACTTGGTTGGAAATTGTGGGCGGTAGCAATTGGTTGTGCGGTTGCCGTTCCGCTTATAAGTTCACTTGTCAATGCTTTAAAAAAATAAATAACAATATCCCTTGCCATAGGCAAGGGATATTAATATTATTTTGCACCATACTGTTCACGATATGCAATCATTTGTGGGAGATATTCTTTTCCCTCGATAATGCCACCATCAATAGCATCAATAATATCCTGCATTGTAACAATTGGGTAAACGTCCACACCAAAATCTTTTTTGGCACTTGCAACTGCTG
>CANRLN010000068.1 GCA_947631445.1 uncultured Clostridia bacterium
TTTAATAGAGGTAACTGAATCTGGGATTTGTATGCTTTGAAGATTTTCACAAAAACTAAAAGCACTGTCTGCAATAGATATAACAGAGTTTGGAATTTCTACGTTTTCAAGGTTTTCACAAAAGCTAAAAGCATTGTTTTTAATAGAAACAACCGTGTCGGGAATTGCTATACTTGTTAATTTTGTTCCAGCGGGGCAACAAACTAATTTGGTGTTTTCTTTGTTATACAAAATTCCGTCTTTAGAAGAATAGTTTTCATTGTTTTCATCAACATTTATATTTTCAAGGTTTTTGCAAAGTTCAAAAGCATCATTTCCAATGGAAGTAACTGAACTTGGAATTTTTATGTTGGTAATAGTTCTACAATTACCAAAAGCGTTTTTATTAATAGATACAACTGTATCTGGAATAACAACATCACTTTCACAAGCAGTTCCGTCAATAAGTATTCCGTTTACTATAACAAATGGGCTTTCTCTTTGCTTATTTTTAAGCCATCGTGTATCGGTAAAAGCATTTGCTCCGATAGTTTTAAGTGAATTTGGAAGTTGTATATTTTTAAGGTCTAAGCAATTACGAAAAGCATAATCTCCAATAGAAACAACCGAATCAGGGATTTCTATGCTTGTAAGGCTCGAGCAGTAATAGAAAGCTGCATTTCCAATAGAAACAACTGAATCTGGAATTTCTATGCTTTTAAGGCTTGTGCAATTATAAAAAGCATCATCTCCAATAGAAACAACTGAATTTGGAATTTCTATGCTTATAAGATTTTTACACCCACTGAAAGCACCGTTTTCAATCGAAACAACTGAATTTGGAATTGTTACACTTTCAAGATTTTCGCAACCACAAAAAGCGTAATATTCAATAGAAACAACCGAACTTGGAATTTCTACTTTTTCTTTTCCCTCTGGACAGCATATTAATTTTGTCTTGTCTTTGTTGTACAAAACCCCGTCTTTGGAAGAATAAGTTTTATTATTTTCATCAATATTTATATTTGTAAGGTTTTGGCAATTTACAAAAGCCCATTTTTCAATAAAACTAACTGAATTTGGAATTTCTATACTTGTAAGACCTGTGCAATAAACAAAGGCACACTTGTCAATAAAAGTAATAGAATCTGGAATTTTTATATTTTCAAGGCTTTCACAATATCCAAAAGCCTCTTTTCCAATAGAAGTAACCTTTTTGCCGTCAATTTCGCTTGGAATTATAACACTTATGTCATCACTGCCAATATATTTTGTAATTTCAACAGTGTCATCATCAAGAATTTTATATTCAAAGTCCTCATAAACTAAATCTTCAGCACTTGCCACAATGTTATTATTTACTTCAAAAACTTCACTATTTGGAGCAACAGCAAACCCAAAAACCATGCTCAAGGCAAGCACGCTTGCCACAATCTTTTTACCATAAATATCATTTGTCATAAATAATTTCCTCCTAAAATTTACTTTTATATATTTAAATTATATCAAATAAAATTCCATTTGTCAATAGCTTTTTATAAAATTTCCTAAAAAATATTTTTTTATTTAAATATATCCCCCGCCTATGGCGGGAAGATACAAGAATTTTTTTGTGTGGAGGCTTTAACCTTAATAAAATTATTGCTCTACATATTCTTTAAACATATGGAAAATTTTATTGTCAATCAAAACATCAGCAGAAATTCCCTCTGCTATATATTCTTCACTAAAAACTTTACCGTCAATACGAATTTTGTTAAGAAGTCCGCACTTGTCAAAAGGCAAAAGTATTCTGGTTCGCACAAAATCGCTTGAAAGCTTGTCTTTAATCATCTTAAGCAGGTTTTCAAGACCGATATTCTGTTTTGCAGAAATAAGCACACTGTTTTCGTCCATATGAATTTCTTCGGGATTTTCAAGCATATCACATTTGTTAAATACATTAATAATCTCTATTCCGTCACAACCAAGTTCATGGAGCAGGTCGGTTGTAATTTTGGCTTTTTCGCAAACATCTGGGTCGCTTGCATCACATACATTAAGAATAATATCCGCATTAGCAGCCTCCTCAAGGGTGGATTTAAAGGCTTCAACAAGATGATGAGGTAGCCTGCGAATAAATCCTACAGTGTCAACAAGCATAACCGTTCTGCCGTCCTCCAGTTCTATTGAGCGGGAGGTAGTTTCAAGGGTTGCAAAAAGCTTGTTTTCTTCCAGCACCCCTGCGTCTGTAAGTGCGTTCATAAGAGTAGATTTGCCTGCATTGGTATATCCGGTTATTGCACAGACAAGTACACCGTCTTTTTTTCTGCGTTTTCTATGAAATTCTCTACGCTTTTCAATCTCTTTTAATTCTTCGGTGAGTGCTGAAATTCTTGTGCGAATATGTCGCTTGTCAGTTTCAAGTTTCGTTTCTCCCGGACCTCTTGTGCCAATTCCCCCACCCTGTCTTGAAAGATTAATTCCCATTCCCGCCAATCTGGGCAGGCGGTATTTATATTGGGCAAGGCTTACCTGCAATTTGCCCTCTTTGGTGGTTGCTCTTTGAGCAAAAATATCAAGGATAAGCATGGTTCGGTCGATTGTATGCACTCCACAAGCGTCCTCGATATTTCTTATTTGAGTTGCAGTTAGTTCATGGTCAAAAATAATCTGGTCTATTTCCATATCACGGCAGATTTGAGCCATTTCTTCAAGTCGTCCGCTTCCAATACAGGTTGCCTTTTCAAAACTGGGTCGCTTTTGTGTAACACGCATTACAACCTCTCCACCTGCGGTATTAACAAGTTCGGTGAGTTCATCAAGTGAATTTTCAACATCATATTCGCCAAGGTCAACGGCACAAATCATTATTTTGGTTTTTTCTTCATTAATATTCTGCATATTCTATTTCCTTTCACAATGTTTTATATTATTATATCATATTTTTTGCTTAAAATCAAGTATAACAGAAAACTATTATTTAAAATCAATTTTTTACTGTGCATATTATATAAACTAATTATACTGAATTTGTGAACAGTAACAAAAAGAGTATACATTTTAAACAAAATTTATAAAATATCTTGATTTATTTGAAAAAATATAGTATAATTATATATAATAAAATTATAAACCACTCACAAACCAATTAAAATATTAAAAAGAAAGAAGTAATAAATATGTCAATAATTCTTATGTTAAAAAAACTACATGGTAAAATTCATTATATTAATGGAAGTGTTGAAGTAAATAAAGGGGTTGTTCTTGATGAAGAAGAACAGCAGATTTTTGAAGAATTTAAGAAATATGTTGAACTTAGGTATAAACATTCTGCCTGATAATACGACCGCTCCTTTCGGAGCGGTTTTTTCTCTATGCAACATAGGTTGCAAAACAAAAAAATATATGTTAGAATATAATCAAAGGAGATGAATTAACATGAATAATTATGTTACCGGCTCAACAATAAGAGCCTTAAGAGAATCAAAAAATCTTACCCAATCACAGCTTGCCGAAATACTCTGCGTAAGCGACAAGGCAATTTCCCGTTGGGAAACCGGCAAAGGATTTCCGGATATATCCCTTATCGAACCAATTTCAAAGGCACTTGGAATATCCGTAATTGAACTTATTTCTGGCGAATGTATAACCAATCATAACAAGTCGGCAAATGCCAAACGTTCAAAATTTTATGTATGCCCAATCTGCGGAAATATTATTCAATGTATGGGCAAGGCACTTGTAAGCTGTTGCGGAATAACCCTTCCTTATCTGGAAACGGAAGAAAATGACAATGGTCACAGCATTGTAACCGAAAATACAGAGGACGAAATATATATTAAAATCGACCACCCAATGACCAAAGACCACTATATTTCTTTTGTTGCTTATGTCACTTCGGATAAAATTGAAATGATAAAACTTTACCCCGAATCCGATGCACACGCAAGATTTTTTGCACGAGGTGACGGAGAAATATATTACTATTGCAACCGCCATGGATTTTTCCACAAGCATTTTACAAACGGTCGCTAAATAGTTAATTAATTTAATCATTTATTTAAAAATATTTATTTTTGTATTACTCATATAATTTGTATAATAGTATTCCTTGTTAAACACAAGGAATACTATTTACATTTTTTATTTTAGTAAAACAAAAAACTTAACTTTCTTAAGGAATGGACAATTTACGTTGTAGAAATAATATTGTAAATATATTTTAAAAAATCTTATGTGTTTCCCCGCCGTAGGCGGGGAAACACTATAAATGCAAAAAACTATAAACAACACCTTTAACCACTCTCCTTTTTTAAAAGCCAAATTAATTAATTTATTTAATTATTTGTATATTTTTACTTAAATGTAGGAATAAATTTTTTTGCGAAAACACTTGATTTTTTTAAAATTTTCTGCTATAATAATATATGGCAATTGTAATTATACAATTATTAATTTATTAAGGAGATGTTTTTTATGAAAATTCTTGTTGCTAATGCAGGAAGTTCTTCCCTCAAGTATCAGCTTATGGATATGGAGGACGAAAGTGTTATCTGTAAAGGAAACTGCGATAGAATAGGTATTGATGGTCACTTTTCCTACAAAAATAAAAACGGTAAGGAATTGGATATTGATTGCAATTTCCCTACCCACACCGAGGCTTTTGCTAAAATTATTGAAACTATGACAAGCGATGAATACGGCGTTGTTTCTTCAATGGACGAAATCAGTGCGGTTGGTCAACGTATTGTTCACGGCGGTGAATTTTTCTCACAGCCAACCCTTGTTGATGATGACGTTGTTGAAAAAATTGCTTCTATTTCTTATATGGCTCCTGTACATAACCCCGCTGCCTGCCTTTCAATCAAGGCTTGCAAGGCTGTAATGCCCAACACTCCACAGGTTACTGTTTTTGACACAGCTTTCCATCAGACCATTCCCGAAAAGGCTTATATCTATGCTTTACCTTACGAAATCTACGAAAAATATAATGTTCGTAAGTATGGTTTCCACGGCACTTCACACAGATTTGTTTGTGCTTCGCTTGCAAAATCTATGGGCAAGGATTTAAAAGACCTTAAAATTGTTTCTTGTCACCTTGGCAATGGTTCTTCGGTTACTGCAATTGACGGTGGAAAGAGCGTTGATACTTCAATGGGCTTTACCCCTCTTGACGGTCTTATTATGGGAACAAGATGCGGAAATATCGACCCTTCTGTCGTAACATTTGTTATGGACAAGCTTAATCTTACTCCCGCTCAAATGAACGAATATATGAACAAAAAGAGCGGTTTCCTTGGTGTTTCGGGAGTTGGCTCGGACAACCGTGATGTTTGTGCCGCAAGCGAAGCGGGCAACCATCGTGCTTCCCTTACCACAGATATTTTAACCTATGAAATCAAAAAGCTTATTGGTTCTTACGCAGCTGTTATGAACGGTCTTGATGCTGTTCTATTTACAGGCGGTATTGGCGAAAATGCTGATATTGTAAGAGCAAAGGCTTGCGAAAATCTCGAATTCCTCGGCATTAAAATTGATGAGGAAAAGAACAAGGTAAGAGCAAAAGAAAATATCAAAATTTCTACACCCGATTCTAAAGTAGAAGTTTGGATTGTTCCAACCAACGAAGAATTGCTTATTGCCCGTGACGTTCTTGAAACCATTTCCAAATAATACAAATAATATTTTGGTTCCCCCGCCATTGGCGAGGGAACATTTTTTTTATAAAAAAATATTTCCCCGTAAAAGACGGGGAAATATAAATTCAAAATAATAATATAATTACTGTTGATTGTGAATATCAAGGTTATTGAAAGAGTTTCTTACGTCCATAACCTGATTAAGGCTAAGATTTAAAGCCTTTTGGGAATCCTCAAGCATTTTATCCAGCTTGTCGGCAAGTGCCTGCTTTATGTTTGCGTCCATACTTTGTGCCTGACCAACAATGGTATCCGCCTGAGCCTGAGCCTGACCAACTATATTCTGTGCATTGTTTTCAGCCTCGCCGACTATGCTGTCCGCCTGCATTTTTGCATTGTCAAGAATTTCTGCAGCAATCTTCTTTGCCTGAAGAATAATCTCGCTTTGTGCAATAAGTTCTTTAGCCTTTTCTTCGGCATTGTGAAGTATACCTTCCGCCTGTCTGTTTGCCTCGGCAATAATATTCTTTCGGTCGCCGGCAATCTGCTTTGCAGTTTTAATTTCTGATGGGGTGTTTTTGCGGAGGTCGGTTATACATTCTTTCATTCGGTTTGTATCAATGCTATGTTTGTTGATAAGCGGTATGTAGCTTGCAGCCTCCATAACCTCCTCCATTTCAACCAAAATATCCTCAAGTTCCTTGGGTAACTGTTCCATAATAAAAAACTTCCTTTCTTTATTTGTGCTTGTGTATAAGCTTTTGCTGTACAAACGAAATTATAGCAGGGTGTATAAATCCGGAAATATCTCCGCCGTGATAAGCAATTTCCTTTACAATGCTTGACGACAAAAACATATTTTCTCCGCTGGTCGTTAAAAACACTGTTTCTGCTCCGCCATATAATTTCTTGTTCACAAGTGCCATTTGAAATTCCGATTCAAAATCCGAAACCGCCCTAAGCCCCTTTACAATTGCACAAGCATTTACATTTTTAACATACTCCGCAAGCAATCCGTCAAAACAATCAACATAAACATTGTCAATATCTTTGGTTGCCTCAAGTATCATCTGTATTCTTTCCTGCTCAGTAAAAGTAGCACTTTTTTTGTTTGCATTGAAAGACACCAGCACAATTACCTTGTCAAAAATAGTAGCTGCCCTTGAAATAATGTCAAGATGCCCAACTGTTATTGGGTCAAAGCTTCCCGGACAAACAGCAATTCTTCTCATTCACCATTCTCCTTAAATTCTTTCACATATTTTGTGACGGCAATTTTACCGTGCTTATAGCGTTTGGTTTGTTCAAGACTGCCAACATTCTGCGGAAGTTCAAGTGTTGCCTCATGTTCACACATTACAATTCCGCCATCGTTTAAAATTCGTTCCAATTTTGGAACAACTGCATTAAGTATCCCCTTTTCAAAAGGCGGGTCAAGCAGGATTATATCAAATCCGCCACCTACCCCTTCAAGGTAAGAAATGCTATCCTTTTGAAGTATTTTTGCATTTTGTTCAACCTTCGCTGCCGAAACATTTTTACGGATTATTTCGATTGCTTTTGGGTTGTTGTCAACAAAAGTGCAAAAACCCGCTCCACGGCTTAAGGCCTCTATTCCAAGCTGACCGCTTCCGCCAAACAAATCAAGCACATTTGCTCCAACAATATCAAACTGAATAGAAGAAAACATACATTCTTTAATCATAGACGCCGTTGGACGGGTGTCAAAAGAATCAAGGGTAACAAGCTTTGTGCCTCTTGCCGTTCCTGTAATAACTCTCATATATCAATACTGCCTTTAAAGGCAGTTTCTCCTTTCTTTGATTTTTTACATATTTCATCTGGTGTAATTATATTATAACACATTTTTTTCGATTTGTCTATATCGTAAAACAAAATATTTTGTCGTATTTTGTAAACTTTTATATAATATCAAAACAAATACGCTATATTTATTCCATTTTGGATTCCTGCATTGAACCAGTTATTGCGACAAGCAGTTTTCTGGGCAGGAATTTTGAAAGCACGGTAATTGCTCTTATGGTAAAATTGGGGACTATTAAAGTTTTTTTAGCAAACATCTTTTTCATTGCATAGTCCACACATTCTTTAGCGGAAATACTCTGAACCGAAAAGCTTGCGTTTGCCACATCATTAAATTCGGTATCCACAGGGCCGGGGCATAAAGCACCCACATAAACATTGCTTGATTTAAGTTTAAGTTCTCTTGCAATAGCAAGAGAAAGGTCGGTGACATAGCTTTTGGTTGCATAATAGGTTGCCATGTATGGTCCACCACTCATAAGCCCCGCCGAGGAGGCTACATTTAAAATATATCCTTTATCATTCTGCATAAATTTTTTTAAAAACAGTTTGGTCAGAACCTGCACAGCACATATATTTACATTTATCATTTCCATTTCTCTTTCAAGCGGAGTATTGCAAAATTCGCCAAGCAATCCAAACCCTGCACAGTTTATAACAACTGTAATATCATAGTCTTTAAAAGCATTAAACAATCCTATACATTCACTGGGTTTGCAAAGGTCAGCTGGATATATATCGCAAACGTCCTCGCCGATTTCCTGCTGAAGTTCAACAAGTTTATCCGTTCGCCTTGCCGTAGCAATTACACCATATCCCATTTGACTAAATCTCAACGCAAACTCTCTCCCAATTCCCGAACTTGCACCGGTTATTAAAACACATCTGGACAAAACAAACCACCACCATTTTATTTTTTTATATTCTTATTATACTATACTTTAGTGCCAATTGTCAAGTATTAATTGCATATTTTCCAAAAACAAAATAATTTACTGTCAATTTGCACAAATAAAATTGCCATAAAATACAAAATCCTTTGCTGGGGCAAAGGATTTTGGCTTGTAAAAATCTAAAAAATCAAATAAGAGCAAACACTTTAAGTATCCACACCCAAAAAGTAAGGGTAAAGCAGGAAAATAGGGTTGAAAACACAACTATATTTGAGGCAAGACCGCCATTATTGTTCATTGCCTTTGCCATAACATAACCTGATGGTGTAGAGGCAGAAGCAAGCATAATCATAATGGCAATCAGTTTATCTTCACGAAAGCCAAAAGCCGTACCGATTGGAATAAAAATAGCAGGAAACACAAGCAGTTTTAAAGCCACCGCAAAAATTGTTGTTCCCATTTCGCTTTTAGAACTGTTAAAAGAAAAAGCTCCACCGATTGAAAGCAGTGCAATAGGACTTGCGGTTTTGGCAAGCATATTTAGGGTGGAATTTATAATAACAGGAAACCTAATATTAAAAG
>CANRLN010000069.1 GCA_947631445.1 uncultured Clostridia bacterium
GTGACGGATACTATCAAATTTATTCTTGTGTGGGCGATGGCTCTTTCATTTTCAGTCTTGCCATAGTCAAGGTCGAGCAGGAAAGAGCCATCGCCCACACAAGAATAAATTTGATAGTATCCGTCACCGACCGATTTTAATTTCCATGTGTTTTGAACAGCGGGTTTATTCGCTCCCCAAACCTGAACGTTTGTTCCGTTTTGGGCAATTCCTCCCTCAACATCAAGATAAAGACCGCTTTCAACACCCTTTATCATATACTTTCCATCGGGAATATCCGCTCCCTTTTTGGTTGTATCAGCTGGTGTATAATTTTTGTCATTTTCAGCTATAATTTTATTAAGCTCACTTGTAAGCAGTTTAGCAGCATTTTCCGCTCCTGCCTCGCAAAAATGTGTTTGGTCGGTAGAACCCTCAACCGCACCACACATATGATATTTATAAGCGGCATCATAGCCAATTTTATTATAATCGTCCACCATAAGTTGGTTTAAATTTATAAAGGGAATATTATAATAATCTGCAATCTTTTGAAGGCTTTCAATATGTCCAGTATAGCTGGAATTAAATCTGCCATTAGAATAAGCCTTAAGCCCCAAAACCGGCGAAACAAGCACGGGGGTTGCATCATGCTCCAAAGCCGAATTTACATAATATTCAATATACTGTTCGTATGAACCTTCGGTTGGATTTTCTGCATTTCCACAAAGTGGAGCGTATCTTTCTTCTTTTGTATAATCACTGTCATTAATTCCAAATTGAATAAGCAGATAATCGTTTTTCTTAATTTTATCATCAATAGTTTTAAGCCTGCCTTCGTTATAGAAACTCTTTGAACTTCTTCCAGCCAGTGCATGATTTTCCACCTCAAAATCATAGGTCAAGTAATCTTTAAGATAATATCCCCAACCCTGTTGAGGGGCAGCGGAAGCCTTATAACTTTGAACCGTGCTATCTCCAGCAATATAAATAGTATCGCCACTGTGTGAAATATTATTATTATCAAAATCAATCTGTTTTGAGATTATCTCCGCAAGTACTTTTGCTCCTTCACGATTGGGGTGGAGGGTATCGCCGTTCATATAAAGTGAATTGGTTGCGTCCTGTCCAATTGAAACAAAATAATCCTGAGCAAGATTAAACAAATCAACCACCTGCAAATTTTGTTGGTTGCCTATTTCGTCAAGCTGTGTTCCAAACCACCTGCCCGAAAGGAGAGGATTTCTTGAAACATCTCCCGAACGTCCTTGTTGTTTTACCAAAACAACCTTTATTCCCTTGTCGGTAGCTTTTTTTGCCATATCCGAAACAACCTGCTTATATTCGTCAGCATTGGAATAGTTTGTGTCGTTAATGCCGATTGATATAATGTATATATCTCCGCTTTTTCCATATTTTAAGACAGCGTCAAACATACCCGAATCCACAAATCCCTTTGCATACTGACCCGATGCAGCCATATTTCTTATATTCCATTTGCTTTTGTCGATATAGTCGCCAAGCATTTGACCCCAGCCCGCTTGAACGCTTGAATCAAGTGGATAGTAGTTACAAACGGTGGAATCCCCACAAATCCAAACGGTGGGCGGGGAAGTGGTGTCGTCCGAAAGTTTTTGAATTTCAAGAGAACTAAGGGTAAAGGGATAGTTTGCCTTACCCTCGGTTGCCATAATGTTAAGTTGTCCATCGGTTATTGGAATACAAAAAGTATCGGTTGCGTTGTTTCCGGTCATGTTTATAATTTGCAGGCAATCTTCAGCATAAATGCTTGTACGATTGGTATCCCCAAGATGTACAGTTATCTGATACAGACCATTTGGCAGGTCGACATCAAAAGTGTTGGAATGGTCGGTGCTGGTAAACTGCACCGCATCACCAAGTTCATTTGAACCGCTTGCCGAAACGTTTTTAACCGAACCGGTATTGTGAAAGCCATAACCCCTTGAACTGTCGTAACCGTCAGAAGCACTGACCCCAACAAATCCATTGGCAGTACCGTTTCCACCAAAATCAAATTTCCATGTACTTGTTTCTGCATTGGATTTTGGTATAGAAATGTTAGAAAACAGTACAGCAGAGCTGAGCAGTATTCCTGCCATTCTTTTTACAATATTCATAAAATCCCTCCATGTAATTTTTAAAATAATTATAGCATATTTTGGAGAACAAGTCAATTGCTATTTGCACCAAAACAAGCAGGTTGGTTTTGTGTAAAATGAAATCTCATACTTTATATGGTATAAAGCAAAATTTTTGATACTGCATAAGATGTAATGATATATACTTTACGTCTAAAATTTAGAACATAATATCCGAATTTGCAAAAAATCCGTCCATGACTCTGCCATGGACGGATAAATTTTTGTAGTTGTCAATAGTAACCTTCAACAAGTTGGCAACTATAACTTGATTTTTACACAAAAATAATAATATAATTTTGTGTTTTGATACACACATTCATATAACATACGTCTAATTATTGCTGTAAAGTAATTTAGTTTATATTGTTGAAAAATGTAAATTTAAATACTTTACAGTAATAATTTGTCGATTATAAGGGGAAATTAATAATCAAAAAAGGCAGGCAGTTTGTTGGCAAGCTGTTGCATTCTTCCGTCTGCGTCCGCCATAAGGTTTGCACATTCGAGCAATTCGTTCTGCATTTGCTCTGTAAAATCCACCTGCTTTTTATATCTAAGCTGATGTTCAAGGCTTGCCCAAAAGTTCATAGCAATTGTTCTGAACTGTAATTCAACCGGCACTTGTTGTATGCGGTCGGAAAAACATACAGTAACAGTTATGATAATATGTAAGCTTCTATATCCGTTTGGCTTAGGATTTTTTATATAATCCTTGATTTCCACCACCTGTATGTCACTTTGGCTGGTCAGCATTTGTGAAACTTCGTAAACGTCCGAAATAAAAGGACAGATAACCCTTATTCCTGCTATATCGTGGACGAACTCAACCATATTCTGAAAGGTTGGGTCAAGACCTTTGCGAACCAGTTTGTCAATAATGCTGTTGGGACTTTTTATTCTGCTCTTTATATTCTCAATAGGATTGCGGTCGTTGCGGCATTGAAATTCGCTGTTAAGAATTTGCAGTTTAGTTTTCACGGTAGAAACCGCTGCTTCATACACAAGCATAAATTCGTCCAATCTTGCAGCTTGGTCAACCATAAGATTTGATATAATGGTTATTTCATTTTTTTCCTGCATAAAAATCTCCTTTACTAATGCTTTTTTTTACTTTATGAAATCATGTCGTTTTGTTGCCTTATATTATACTATATTTTTGTTAAAATAGTGTATAATATTTGTGAAAGTTTAAAGATATTTTTAATAAAACAGAAAATAGATTGAAAGAATTTGCCTCAAAAAATGTAATTTTAATATATTTTGACATATAATCGATTAAATTAACTGTATATAAACTGCATATTTTAATTGGCTATAACTAATCAAATTTGTTAATTTGATAGAAGTTTTTCAAAATATGCCGAAAAATCATTGACTTTTATAAATTTTCATGGTATAATAATCTTGAAAACATGAACGAATGTTCATATGAATTATAATAAAAGGAGTGAATGTTATGTTTTTGGAAATAAGCCAGATAAAGAAACATTATGGCGAGGGAGAGAGCAGGGTAGAGGTGCTTAAGGGTATTGATATTGGCATTGAAAAAGGAGAAATTTGTGTTCTTCTTGGTGCATCGGGTTCGGGCAAGTCCACCCTGCTCAATATTATTGGCGGGATTGACAGTGCCGACAGTGGATATATCTCGATAAATGGCGAAAAAACCAAAGATATGAATGAGAAAAAGCTTACTCTATACCGCCGAAAGCATCTTGGATACATATTCCAGATGTACAACCTTATTCCTAATCTTAACATCAAAGAAAATGTGGAGATTGGGGCTTACCTTAGCGATAATCCACTTGACACAGATGAAATACTTAAAACCCTTGGACTTTATGAACACCGCCATAAGCTTCCCAATCAACTTTCGGGCGGTCAGCAACAACGTACTGCAATAGGTAGGGCAATTGTTAAAAATCCCGATATTCTTCTTTGTGATGAGCCAACAGGTGCTTTGGACTACAACACTTCAAAAGAAATTTTAAAGCTTATTGAGGAGATTAATCATAAATATGGAAATACTGTAGTAATGGTAACCCACAATGACGCAATAAAAAACATGGCAGACCGTGTTGTTAAAATGCGTGATGGTGTGGTTAGAAAAAACTATGTCAATAAAACCAAAATTCCAGCCGTTGAACTTGATTGGTAGGTGGTAGTATGAAAAATCCTTTAAACAAACGAATTTTAAAAGACATCAAAGGGGACATTTCAAGATACTTAATTCTCTTTTTATTTTTAACAGCAATTATCGCCGTCTGCTCGGGATATATAGTGGCAGCTTCAAGCCTTAAAACCGCTTATGATAAATCTTTTAAAGAATATAATACCGAGGACGGAAATTTTGAACTGTTTACAACAATAGATGAGGATACCACTATTGAACAGGTAACCACCTATGAAAATTTCTATGTAGAAGAAAAAACGGACGATATAGATTCAACCCTGCGAATTTTTAAAGACCGTGAGCAGGTTAATAAAGTTTGCCTTTTGGACGGAAGTATGCCTCAAAAGGATAATGAAATTGCCCTTGACCGTGTATACTCTAAAAACAACAATGTTGAAATTGGTGATAAAATTAAAATAGCTGGAAAAGAATTTGAAGTTTGTGCTTTAGTGGCTCTTCCCGATTATTCCGCTTTATACAGCAACAATAATGATATGATGTTTGATTCAATAAAATTCGGAATTGGAGTTGTAACCGATAAAGCCTTTGAAGACTTTGGAACACAAAACATACACTACAATTACAGCTACAAATATAATAATCCCCCCTCAGAATATGGTGGTAAACAAGAAAAGGAAAAAGCTGAAGATTTAGCCGAAAGCCTTAGCGGAAAAACAATGCTTACCGAATTTATCCCCAGAATGGCCAACAATGCTATTATTTTCTCGGGCGATGACCTCGGACGTGACCAAATATTTATTATTGCAATGCTGATTATAATTACTATTATAATAGCTTTTGTCACTGCCGTGACTACAACCAATGCAATTTCAAAAGAAGCAAATGTTATAGGAACACTTCGTGCAACCGGTTATTCAAAGGGTATGTTAATATGGTTTTATACTATTCCAACAATTATTGTTGTTATAGTCGCTGCCATTATTGGAAATCTGCTTGGATATACCTATTTTTACAAGTTGTTTGTTGATACTTACCTTAATTCTTATAGCCTTACCAACTATTCAATTATATTTAATGCAAACGCATTTGTAAAAACAACAATAATTCCTATTTTGCTTATATTGATTATAAACTTTATAGTTCTTGCAAGAATGTTTAGTCTTTCTCCACTTAAGTTTATAAGACGTGACCTTACTCGTCATCAAAGAAAAAAAGCACTTAAGCTTAACACCAAAATTCCAATTATGATAAGATTTAGACTTAGAATTATTTTGCAGAACATTCCCAATTATCTTACACTGTTTGTTGGAATATTGTTTGCCGGCTTTATATTCTGTTTTGGAATAGGGCTTAAACCCCTTATTTATAATGTTCAAAGCGAAACCATAGAAAACATGATTTGCAATTATCAGTATGTTATAAAAGCATCTTGTGAAACCCAAACAGAAGGAGCAGAAAAGTTCTGTATTGGTTCTCTCCAAACCCCCGAAAAAAATAATTTTTCTGAATCCATTGGGGTTTATGGTGTAGATGAAAACAGCAAATATATTCATACCAATTTAAAAGATAAGATTTATATTTCTTCAGCTTATTCGCAGAAATATGGTCTTGATGTTGGTGATAAACTAACTCTTAATGATAAATACGACAAGACTAAAAAATATGAATTTAAGATTGACGGAATTTATGAATATCCCAGCACCCTTGCGATTTTTATTGATATGAATAAATATAATGAAATTTTTGATAAGGATAAAGATTATTTCAACTGCTATCTTTCGGACAACAAAATAACCGATATTGATGAAAACTTAATTGCCTCGGTTATAACCAAAGACGATTTTACCAAAACAACAAGACAGCTTGAAACCTCAATGGGTTCACTGATGAGTATCTTTTATATTTTAGGAGTTGCGGTTTGTGCATTGCTTACATTCCTGCTTTCCAAAGTTATAATTGAAAAAAATTCACAGTCAATTTCCATGACAAAAATTTTGGGATACAAAAATAGTGAGATAAATTCTGTTTACATCAATGCAACCACCATTGTTACAATAGTTTCAATTCTTGTTTCACTTCCGATTGTTGGAAAATTATTTGTTTTGATGTGGAAAGCAATGATGACAGAATATTCTGGTTGGATAAGTGTTAACCTGCCAATTTCAGTATTTGTTAAAACGGCTATTTTTGAAATAGTTACATTTATAATAGTATCTATTTTCCTTATGGGCAAGATTAAAAAAGTTCCAATGGCACAGGCTCTTAAAAATGTAGAATAACCTATTCCCCCACCGCTGGTGGGGGAATATTATTTCTTGACTTGTATTAAAAAATATGTTATAATATACTTGTTTAAAATAATAAGAGGAGATTAACCATGAACGGAAATTGTCACTTTATTTTTGGGGCAGCGGTTGGCTGTGCTTTTGCGATGAATATTGAAGAATTATCTGCTGTACTGCCAAATATCTCGGCAACTGCAGATGGTTGTGCGTTGTTTATACTTGGAGGACTTATTGGCGGAATATTCCCCGATATTGACAGTGAAGGAAGCTATATCGGTAGGCTTACAGTACCGCTCAGCACGGTTGTGTCTAAAATAGGCAAAGCCACTGGCAAAACCAAAAGCAAACATAGGGGAATACTTCATGACCCATTAGTGTATTTGATTGGTCTTGTGATTGCATATTTATATGTTCCATCGTTGGTTGGTTGTTTGGTGGGGTGTCTTTCTCATCTGCTGTTGGATATATTCAATCCTGCCGGAGTGCCGCTGCTTTTTGGTATAAAACGTTTAAGCGTTGCCAAGATTGCAAGTGGAAGCAAAGGAAGTATTATATTTACATGGGTAAGTGTTTTTATAGTGCTGTCGGTTGGTTTGTTGATAAAGTTTATGTGAATTGCAGAAATGGATTTCATAATTGAAAATGATGTGTATACAAAATGGTTTAAAATTAAAAGAGCGAGACGGCATTTTGAAGAAAATTTTATTCTAATATCATATAATCCTGTAGTTCTACAATAAGGCTTTTCGGCATATCTTCTATAAGTAAAAGTTCATTAATATTGGTTATTCCGCCAAGATTTTGACTTAGTGTTTGTATCTGCTCTGCAAGTTCAATATCAATAAGCAGACATTCTGCAATTGTTTTTGGGTCAGCAGCATTTATATTTACGCTTTGTCGGATAGGACTTTCTTCTTGTGAGGGCAGGGGAGTTGTTGTTTCAATTGTAGTAGTAGTAGTTGTTGTTTCAGTTGTTATATTGGTTGTTTGGGTTGTAGTGATTTCTTGTAATTCTTGAACAGGCTGTGTAATTTCCCTGTAATCCTGCTCACTGACATAAAGATAATCGCTAAGCAGTTTTAGACGTTTCTGCCCAATCCCATCTATTTCAAGCAGATTTTCCATATTATAAAAACTGCCGATTGAGTTTCTGTAATTTATTATATCCTCTGCAATTTTCTCGCCCACATTTGGAATAAAAAGCAGTTGTTCATGGGTTACGGAGTTTATGTCCAGCGGAAAAGATGGTGGCTCAACAATTTCAGGTTCATCTGTGTAATCTTTTTCAGTTTGTGCTTCTTTTTTCTTAGTTTTATTTTGAACTGTTTTAGCAGTGACTTCAAGTGTTTTGGTTGGCTTTTCGGATTTTTTGGTTGTAACTTTTGTTGTGTTTGTTTTGGAGGATTTTCTTGTTGTAGTTTTGGTCGTCGAAGTGGCAACTGTTTGTTCTGTGGTGGTTTCGCTGTCATAAGAGAATTTATAGACAACATTATTTTTAGAGTTTTGATAATGGTAAAAGAAAATCAGGGATATTACAAATATTATAATACTTGCAACAAATAATTTTATTTCCGTGGCATCCTTTTTATCCTCTTTTTTCTTTTCTGGGTTGAGGTTGTTGTAGGATTTTTGCATTTTATTTTCCGCCTTTATTTTAAATTATAATTATTATACTACTATTTTCGACATTTGTCAAGTGTTACTTACAAAAAAATCATTTTTTGGTAAAAAAGTTTTAAAAATGTGATTTTAGTTATGTTTTTTGACTAAAACAAAGATTTTTTTCACTCTCTAAACTGTAAATTTTTTATTAAATATATCAATAATATATTGACAATTTAAAAGAATTGTGATATAATTAACCTATTCGCTGGTATAGCTCAGTTGGTAGAGCAGTTCATTCGTAATGAACAGGTCACGTGTTCGAGTCACGCTACCAGCTCCAATCCTCCACACTTAGGTGTGGGGGATTTTTTTATTTTATGCTTGCTAAAAGTCGTTAAAT
>CANRLN010000070.1 GCA_947631445.1 uncultured Clostridia bacterium
CCCGAACTATGATGGGAACTTCTGTTAGCCATTATAAATTTCTCCTAACTTTAAAAAAACAATATAATTAATACATACTATTATACCATATTATCCGCCGATTGTCAATATTACAATCAAACAAATCATAAAATCAATTTTTAATATATTTGTTATTTAGATATTCCCCGCCTATGGCGGGGAAAACAACTAATAAAAACCTGCTAATGCCCTACTTACATCAGCCAAAATTTTAACAAACTTATAACTCTGTAAAATTCTTAAGTATTTTAAGTCCTGTTTCTCCACTTTTTTCTGGGTGGAATTGAGCTCCATAAGCAAAAGCACCGTCCCATGCAAGGGCGGTAACCTCATTGCCATATTGGCAAACCGCCACAAGATTTTCTTTATCGCAAATTGCCTTGTAAGAATGTACAAAATATACAAATTCATTGTCGCCAAGATTTTTTAAAATCGGGCAATTTTTATTTTTATACTCAAGTTTATTCCAACCCATATGCGGAACAACAAGGTTTGGCTCGTCAATCTTTACAACCTCTCCGCCAAGTATCCCAAGACCTTCACATTCCTCAAATTCATATCCTTTTTCAAAAAGAACCTGCATACCAAGGCAGATACCCAAAAAAGGTTTTTTCTTTGCCTGTTCTTTAAGTGTTTCAATAATACCCTGCT
Source organism: uncultured Clostridia bacterium (assembly GCA_947631445.1). Lineage (GTDB taxonomy): Bacteria > Bacillota > Clostridia > Oscillospirales > Ruminococcaceae > CANRLN01. Next base: position 673 of record CANRLN010000070.1, read on the forward strand.
CACCCAGTTTTTTCATTGCCCAAGGAAAAGCACCAACGCCGGGGAGGATAATTTTATCTGCATTTTCAAGTTCTTTTTTTTCGCTTGTAAGCTTGTTTTCCACACCAAGCGAATCAAGGGCATTCTTCACCGAAAATATATTTCCTGCTCCGTAATCAACTATTGCTATCATTATTAAAGCACTCCTTTTGTTGAAAGCACCTGTGTGCCATTTATTTTAATTGCGTTTTTAAGGGCGTGTGCAACCGCTTTATATATCGCCTCGGTTATATGGTGGTCGTTTTTGCCATATTCTTGTTTAATATGCAGGGTAATTCCTGCATTAAAAGCAAAAGCACGAAAAAATTCTTCACTAAGACAGCTGTCATAACTTCCAATCATAGGGTTTGTAAAATCTGCATCAAACACAATAAAAGGGCGATTGCTTATATCAAGGCTACAAAAAGCAAGAGCTTCGTCCATGGGAACAAATGCACTTCCATATCTTTCAATTCCCGATTTATCCCCAAGAGCTTTTGCAAAAGCCTGACCCAAAACAATTCCGGTGTCCTCAACAGTGTGGTGTGCATCAACATTTAAATCTCCACTTACATTTATTTGCATATCAATTCCACTATGCACCCCAAGAGCCGTAAGCATATGGTCAAAAAAGCCAATACCCGTTTCAACACTGACCCTTGCATTTCCATCAAGGTTTACAAACACCTCAACATTTGTTTCTTTAGTTTTTCTTTTAACTTCAGCTGTTCTCATAAAATTCAACTCACTTTCTAAGGCTTGTGAATATACTATTATACTCTTATTTTCCAAATACCCTTTTTGAAATATTTTTTTAAATACTAAAAATAAATCTAAAACTTGTCATTTGATTTTTCCATAACAAAATTTGTTAAAGACACACCTTTTCTTTCAACCTGTTGCTCTTTTATTACAATATACCCACGATTTTCATAAAATTTTTTTGCTGTAATAGACGCATGAACTATAATTTTATTGACTTTATTTTCAAGCAAATTTTTTTCAAGCATATCACAAATTGCCGTTCCAATGCCCAAACCTTGATAATCTTTATGCACATAAAGTCTATTAAGATACTTTATTTTATCTGTATCGCCAAAGCCAACAATTTTATCAGTTTTTTTGTCTATGGCAACAAGGCTATAATGCTCCAAAAGAGATTTATTCCAAGCCTCTAAATTCACTCCACCCACCCAAGCATCAAGCTGTTTTAAATTATAATCTTTTGCATTAATAGAATATATAGTTTTGCAAAATAGCTTATAAATTTCATTTAAATCGCTTGACCTATAATTTCTTATAAAAAAATTTTGGTTCACTTTTCAATCTCCTGTAAATATCTTTATATTCCCCGCCACAGGCGAGGAATATAATTAATAAAAATGCTTTTTTATTCAAATCTAACCTTTATTGCATTTGCGTGTGCTGTAAGACCCTCTTTGTTTGCCACAAGCATAATGTCATCTTTAGCATCTCTAAGAGCATCTTCTGTATAATAAATAAAACTTGACCGCTTTTCAAAACTTGCCACTCCAAGTGGTGAGAAAAATTTTGCCGTTCCACTTGTTGGAAGAACGTGGTTAGGTCCTGCATAATAATCCCCAAGGGGTTCGGACGCATATTGTCCCAAAAATACACTTCCTGCATTGTCAAGCTTGCCAATATAAGAAAGAGGATTTTCCATAAGCACTTCAAGGTGTTCGGGAGCAAGAGCGTTTGCAATCTCAACCGCCTCATCTGCACTTTCGCAGATTATAATTGCACCATAATCTTCAAGGCTTGCATCAATAATTTCCTTTCTGGAAAGTTCTGCCGACTGTCTTTCAATTTCGGCAATAACCTTATCCGCAAGGCTTTCGTCAGTGGTTACAAGAATAGCACTTGCAAGCTTGTCATGTTCTGCCTGTGACATTAAATCAGCTGCAACAAATTTTGGATTAGCCGTGCTGTCTGCCATAACAAGAATTTCGCTTGGACCTGCAATCATATCAATATCAACAGTTCCATAAAGCAATTTTTTAGCAGTGGCAACAAAAATATTTCCAGGTCCAACAATCTTGTCAACCTTAGGAATAGTATCCGTGCCATAAGCAAGGGCAGCAACCGCTTGAGCCCCACCACAAAGAAACACTCTATCCACACCAACAATAGCAGCAGCCACAAGAATATCCTTGTTTGCTGTGCCGTCTTTTAGTGGTGGTGTGACCATAATAATCTCCTCAACCCCTGCAATTTTGGCAGGAACAGCGTTCATAAGAACCGAGGAAGGATAAGCCGCCGTGCCACCGGGAACATAAAGTCCCACCCTTTTAAGTCCTCTCACACGTTGTCCCAAAATCACTCCGTCACTGTGTGGGTCAATAAAACTTTGGGATTTTTGACGCTGGTGAAAAGCTGTGATATTTTCCATTGAATTAAGCAGTGCCGAAACAAAATCTGGGTCAGCTTCGGTGAGTGCATCATTAATAACCTCTCTTGGCACTTCGGTATACTGAGGAAGTTTGCCGTCAAATTTAAGAGTATATTCCTGTAAAGCTTTGTCACCGTTCTGCTTTACATTTTCAAGTATTTCACTTACAATCTGGGTTATTTTGCGGTCGGTTTCACCATTTCTTTGGTCAAGGGTTTTCAAAAATTCCTGCAAACCGCCGTCTTTGCAATAAATCTTTTTCATATTAATTTGCCTTTCTTTTAATTTTTATATTGTTTTTTCACAATCGCTATTATTATTGTTATTATTTCTATATATTCTGTATGCTGTGTCAATTGAGGTGAAAGCTGTAACCAAAATTTCCAAACCACTTGAATCAAGGTCTTTTTGACGCAACAATTCTTCTGTGTCAAAATTATAGTATATAGTTTCTGTTGTGCCAATTTCAAGCGGTTTTTTTATACCAATAGGAGAGGCAAGCACAACTACACTGTCTTTATAAACAAAACGGTAAAGTGGATAAAAACGCTTTCCATCAATATGATTTCCGACAACTACCGCTTCAATTCTCTTTGACTTGATTTTATAAACAAGTTTTTTAATAGTATTAACAAGAAGAATGGTAGAGGTTGCCATATTAACCATTGGCATTATATATTTATCAGCAAAACAAATAACCTTTTTAATTTTTTCAAAATTAATTTTACTACACATTTTATTCACCTATCCTAAACTATACACACAAAATCAATATTTATAAAAAATATTTTTATTTTAAATTTTAGTTTTAATCATCTCAACAAGCTCTTGAATTTCCTTTTGACGAAGTTTCATGCTAACCATATTGGCAACCAATCTTGCAGAAATATTAACAATATCTTCAACCACCTCTAGACCATTTTCTTTAAGGGTAGAACCGGTTTCCACAATATCCACAATGCCGTCCGAAAGTTCAAGGAGTGGGGCAAGTTCAACAGAACCCTCAATCTTGACTATTTCCACGTCCATTCCCTTGCTTTCAAAGAAATTTCTTGCAACATTAGGATATTTTGATGCAATAGTCTTAACGCCATATCCTCCAAAAAATTTATCTCCCTTTTTGGCAGCAAGGGCAAATCTGCATCTTCCAAAACCGAGGTCAAGCAGTTCAAAAATTTTGCCCTGCATTTCAAGAATGGTATCCTTGCCAACAACCCCCAAATCACAAACGCCATGTTCAACATAAGTAATAACATCATTTGCCTTTGCAAGCACAACCTCAATTTTGCCGTCCGCAACAGGAAGAATAAGACGTCTGCCCTTTTCATGCACAGAAGTGCAATCAAATCCGAGGCTTTCAAAAAGTTTAACAGTATCCTTTTCAAGTCTGCCCTTAGTAAGAGCAATTCTCAATGGTTTATTCATTAATTTTCTCCTTTATAATTATCCACATCAACCGAAGAGGTTTTGTCTTTTGTCACAACTATAATTTCCTTTATACCCTTAGTTTTTGCATACTTAACCGTTTCATCAAGGGTATCCTGCAATCCATTTTCAACAGTTTTTCCCTGTTCTGTAAGTTCTCTTGCATATTTTATTGCCTCAACAACATAGCCCTTACCGCCCCAAACAATACAATCAGCAGGTTTTATAACTGGTGCTTCTTTAGAAGACAATAGCAGTTTTGCAACCGCATCAGCGTTGATAGCAAAACCGATTGAAGGCACATCATAACCAAATTCGCCAAGCAATTTGTTATATCTTCCGCCCTGAAGAACCGCCTCACCACAACCGGCAAGATAACCTTGAAAAACAATTCCTGTATAGTATTTGTTGCGGTTTACAATTCCCAAATCAAAGCTTATCTTATCGCCATAACCAAGGCTTGAAAGGCGGGTATAAACCAATCTAAGCTTGTCAAGAATTTTATCAATTGTTTTATCATTGCAAAGTTCATGTGCCTTGTCAAGGACTTCTATTCCACCAAAAAGGCTGGGAAGTTGCTTTAAAGCCGTGGTGATTTTATTTTCGCCAAGGCTGTCAAGCAGGTCGTTGAGGACTGGATAACTTTTCAAATCAATAAGCTGTCTTATCTGCTTTTTGGTGTCTTTATCACAATCAAGACTGTCCACAAGATGATTGAAAATTCCAATGTCGCCGAGTTCAAGACGAAAATCAAGCGATTTATAAGCAGTAAGAGCAGTTACGGCAAGGCAAAGAACCTCATAATCTGCCCTTTTGGAATCAAATCCGATAAGTTCAATACCTGTCTGAACAATTTCGTCCGAACGACCTTTTAAAAGTGCGTTGTTTTCATAAACCCTTTGCACATAATAAAGACGGAGGGGCAAAAGCTGGTCTTTAAGACGTGTGGCAACAAGGCGGGCAATAGGAATGGTGGAATCGGGACGCATTACAAGCAGTCTGCCCTTGGAATCCACAAGCTTGTACATACTTTCTTGACTTAAATTTCTTGAACCGCCGGTGAACAGGTCGTAAAATTCAATACCGGTTGTAACAACCTCGCTGTAGCCAAAACTTTTATAAATACTGGCAAATTTCTTTTCAACCTCTCTCCTTGCAAGACATTCCTCAAAAAGCAAATCTCTTGTTCCCTCGGGTGTGATAAGTTCATATCTTTTCATACTTTATAATCCTTTCGTTTTAGCGTGATAACATAATACTATAATACCACACTTTTCAAACAAAGTCAAGAGGTTTAACATTTTTTTTATTAACATTCTGTAAATTCTCCTTGAAATTAATGGTGTATACGAACTGGTCAATTTGCGTTGTTAGAAAATATATTTAAAAAATTAATTAAAAAAATCTTGTGTGTTTCCCCGCCATAAGCGGGGAAACACTATAAATATAAAAAATAACATAAACAACTCTTTTGTCCACTCCAAAAAGTGACACAGTTTTGCAAAATGGTGTATCTTTTTAATATGGTATTGACTTGTTGTTTTTTATATTGTATAATAAAAATATAAAATATATAAAAGTATCATTTATAGAAAGAAGGAGTTTTATTTGAATATTGCAGTAAGATATCAGTCAAGAAATGGAAATACTCGTGCCGTTGCAGAGGTAATAGCTAATATTGCAAATGTTGAAGCAAAATCCATTGATGAACCGTTGGAAGGTCATATTGATATTCTTTTTATTGGTGGCGGAGTATATATGTGGGACGCTGATAAGGAGCTTATAAATTTCCTAAAGAATTTGGATAAAAAACAAATTGGACAGATAGCTGCTTTTTCAACAACGGGAGCAATGACTTCAACAATAAAAAGAATTTGTAAGTATGCAGATAACGCAGGTATTTCGGTAAATGAAAATAAATTATGCTTAAAAATGCTTATGCAGGGACATTCCGCCTTTGGCTTGCAAGGCGGAAAACTAAAAGAACAGCAAATTGAAAAAATCAGAAATTTTACTAAGGAAATTTTAAAAAGTTAATATGAATGAGTATGTATGGCTGTTTCCTATAATTTTTATTTTTCACGAAATGGAAGAAATCTTCGGTTTTGGTATATGGCTCAATAAGAATATGTCTATGCTTGAAAAACGTTTTCCGTTTATAGCTAAAGAATACTCCAATTACAGTAATGAGGGGTTTGCGGCTGCTGTATTTGAAGAATTAATTTTACTTCTTATTATTTGTATAATTTCAAGATGGACAGATTTTTACTGTTTGTGGCTTGGAGGATTGATTGCGTTTACCTTTCACTTGGCAGTGCATATCATTCAAAGTATGGTTATACGAAAATATATTCCCGCTCTTGCAACATCGATTTTGGCTTTACCTATGGGAATGTTGCTGATAATAAAAAGTATTAATGTTATTGCGTCCTCAACCATTTCAATTATTATATTTTCAATTGTTGGAATTGTGATTATGCTTGTTAATTTAAAAATTGCACATATGCTAATGAATAAGGTATCGGACTTTTTTAGAAAATAAAAAGGAATTTTACTATGCCGAAAATTATTATCACAAGCCGTTACCTTGAACTTCATAAAAAGCTTTCACATATAATATAACAAGCCTATTAATTTTTGCCAATTTCAATGTTTATTATAAAATCAATAAAAAAATTCATGTATTTTCTTTATATAAATAGAAAAATACATGAATACAAAATAATTATTACTTTTATTCATTCCAAAACAAATTAATTGGAGGAAGATACTATGAATAGGTGGTTACTGGAGGTTTTTGTTGTTTTGATTTTTTGTTTTTCTGGTTGTAGTAATTCTAAAAATGTTTCAGAAGTTTCTGAAAATTTGCAACAAGAAAGCAAACAAACTAATTGTCAAACTTCAAAAACGCCAAATGTTGGATATGAAAATAGGGAGCAGTTTGAACAAAAAAATATAACAAAGTTTGATGTGAAAATCAAAGAAAATCAAAACAAGGAGCTTGTTTTTTCAATTTCTATAGATGATTACATTAACGCTTACAATAGTTATTATTTTAAAGACAATAAAACAAATTACTTGCTGTCTTCTTCAAAATGGCAAATTGAAAATTTAAACACAAGTGTAAGTTCAGATTACGCAACGAAAAAGTATTACTTCACAGAGGACAAAACCTTGCTTACACTTCCTACTATAACAGTATATACTCCAAACGGCCAAAACGATATACAAGAAATCACTTTAAATTTTGATTGGCACGGCTGGACATCTCAAATGTATAACAAATATGAAACCATGTGTTTTTACACACTTAAAGTATTTTTCCCTGAACTTGATGATGAACAAATTAAAAAGCTATATTCAAAAATAAATGATTTAGGATATGAAAATGTTTTTACTGTGGATAAACAATATAGTAAAGACAGCGTTCCCTGTGCAATTTTTTATAAAAACAATATTGGTTTGTATCCTTATTTTGCTATGGGAAGTTGGCAATATTTTTGCATAGTTCCCATAACGTCAGACTATATAGACGAATTGGAACAAAAAGGTGTTAAAACCTATAAAATTGAATAATAAAATTTATAGAAGATATTAATAAAACCATCAGGCTCTGCTGTAGAACATTTCCTGTTTCATTCTTGCTCATGCGTTGTTATAGCATCTTCCCTGCTATTATGCTTTTGTTATAGCCATGACAATTATTCAGTATACATCAAAATTCATAAAAATATGCACTATATTTTTGCATTATTTGTAGAACTTTTTATCAAAAAAAGCTTGACAAATGCAAAAGTTTGTGATATAATATATTATGTTGTCGGGCAAAAGCTAAGGCAATGAACAAATATGCGGTAGTGCTGGAATAGGCAGACAGGCACGTTTGAGGGGCGTGTGTCGTATGACGTATGGGTTCAAGTCCCATT
>CANRLN010000071.1 GCA_947631445.1 uncultured Clostridia bacterium
AGAAAAAGTAAAATAAAGGAGTAAAAAATAAAGGAGTAAATTATGAAAAAGTATGTATCAATTTTATTAACATTTGCATTTTGATTATCATCAATTATTTTTTTGTCCCCAAGGGTTAGAAAGATAACCGAAAAAATATTAAATAACGGCACTGCTGCAAGAATCATCATGGGGGCTTGCCCTGAATTGCCATACATATTCTGCACCAATGCTACTCCGATAACCGCTGCACTCCCTCTTGCACTTCCTTGAGCAAATGCCCCGACAGAATATTTATTTTTAACAAATATTTTTCCAAGTATCCAAGCAAGCAGAAACATTGCACAGGTTGTAAGCATACAAAACAATACAAATTTAATATCCAGCTGTTGCCTTAAATCCATGTTTGCAATATCCAAAAATACCATTATTGGCAAAGAGCATTTAAACACAAATTTATCCGCTGAGGATAAAAAAGCATCGGTAAAAATACCTACCTTTTTCAAAAAAAATCCTACTACCATAACCAAAAAAAGCGGCAGGGTAGAATTTATACTAAATATAAAATTTTCCAAAAAATCACCTTAATTACTTCATACAGTCTAAATCCATATATTCTTCTTGACCTTTATAGCCATCAATTTTGCCCTTGTCGCTGTATTGCCAAATGCTAAAATCAGCATAAAATGGATAGAAATACACGTCCCTTATCCACAAATCACAACCCTTAAAAATATCCTTATATTTAAAATAGGTTACAGGGGTTGTGTATACAATCGGTTTTTGCCCTAAGCTGTTTTGTAGCAACAAAACAAGGTCGTCAAAATCCTTTTTCACCGATTCCACCGACCTTGGATTTTTTTTATATTCGCCGTAAAGTTCAACATCAATGCAGGGTGCAAGCGAAAAATCAAAACCCCTAAGCGTCTTTACAAAGTTTTCTCCCTGCTCTGCTCCGCTTGAACCAAAACTGAAAAAGTGATAAGCACCAACCTTTATGTTTTCTTTAAGAGCATTTTCAGCATTGTAATAATAACATTCGTCTATATAGCTTTTGCCTTCTGTTGCTTTTATATAGGCAAAATCAATCTGCTCCGCAAGGGTGTGCCAATCAATCTTCCCTTGATATGACGAAACATCTACACCGATATTTTTTTGTGTATATTTTTCAATTAAAATCTGATGAGCAGGTTCACAAATTCCGCAAAGTATAAGCACCGCAGATATCATGGCAAGAATATTAAATCTTATTTTATTCTGCATTTTCTTTTGCTCTTTTCTTGCGGTAATTTAAATACCCCTCAAGGATAAGGGTGGCAGCGACCGTATCCACAACCGCCTTACGCTTTTTGCCCCTAACATTAGTTTCATTAAGTATTCCATGTGCAGAAACGGTTGTACATCTTTCGTCCCACATTACCACATTAAGACCTTTAAGTTCTTTCAACAGTTCGGCAAATTTTTTGCATTTTTCCGCCTTTTCGCTTGGTTTGCCGTCTGTTCGCAGGGGAAGTCCTACAACAAGTTGTTCCGCCTTATTTTCTTTAGCCATATCGGCTATTTTTTGTGCAAGCGTTTCAAAATCCTTTTCGTTTATTGTTCCTATTGGAGATGCAAGCATTTCAGATTTTCCACAGATTGCAACACCCGTTCTTGCCTCGCCATAGTCAATTCCCATTATAATCATGCGTTTTCACCGCCATATTCTTTTCTTCCCTGTTTGAAAATGTCATTGCCCATACAGTCGTTGGCAACAATAAGCGGGAATTTATCAAAGGTAAGTTTCTTTACAGATTCACAGCCCAAATCGTCAAAAGCGATGACATCACATGAGGTTATACAATTGCTTGCCAACGCCCCTGCTCCGCCTATGGCACAAAGATAAATTGCCTTGTTGCGTACAATAGCTTCTCTTACTTGTTCAGAGCGTTCGCCCTTGCCTATCATTCCGCCAAGACCCATATCAAGCAGTTTTGGGGCAAATCTATCCATACGGCTGGAGGTGGTAGGCCCGCATGAACCTATGGCGTGACCCTCTGGAGTGGGTGTAGGTCCTGCATAATAAATCACCGCATTTTCAAGTTCAAACGGCAGAGGCTTTCCCTCCTCGATAAGTTGCATAAATCTTTTGTGTGCTGCATCTCTTGCGGTATAAACCGTTCCGGAAAGAAGTATTTTGTCGCCACATTTAAGAGTGGACGAAAGTGTTTTAAGCTTATTTGAATTTATTTCTCTAATCATATTTTCTCCATTAAAAAATCCTTAAAAAAGGGACTTTTTCAAGCCCCCTTTTTATTATTAACATTTTAGTTTATGATATTTATAGTTACATTTTCTCCGCTGTAAGTGGAAAAAAAATAATACAAATTATTGATGAGTTATCTTCTCAAGTTCAGCCATTGTTTTCTGGGTGAGTTCGTCTATGTCTTGAGTGTCATCATCTCCCTTCTTGTCCGAGCTAAAATCCTTTTTTTCTGCATTTTCATCAACAAGGCTGAGTCCTTCATCAATAAGCGACTGAGCATTGCTGAATATATTTGCATTGCTTTCATAAAGATTACCAAAAATTTCACCTAGTTCTGCAACCTTATCATTAAGTGCGTTAAACTGGGTGGAGATAGAATCACGCAATCCTTTGGATTTTTCCCTTATAATGCCAGCTTCATTCTTAGCATATGTAAGAGTTTGTTCTGCTTCGTTCTTTGCAGCCGAAGTAGTTTCTTCAGCATATTTTTTAGCACGTTCTGTAGTAGCGTCAGCCTCTGCTTTAGCGTTAGCGACCATTTTTTCAGCCTGTGCGTTTGCATCGTCAAGAACCTGCTTTTGAAGCTCTTGTGCATCATCTTCCATTTTCTTAGCGGCTTTTTTAGCTTCTGCGATAAGATTATTGGCGGTTGCCTGAGCGGCAGTAAAGATACCTGCCATATCAAAGCTTGGGCTTGCATTTCCGCCTACAGCAGCCTGCTGTTCAGCTTCGGTAAGCTTTTGTTTAAGCTGTTCAATTTCTTCATTAAGGCTTGAAATCTGTTTATCCTTTTCGCCGATTTCACTTTCAAGGTCAGCCACCTTGATTTTCATGGTTTCGGCAGCAGTTTTAAGTTCATTTTCATGATTTCTTGCCTCATCAAGTTTTGTTTTTGCATCTTCAAGCTGTTTTTCAAGTTCCTGCTTGCCCTCAAAATTTTCATTTTTGCCTGCAGTCGCAAGTTGTTTTTCAAGACGTTCTATAGTTTCTTTCTGGTCATTTATAGTATTATCCTGACTGTAAATTTTAGAGTTAAGTTCATCAACATACCCCAAAACGTCCTCTTTTACAAAACCGCCAACACGAGCGGTTCTCAAATATCCATTACTTGCCATAGTAAGTTACCTCCTAATAATTATTTTTTGCCCCTGTTTCTTTTATAGGACAATTATTTAACAAACAGCAGTAATACGAGAAGTTTTTGCTTCTCTTAAGTTCTAAACTAATTACATTATACTATAAAATTGTATAAATTTCAATAGTTTTGTTATATATTATTATATTTTCAGCACTTTTCATAAAACGCAAAATCCTTTTTTGTGTATTTTAACCACTGTAAAAAACAAGCGTCGCTGTAAAGCAACGACGCTTAAAAAAATTTTTATTACTTTTTAAAGATATCATACAATGAATTGTAGTAGTCCGGATTGTCGGGAGTTTTCACTCCTGCATTATACATATTTTCGCCTGTGGACTTTGAACCAGTTGAAAAACTGTTGTTTCTCTGGTTTGGAACATTCTGTTCTGTGCCAAATCTTGAGGGTTGCTGTGGCTGAAAACTATTGCCGGTTTGTGGCTGGAAATTGTTGTTTGACTGTGGCTGATAGTTGTTATTGTTTGTATTAACGGTCGGCTGTTGATAAGAAGGAGTTGTCGGCTGGAAATTATTATTTGTTTGCTGTGGCTGATAACTATTGCCAGTTTGTGGTTGGAAACTATTATTTGTCTGCTGTGGCTGATAGCTTGATTGGAAAGTAGAAGTTTGTGGTTGGAAAGCAGGCTTTGGCTGTGGCATTGGTTGTGGGGCAGGCTGTGGACGTGCGGGAGCATTGTCAAAATCTGCAGCAATAACAGTAACATAAACTTCATCGGTTGCGTTTTCATTGTAGCCGTTACCAAAGATAATTTCAGCGTCCTCATCAACTGCTTCAGTGAGCATTCTTGTAAGTTCATCAACCTCATCAACTGCAATATCCTCACTCATGGTGATATTAATAAGCAAACGTTTAGCACCGCTGATAGAAGTTTCAAGAAGTGGCGACGAGATAACCTGAGAAACAACGTCTTGAACTTTGTCTTTGCCCTCTCCATGACCAATAGCAAGATGTGCAAAACCTGCACCCTTAATAATAGTTGTAACGTCGGCAAAGTCAACGTTGATTTCATCATGACGGGTGATAATTTCGGCAATAGATATTACATCGGTTTTAAGTACGTTGTCCGAAAGAGCATAGGACTGACGCATTGTAAGCTTTTGGTCAGAAATTTTATAAAGATTTTCGTTAGGGATAACAATAAGAGCATCAACCGATTCAAGCAGTTTGCTAATGCCTTGCTCAGCTTTTTGCATTTTTCTTGCACCTTCAAAGTTAAAAGGTTTGGTAACAACCGCAATGGTAAGCTTGTTCATCGACTGAGCAATCTGAGCGACAACAGGAGCAGCACCAGTACCAGTACCGCCGCCCATTCCTGCGGTGATAAATACCATATCAGCGTCCTCAATAGCGGCTGAAATTTCGTCCTGACTTTCCTGAGCGGCAGCCTCGCCGACCTCCGGCTTTGCTCCAGCACCAAGACCATGAGTAAGCTTTGTACCGATTGCGATTTTTTCGGTTGCTTTGGATTTGGCAAGAGCCTGTGCGTCGGTATTGACAGCAATATAATCAACGTTTCCGGCAATACCGGCGGCAGCAATACAGTTAAGGGCATTTCCGCCGCCGCCGCCAACACCAATTACTTTAATTTTTGCACTCTGCATAGGAGCTTCCACATATTCATACGACATAATAAACATCCTCCCGTTTAAAGAAATTCACACAATTTTTTAAAAAAAATAAAATCTAAAAGCAAGAAAAGCATAAAAAAACAATAAAAAAAACAATTAAATAAAATCATTTTTTTATACATTCCAGCGTTATAATACATAATATATCATAACACAATTTAAGCCTATTATCAAGTGTTTTAATAAAAAATTTTTTATTTTTTGTATTCCTTATATTTTTTGGCAACAATAATACAAGTTTTTTCGACATTTTGCACAACCGAATTTTTAAATAAAAACTTAATAAAACAACTTCGGCTGTAAATAATTATAGCACATTATTTGCATAATGTCAAGTATGGCAAACAAAAATTTTATTCCCTTGCTTTGGTGGGCAAGGGAATGAAATTAATTGCTTCTGGCTTTTGGAATAAGTGACAGACCGCTTTCTTCGCTATTATAAATTATAGTCCCGTAAAAATCGTCATTCACTCCGCTGTCTATAACCGCTTTTACCGCTTTCATTTTAAAATCCAAATCCACAGAGCTGCCCAATCTTATTTCCACACGGTCATCATAGTTCATGGTTATTGCAGTTCGGCGGGTCATATTTATATATTTTATATCCTTATATCTTTCGTTTGCAAGTCCGTTTAAAAGCTCCTGCAGAATAGTCTGTTTCAATTCGTCATCGCTTTTAATATATTTTGATGGATTATATTCGCAAAGTTCATATCCCCATACAATAGGAAGATTGATTGGTGCATTATCATACTGTTCAAGAATTTTTCCCGATTGGTTTACCGAATAATATTTTTTTCCACATTCAATGGCGACAACCGGAATTGCAGGAGTAATATTCATATTTACATTATTTGGATAGTCAATTGTTATTTCCACCTTTTCGACATACGGAAGGGTTTTCTCTATTTTTTCAGATATAGCGTTACTATGAAGTTGCACAAAAAAGGTGCTGTTTGTATTGACTATTCCGGAAGCGTCCAGAACCTGCTTGCCTGCATAATATTTTTCTATTCCAAGCACATTGACCTGCTTTAATGCAAAAACGCTATAGTATGCCTCCATTACTGCCAAACATATTACTACAATCGCACTGCTTATAATTCCAACCTTTGGATTTATAAGCAGTTTAAAATTTTTAATTTTTTCTATTAAAGTCATATTTTAAAAAGCCTCCGATTTAGTATGTGCGTACCACGTCGCCTCCAACAGCATTCAGTTTTTGTTCAAGACATTCATAACCACGGTCGATATGGTAAATATCCGAAAGAATACTTTTTCCCTCACAGGCAAGAGCCAGCACCACAAGTGATGCCCCCGCCCTAAGGTCATGGCATTTAACTGATGCTCCGTAAAGTCCTCCGGATTTGGAAATAATCGCAACATCGTTTTCAATTCTTATGTCCGCACCCATCTTTACAAGTTCTGCCGCCTGCCCAAAACGATTAGGAAATATTGTTTCCACAATAACGCTTGTTCCGCCGGCAGTTGCAAGAGCTGCCATAACAATCGGCTGAGCGTCGGTCGGAAATCCTGGATAGGGCATTGTTCTTATATTCTTAACCGGTTTTAACTGCCCTGGGGCAGCAATTAATATACTATGTTCCCTTGCATATATTTTACAACCCATCTGTTCAAACACAGGAACAACCGCTGTCATTGAGCTTGTGTCAGCTGAGTTCAAAATAAGTTCTCCACCGGTAACAGCAGCACAGCCCATATAGGTTGCCGTTTCAATTCGGTCGGGACATACCTTATATTCACAGCCATAAAGTTTTTCGACCCCGACAATTCTTATATTGGGAGTTCCATATCCATAAATTTTAGCACCACATTTGTTTAAAAACCTGCAAAGGTCTGTTATTTCCGGTTCGCAGGCACAATTGGAAAGATTGGTTTCGCCTTTGGCAAGTACTGACGCAAGAATAATATTTTCGGTTGCTCCAACCGACGGGAACATAAGCGAAATATCCGCTCCCTTAAGACCGTTTGGTGCTTTGCAGATAAGTTTTCCACCATTTTCGGTTATGACCGCTCCAAGCTTTGAAAGTGCAGAAATATGTATATCAATAGGTCGGTCGCCAAGCGGACACCCTCCCGGATAAAACACCTCACAAGGTCGACTTTTAAACCTTGCAAGCAAAGCACCCATAAATAGTATAGACGAACGCATTTTCATCATAAGCGAATGGTCAATATCCGATTTATGTATATCGTCCGAGCATACAGTAATACTGTTTCCTTTACGCTTGCAACTACAACCAAGCGAGGTTAGTATCTGACAGGTGGAATACACGTCGCTGAGTTCGGGACAACCAGTAAGGGTTGTTTTTCCGTTTAAAATAACCGTTGCGGCAAGCAGAGCAAGCACCGAATTTTTAGCACCCGAAATTTCAATTTCTCCTTGCAATTTATTTTTTCCGTTAATAACCAACTGTTGCATATTCATTCCCCTTTCCGGCACACAACAAAAACATATTTCATCTTATGCTTTAAAAAATGAATATGTTACAGTTGTTTCATTCCTTTATTATTATATCATTTTATCTTATATTTGTCAATACCCTAAATAGCGTTGTCACGAAAATCAATTTTTATAAAAAAACATATTTTTATTTAAGCATTTCTCCACCAACGGCGGAAAAATGCTCAATATTTTTTTAGAAATAAAAAATACATTCCTTGCCACAGGCAAGAAATATATTTTAAAAAATTATTTTTTATAAGCAGATGGCACTTGACGGACCAAAAGCAAAACCTTGAATAATCGGAAGTTCATACCCCATAATATCCCGATATGCTTCCTGAGATTTTATCAGCAGACTGTCGACACATTTTTGAAAATCCTTATCGCTCATTTCATCAACACATATAATAACATCAATATTAACCTCATCGGAAGAAAAAGCCTTAATGGTTACAGGATTTTTACAGCTGACGCAAAAAACATTTTTCTTATATTTTGAATCGACCGAAGCCACCTTGAAGCTTTTAAGATTCATATCAAAAACAGAAGGATTTGAAACATCATATGTAATGGTAACCGTTCGATATTTTTTAGCATCATCGCTTTTAAAAGCTTCGGTGTTGTATATACAATTTTCTTTGTTCATTTTGTTTTTCAATTCCTGATAGGAAATATTCTGAAAAATACTGTCTTTTGAAGATACTGTAAGGTCGGGTTTTGCCATAAACACAGGCGGCATAACAAGTATTGCAATTGCTGCCAGAACTACAACCAAAAACACCGCACATACCGCCGCATTTTTTTTGACTTTTGACGAACGCAGATTGCTTAGTGTGCGATTGTATTCGTGCATATCAATAGTATCCTTATCCAATCTGGTGGTTTGCTTTTTTTTGTATCTAAAATCATTGTACGACCTACCTTGGGAAGCAACCTTACCTGCCTTT
>CANRLN010000072.1 GCA_947631445.1 uncultured Clostridia bacterium
TATTTTCACCACAATCAAAGAAAATTTTACCGTCAATTTCGGGAGCGTCCTCAACGCTTCTGCCATAGAAACATTCTGCATATCGGTCAAATCCCTCGGTTACAACCTCATAAACTTTGCCAATCTTCTTTTCATTCTGCTCACCGCTTATAAACATTTGTTGTTCCATAATCAAATCGGCTCGTCTTTCCTTTTCCTGCTCGTCAATCTGACCGTCCATTTTTCCCGCTGGTGTATTTTCTTCTTGGGAATAAGCAAAACAGCCCATGCGGTCAAATTTCATTTCGCCGACAAATCTTGATAATTCTTCAAACTGCTCGGTCGTTTCGGAGGGGAAGCCCGCAATAAAAGTAGTACGGATTATAACATCTGGAATTTGCTTCCTTATATTATTAATAAGCTTTTTAAGGCTTTCATAATCACCGTGACGGTTCATCTTTTTAAGAACCTCTCCATTTGCGTGCTGGAGCGGAATATCAAAATATTTAACAAGTTTTGGCTCCCTTGCAACCGTTTGAATAAGTTCATCAGTCAGTCTTTCAGGATAGCAATAAAGTGTGCGTATCCATTTAAGACCGTCAATTTTACAAAGTTCTTTCAAAAGCCTTGCAAGGCTTGGCACACCGTACAAATCTTCGCCATATCTTGTTGTATCCTGTGCAATAACAACCAGTTCGGTAATACCATTTTCAGCAAGCCATTTTGCTTCTTCGATAATACTTTCTATTGGACGGCTACGGAATTTACCCCTTATAGAGGGAATGGCACAATATGTACAGCAGTTAGAACAACCCTCGGCAATTTTAAGATAAGCATAAAAAGGGTTGGTGGATATAATTCTTCCGCCGTCCAGTGCCAATTCTTCACATCTGCCTATCTTACAGACATTCTGTTTCCCTGAGGCAATATCACGGATAATTTCGCAAAGATTTTTATTTTCGCCAATTCCCACAATAGCGTCCACTTCAGGCATTTCATTAAGCATTTCGTCGCCATATCTTTGAGCAAGACAACCTGTCACAATAACCGCCTTTATTCTTCCCTCTTTTTTGAGGGTACAAAATTCAAGTATGGTTTCAATTGCCTCCTGTTTAGCAGATTCAATAAAACCGCAGGTGTTTATAATTACATAATCGGCAAGGGCAGCATCTGAAACAATCTGAAAGCCCTCTTTTTTCAGGTCAAACAGCATATGCTCCGCATCAACTTGATTTTTGGGACAGCCAAGACTTACCATTCCCACTCTTGTTGCCATAACAATCTCTCCTTTATAATTCACTTATAGTTTACTGCTATTAATTATATCATACTTTCCTCAAAAAGTCAAGGCAAAAAATTATTAGGAAGTAGATAAAAGTGTTGTTTATATTTATGTATTTTCCGCCTACGATAGGAAAACACTTAAGATTTTTTTAAATAACAAAAATAATTTTTTATCAACGAAAATTAACCATTCCTAAATTATTATTAATAAAAAAGTTTTTAGGTATATTTGTTTTCCCCGCCTATGGCGGAGAAAACAGTTAATACTATTTTTAATTGGTAGGCAGGTATCTGTCATAGAGTGCCATATGGTCGTTCCAGTCGTCCCTGTCGCTTAAGGTAACACAAATCATTGCATTCCCCCCACGTTCGCACATCGAAACAAGACATCTTCCGGCTTTGTCGGTAAATCCTGTTTTTATTCCAACAGCTCCGTCACAAAGTTTAAGCAACTTGTTAGTATTTTTTAGCCAATATTCCGCATTGGACGTAACAATATGTTTATTTTGTGTAAAACAAATTTGTCTAAAAAGGGGGTTTTTTATTGCTACCGATGCAAGATAAGCCATATCAAGAGCGGTTGAATAATGTTGGTCGGTGTCATCGTCCAGTCCGCTTGGGGTCACAAAATGGGTATGCTCAAGCCCTAAAGTCTTTGCTTTCTCGTTCATAATTTCTACAAAATTTTCAATGCTTCCACCTATTCTTATAGCGGTCATATTTGCCGCATCGTTTCCGCTCGGTAGCATCATTCCATAGCACAAATCCAACAGAGAAACCTTATCTCCTTCTTTAAGCCCCATACAAGAACCCTCGGTAAGTGCTGATTTTTCAACAGGAAATTCTTCGGTAAGATTATCCTGCTCAAGAGCAATAAGAGTGGTCATAATTTTAGTTGTGCTTGCCATCTGGCGTTGTTCCTCATCATTTTTATTATAAACAACAGCCCCGCTGTCTGCCTCAATAAGCACACAACTTTCGGCGGAAATTTCTTGTGCATTTACCTTGAAAATATTCCCGCAAAAAAGCGTTATTGCAAAGCATAATGCAAAACTTAAAAATCTTTTCATTTTATTCTCCTTTGATAAATAATTATTTTTAAAAAGCATATAATTATTTTGCACGAAAAATAAAATTTTAAAAGTTTTTTAGCTATGTTTAATTTTGCAAAAATTCAAGGACATATTCAAGCATATTTTCAGTAAATTTTTCCTCAAAAACAACCGTATTGTTAAGATTTCCTGCAAGTTTATAATTCGGCACAAATGCCTTATCACATTTTTTAAGCATCGCCAAATCAATAGGGCTATCCCCTGCACCAATAACAAAATCATAATTCTTATTTTTTCTAAAATATTTAACACTTTCACCTTTGTTGGCAGTTGGCGGAAAAGTATATATTTTATATCCGGTATTTTCTGTATATAAATCCGTTTGAGTTCTTATATCCAAAACGCATTGTTCGGCAGTGCAACCGTTGGCACAAGCCAAAAACAAAAACATATTGTCAACATATCTTACAATTCTAAACCTTTGGTCGTCTTTGTATAAATTATATAGTCGTTCCAGTTCTTGTTTGTAAGGTTCAACCTGCTTTTTGGAATATTCAGCAAAATCTTTATCAATTTCGCCATTATTTAATAAAATAGTAGCGTTGGTTGTAAAGGCTGTTTTAAAGGGCAGGTTTATGCGTTTAAACTGCTGTATGCTTCGAGTGGTAACCGGTACAAAATCCACCAATCGATTTATTTTTAAAAACAAATCATAGGATTTTGGCGACATATAGCTTTGCGGTTTGCCGTCAATATATTCAACCAAAACATCACCGTTTTGATAATGCTTTTTAGAATAAATAAGGGTGTTATCCAAATCGCAAACAAACAATATTTTTTTATTGTTTAAATTATTATTTATCATGTATCTGCAAGGCTTTTAATCAGTCCGCAGGCAAGATAGTTTTTAAGCGGATACTGTTCAACCTTTACTCCTTTCTCCTGTGCCAGCCTGTATATATGCCCAAGATTTTTATTGTCGCTAAGACTATGCACAAGAATTTTCCAAGGCATTCTTCTAAGCAAAACCCTTGTTGCCTCGCCAATACTCGGCTTTACAAGATTTATATCGTTTATTCCAAAATGCTCCGCAATAAGCCTTGTTTCTTCAAGACCGTTGACGTTTGGTTGTTCGGCTATTTTTAAATTTATTTTTAAATCTAAATCAAAATTAAAATGCTCTGTTATTTTGTTTATAAAAACATAGGTTAAATCTTTATCTTTAAGATTACCATAATAAACCGCACCATGAAAATCCTTTTCGCCTATAATGTCACTTCTTAAAAAAGTACGGCTGATAAGTCCCGAAACCGTGCTGTTAAGACAGGAACTGGCAATTAAAAAATCTTTGTGTGTGCCGTAAATTCGTGCAACTCCGGCAGGGTCGCAGGGAACAGCGGGACAAGGGTTAATTTTTGAATAATTTATATCTTCTGACAAGGCTTTTGCAAGGGTGCTTGTTATTGCTCCTTTGCCCGTCCAGCCGTCCACAAACTGAATTTGTTCGGGTTTGTGCCTGTCCAAAATATATTTCATAGCATTTTTATCAATTCCCCTGCCTCTTATAATAGAAATAGAATAGTGTGGAACAGGCTTGTTATATTTTTTTTCAAGATAATTTTTAATAAGTATACCAATTGGCGTGCCTGCCCTTGCAAGCGAAACAATAACAGGATTTTTTTTATCAATCATAATCCTTTCGGCGGTTATAGCAATTGCCTTTGCAGTTATATCACTAAAGTTTTCAAGAGCATAATAAAAAGCTTTTAAATATTCTTCGGACGGTTCATATTCAAGCGGAAGCATCTCGCAATAATGAACACCACTTTGTATAAGCTTTTCACGTTCAGCCGTTGGGAGTGGTTTAACAAGTCCAGTTATATCCTTTAAAAGCAATGTCACATCATCTTTTTTATAAGAGCTTTTCATACTGTTTAAATTACCTAATTCCATAAATATCCCCCAGACATTTTATTCTATATGCCCATTTGGTGTGGCATTTAACCTCATTCATTCTGCCGTTTTCTCCGCTTACAGCAAGTTCTTTGCCATTCCAGCCGAGTATATTGCAAGCGTTTTCATAATCGGTTTTATCCACCTTAAGATTTTCCCTTATTATTGGAAGTTGACAAGGGTGAATAGCCGTCTTGCCGACAATTCCGTTAAGACGGTCAAGTTCCAGTTCCCTTTTAAAATATTGTTCCCAGTTTTCCCCGCCGAAATATTCCCAGACAATCCCAGACACAACAAAATCCGCCGAAAAAACATTTAGAATATCCGCTATAATGTCACGGATAACACACATATCATAAATTGTGTGGTTTTGATTTCTCCTTATTCCAAACAAATTGCAAAAATCATTTCCGCCCATTCGTATGTTAAGCACAATTTCTTTAATTTCCAGCAACTGATTTTTAAGGGTTTCCAGTTCCTTTTGACGGCTTCGGCAGTCAGCAACCCTGAAACTTTCAAGTATTGGCATAATACAAAGTTTTGGTTTGCGGTTTATATTAATAAGCTTTATATTTTCTATGTATCTTTCGGAATTGGAAGTATCAAATTTCGGAAGCACAAATCCTGTGACAATATCCATAAGACCGCCAAGCATTTTGGTGACCTCAACCATATGTTCGGGATTACGTATTCTTATAAAAATAAGTGGAAGATTTGCCGGATAACCTGCAAGCTTTTCAAGGGTTTTCATAAGCTGATTGTATGCTTTAGGAAGTGCCGTATCGATTATTGTATCCTCAAGGCAAAAGCAGATGGAACTTAAATAAGGTATTTTGTGATTTATAATTTTGTCTGCAATAGTTTCATTAAGAGCAGGGGTATACAAAAGCCCTGCAACCTTAAAAGCGTTTTGATTCATTTTGTTTCAACCTTTCTGTATAATTTATTGTCCACAAATATTTTATATAAAAACAATATCTATTTTTTTGTTTCCGACCAATTTTAAAGCGTTTACAAGGCTATTTGGCGTTTTTTCTGGTGCATCGGTTATTATTATAACATGGTCGTATTTTTTCAGGTCATAAATATAAACGGTTCTGTTTTGGTCATATATGCTTTTAAGTTCATATCTTGTATGCACTGGATAATCAACAGCCTTTCCTGTGGCAATAGGACTTCTTGTTGTTGAATGAGAAAAAGCATTAAAGCCTTTATCCTGCAAAAATTTTGCAAAATATATTGCAGGAAACATTAGTTCCTGTGTTCCAAGCACAAGTATATCCTTATCCTGCGAAAAATTAATTTTTTCAAAAATACTCCAATTTAAAGCATTAAGCTGATTTAAATATTCTCTGCTGTCGGTCAGTCTGCGTGGATTGCAGTCCATTCTGAGGTTTAAGACATTATATTCAATCTTTATACTTGACAAATCCGCCTTTATATAATTTCCGTCTGCAACTAAATTTTCGGCTTTTTCTTCATAATCTTTATGAGAAATTTTCACAAGCCAGTCAAGCGAAATATCCTCCTGCGAATATATTTCAAGATGCTGTTTATCCATGCCGTTTAAAATAGACACAACCCCAAAGGTTATATTTTTATTATATATTTGACGCAATAACTTTATTATCTTAAGAATAGTATTTCCTGTGGTGAGTTCGTCCTCAACAAACAAAATTTGTGAGGTTTTTTGGGCTGCTTTATACATTTCTGCCCTAAGCAGTTTCTGCTGAGTTGCGTGGCTGTGGGATTCGGTAAAAAATATAACCTGCTCATCGCCAAAATCCTCCCTTGTGGTTTGAATATAATATCCGCCAAGGTCAATAGCAACCTTTGCCCCAATAGCCGTTGCTGTTTCGGCAAAACCTATTACAAGTGGTTTATTATATTTATTTTTAACAAGAGCTGAAAGTGCCGAAAACATTTTAAGTGTTTCGCTGGGGCTTGATGCTATATGCTTTGCCTGCAAAGGATTTACAAGCAGAAAATTTCTTTTTTTATTATTATCTCTTTTGGCTGTTTTAATAAGTTCTTTTGTATACATTTTTATTGAAAGCCTTTCATTTTTTCCTAAAAAATTCCCAAAAAAAGCCGAACCAAAAACAGTAGCTTTCGGTTCTGCCGTTTATTTTGAATTTTAACTATTACTTATTTTTGGTAAATGCTTTTCTTATCATATCGACAGGAATCATAGTAAGTGCAAGCAGAACAACTGCCACCCAACCCATAATTCCAAAAGGAACACAACTAAACATCTTTCCAATAAACTGGAATACTCCAAGAGGAATAAGGCCAGCGTTTACAATAACCGCCTGAACAACCATAATTAATAGCATAGTTTTCAAGAAACCTGGGTTTTCTTTAAGATTCTTGAAAATACCGAAACCATCGTCACGAACATTAAAGCCATTAAAAAGTGCCGAAACAATAAATAGAACAAAATAACCTGTTAAATGCTGTTCTGGGGTTGCAAACAAACCTTTAAAGAATGGAAGTTTAAGATAAGCAAAACTTACTATTGTAAGCCAAAGACCCATAATAACAATCTGTATCATCATATTCTTGCTAACAATGCTTTCATCACGGCGACGTGGTTTTTCGTGCATATATTTTGCAAGTGCTGGTTCGTTTCCAAGCATAATTGCACCAAGTCCGTCCATTACAAGGTTTACAAACAGAAGGTGGGTTACCTTAAGAGGTTCTTCCACTCCAAAGAAAGGAGCGATAGCTGATACAATAACCGCCGCAACGTTAATTACAAGCTGGAATTTACAGAATTTTAAGATATTGTGATAAATTGTTCTTCCGTACCAAATAGCGTCTTTAATGGAACGAATGTTGTTGTCAAGAATAACAATTTTGCCTGCTTCTTTTGCTGCCTCTGTACCGCTACCAATAGCAAAACCAACATCTGCACGCTTAAGAGCAGGAGCGTCATTTACACCGTCACCGGTCATACCAACAACAAGGTTAAGTTCTTGACAAAGTCTTACCATTCTTGATTTATCGGTTGGCAATGCTCTTGCGATAACACGAATGTTTGGAATAATCTTCTTAACCTCATCATCGCTCATGTTGTTAAGCTCCATTGAGGAGATGCAAACGTCTGTTTCATTCTTGAGAAGTCCTGTATCCTTAGCAATAGCTCTTGCTGTTTCAAGGCGGTCACCGGTAATCATAACAACCTGTATTCCTGCCTCGGTGATTTCTTCGATAGCTTGTTTTGCTTCTGGACGAACCTCGTCACGAATACCAACAAGACCGATAAGAACCACATCATCATTAATTTGGCTTTCAACCATTGGAGAGGTTGAATATCCAAAAGCAAGCACACGCATTGCCTTTTCTGCAAGGCTATCAATCTTTGCATTGAGTTTGTCCAAATCAATCGGTTGAACATTGCCGTTCTGGTCAAGATAACTTTTAGCCTTTGCAAGAAGTCTTTCAGGAGCACCCTTATAGAATGTCTTTCCCATTTTGTCAATTCTTGCTTGGCTAAACTTGTTTGTTGAATTAAAGCCCTGAGAGTTTGTAACAAGATTTACCTTGTCATCTGCAAGTTTTGTATAGGTAGCCTCGCCAATAAATTTCATAAGAGCTTGGTCGGTTGCATTACCACCTACAACAACATGATTTCCGTCAAACATAGATTGGTGTTTTTACCAATACAATAATCCATAAGTGGCTTTATAGTCTTGTCCGATTGATATTTTTCAAGGTCAATGCTGTTGCCGTCAGCGGTAAAGAAATCAACCACTTCAAGCATACCCTTTGTGATAGTACCAGTTTTGTCTGAAAAGAGAATATTAAGAGAACCAGCTGTTTCAATACCAACTGCCTTTCTTACAAGAACATTGTGGTCAAGCATCTTGCTTGTGTTCTGCATAAGAACAAGGGCAATCATAAGAGGAAGACCCTCCGGAACGGCACAAACGATAATAACAACTGCAAGTGAAACAACCTCGACAATCTTTTGAATAATTTCTTTTGCACCCATTGCAAAAAATGCGTCAAATCCGCCAATGGTAACAATAAAATACGCAAGATAAAGCACCGCAATAACGATAGCTCCAATATATCCAAAAGTGGAAATCTGTTTTGCAAGCTTTGCAAGCTTAACTTTAAGAGGAGAATCAGGTTCTTCCTC
>CANRLN010000073.1 GCA_947631445.1 uncultured Clostridia bacterium
CTTTCAAGTCCTTTTTCTTTCATAAGCCGTTTTACTTCCTCGGCTTTCCATTCGTCATCTTTTGAACTTCCCCAAAGTTCCTCAACCTGCGTCCTAACCGACATAATGCCGTATGCTCCCGCCTTGCCGACCGTTTCAACCCTGCTGTCAAAATCGGGAGAACCATATTCACCAAAACTTACAATAATTTCATATTCTTTTGGCTCAACCTCAAGCATATTATCATAGGTTTTTAAAACCGCATTAATAAGGCTTGGCAAGGCTTTTTCAAGGGTTGTTGTAATGGTGTTTCGGGTGTTTCCGGTTACGTCCTTTTTCTCTCGTTGTGCCTCTGCTGACTGCATTTTTCCAACATCAATACCCAGCGTTGCAGGAGATACCAACCCTTGTAAGCACATAAGCAAGCAATTTGAATAGCTTTCGGCGAAAGCCTCGTATTTTATGTCGGGTTGCACAACCTCGATTTTTGGAGAAACACCCTCTTGAATGGGGTTATCGGTTGAAATGTAATTGTTGCCAAACTGGTTAGGTGAATTTAAACCGCCGTTTTCGGGGTTTCTCGGTATCATGCAATTGGGGATATACTGTTTAACCCTGCCCATTCGGAGAGCGTCCCACCATTGGGAAATTACCTCATCAAGTGCATCAAAACAATCAGATTTTCCGCCGTCAAAGATTGATTTACCCCTACCAAAATATTTTTTAGAGTTGTAAAATTTCAGTGGTACAGCCATTATATAATCGCCATTAAAAGTTATTAACGGTTTAATGCTTTCGGTTTCTGACAACGAATTTAGGCTAATTTCGTTGCCGTTTTGATTATATAATTTGCTCTCAATATAACCCTTGCCATAGTATTCTTTTAAAAAATATTTGTTATCTTTAGAATTAATTTGTGTGGTAAAAACAACTTCTTTTAGCGTTCCTCTTGAATAGTGGTATTCGGTTCTGTCTGCTCCCACAAATTCAACAATTGGCAGGTCGGAAATATCCGTGTCAACAGAAATTTTAAATGCTCCGTCACCCTCGACAAGAGCCGTAACAATCGCATTTTTTACAAGTTCCAAAAAGTCTATTTTGTTTGAAATTTCCTCAAATATATTTTGTGCTTTTAGGTCTGAAATTTCAATTTTATCAAGGTCAGCACACACGATATATGCCAGCGTATCGGCAATAACAGCAGGCAGTCCGCTGTGTATTTTTCGGATTTTTTGATGCGTTGGTGTGCTACCCCAAAAGCAGTTTGAAAATTTGTATTTATTTGTAATACAAAATTTTGCTTGACTACCAACGTAAATTTCCTATATCATGGCGACAATTGGGAAAACAAGCCCTGCAAGCTTTGCTAAATTAAGCAAAAGTTTTTTAGAGAATATTTTTTCTATCGTTTAGAATTTTTTTATTAAACTTACATACTTTTGTTACATCAAATTTGTACAAACTTTTTCCAAAACACTTGACAAATTTGTTATTACATGATATAATATATCTTGTAAATTATATGGAACGGAATAGAACATAAAAAATAGCAGATTAAAGGTTTGGGAACGAGTATTTTCCCCACATATGTGGGGGTATTCCCTGAAAAAGTTCTGCACTGTCGCTACTATACCAATTTTTTCCACATAAGTGGGGTGTTCCGTTTAATTTAGGAAGTAAGGTGAAAAATATGTTATTTCCCCCACATATGTGGGGGTGTTTCTGCCTATAAAAGTAAATGCTATGGTGTCGGGGGAGGTTTGGGAATAAGTTGTGTCAAGTCCCGCCGAAAACCTCACAAATTCAAGCTTTTTAGCCGTTTGTAAGTTTATAATATTTTTATTTTCAAGATTAAAACAAAGTCCAGTAGTACGACCTCTAAGCCCTAAAATCTTGTTTTTATATAATTTAGTTCCCTTTGGTGCTGACGCTATTTTCTTATCAATTTCCGCCTGCGATAGCCCCAAATTATCCCGAAAAGAAAAGAACCAATACCGCCAATTTGGTACAGGTTCTTCTGTTAATTCACTTAAAATTTCTTTTGGAATATCGCCAATATATTTTTTATATGGTCGACTTCGATTTACAAATTCTTTGTATACTGGTAAGCTCGGGTCATCGGGATTCAGGGTCGCCATTAAGTAATCGTTACGGGTTGAAATCTCACGCACAAAATCAATATCAGCCGTGTTAATTTCATCAATATATACACAACCAAATTGAGAGCCTAAAACGTTTTGCCATTTGTCTTTGTTGTCATAACCTAAAATGTAAATTATTTTGCCCTCAAACTTAATATGAGGAAGTTTGTTGTCCTTGTCGCCATTGCCAAAATATTTAGCGTTGCGGTGCAGGTCAAGTATGCCATTGTCTTGCTTAATGATATTTTTTTCAGCTGTTCCGGTAGTCTTGCTTGCAATTATATGCAACTTTTTAGGGCTTGCCGAAACCATTCGCATAAATTTTATTCCCGCTCCGACTGTTGTTTTTCCGCTTGCTGTCGTGCCGTCATTCAAGGAAATCAGTCGTTACATTATGCATAGAATTTACAAAGTCAATATATTTTTCAGACAACGGAAAATCTCCCATTTAAATCACCTCTCTAAATTTACTTTGGTATGGTTTAATGTTTATAATGTTTCCTAAACACTCTTTCGGAACACTGCCATAAAATATAATCGTTTCGGGTTCTAACTTCTCAATCATCTTTTCATAACTCAACAAAAATGTTTTCTTGCTATCTTTATTTTGTTGAGTACCAACGCTTGAAACAGCGACAATAGAATATTTTGGTTCACCATCAAAACACCATTCAAAACTATCCGCATCGCTCCATGAAATAGTTGGCACAACTTTAATGTCATTAGTTTGCCAATATGCACCCAGCCAATGTTTGCGATAGTGGTTATATATCTGCATTGCCTTTGGGAAATCGGTGTAGGTGCTGAAATCTGGTGTTAAAACAAAATCGAATTTCTTAAGTAAATTCAAATAATCGTTAGGTCTGTTCCAAAGTCGCAAAAATTGATAATCATCAATAAAAAAATGAACGCCTTTCCCGTTTGGTTGCTTTTCATTTTTTGCATAATTAAAACCCACAAGTTCAAAATCTTGCGGGATACTATCTTTAAAAATCATTGGTATATCAAATTTGCCCTCACATAAAGTTTGATGCACCTTTTTTACTATCATTTTCATTATGAAAATAGCCATGATGTGTATGCGGTTGCATTCTTTTGTGTGGGTGGTCAATATCAATTTGTTTAATTCGCTTATTAAAGTTGGTTCTTCAAAAATCCGATGACATCATCATACCATTTATCGGGGTGAAAAAGTGCATTTTCACAATGGGAAAGTCCTTTATGGCAGATGATTTTCATTTGTGGATAATCCTTTTTCAAGCGTTTTGCTACTCTTGCAGCAACCATTTCATTTGCCTTTGTGCCGTGTATAAAAAGTACATCGGCAGAACTTTTTACATTATCCGGATAATTATCGCTACATACGGAATTTACCATATTTATTATGGTTTCATCGGACATTTTATCAATGAATGCAAGATAGTTTGGGAGATATTTTTCTGGAAGCAGATTTTTCTTAAACCCATCCAAAGTTTTTGGGTCATGCTTCTTTGAGGAATGTACTATTTTTAAATAGTTTGATACCATAATACCAACCATAAATTTCGGAACTTTTAAAAATGGTGCACCGTCCATAATCAGTTTATCAATTTTTATCCGATTGTTTTTCCATATAACCCCACTTATTACTCCGCCCATAGAAATCCCGCACACTGCGTATACCTTGCTGTCACAGTTTTTTATTATGTAGTTTTCAATCAGAGCAGCTTCCTGTTGGACGTTTTCAAATTCACTCGCATCTTCCTCAGTATGTCCATCAAGTGCGGGAACAATTATATAAAAATCATTTTTCAGTTTATCAATCTGATATTCCCACATCTGCCACGGCGTAAGAACCCCGTGTATCAAAACAATCGCTTTATTATCAGAACAGCCAAACGTATGAAAGTTCATTAAATACACACTCCTTTTTATGCAGTTTTTTTATTCCTGCTTTTTAAAAATATGGTAATTGTCCTCCGTCTTGACAAGGAGCCAGTCGCCGTTTTCATTGCCATAGGCATATGGATTCCCAATGCAGCCGAAGTTTGTTTCTCCGTCTTTTGCTGGGGTCTTATCCTTGTCAACGGTTGATATGATATATCCGTCAATATCATCGGCAGAACCCAAACAATCGGTTTCTTCCGTCCAATAATACAAATTACCGCCTGCCATTATTATAAGCGGTTGCTCAACTTTTGTGTTATCAGACTGCGTTTTTGAACAGCCACACAGCATTAAACCTGCTGTTAAAACCGCTAATAAACTTCCTTTTTTCATATTTTACCAACTTCTTTCAAATTTAATCAAACAAATAGCTGTAGCTTTTATTTAGTTCTAATGCAATAAATTTGCTGAAATCCTTGCTGTTATTATAGGTTAGCTCTGTTTCCATAACATCAGTTCCCACTTTTCGTTGCTGTTCCATAACATATTCAAAATACTCAAGAAATTCATCCTTTGTTTGAATTGCACCATTTGCAGATATGAAAACTTTTGGGACATTGGTTTTGACAATTTTTTCGTAAACGAAACGACAGTTAATATTTATCAAATCAAGTTCTGAAATCATTTTTTTAGATATTTTCCTTTTGTCAGCCATAACATTATCCATACATTTTATCATTTTTTTAATTATTTGTTCGTTTTATAGTACAATTCATAAAAATCCTCGCCGGCATTAATCTCTCTAATTAATTGTATCAATGAATCCATACCATTTTTCTTTATCCATGTTTTCAATTCATATCGGCTTATAAGATAACGAAATCTTCTATCGTCAGAACTTCCCCCATAAAATTCTTCGGGCGTGTCCATATTGTTAAGCTCAATAAGATAAGAACCGTTATCGGTTTTTTCATGCCACGCCTCATCATTGTACTGCTCACGGTAATCGTTTTGAATAGCAACACCTTCATCAAACCATGTCGGCACAAGTGTTTGCGGTAGTTTTCCCTTGTAGAGCCTTGCGTGAAGTTCAGCGTGTGTCATTTCATGTGCAAGTATATCAACATTCAAATATTCGCTTGAAATAGATATATACGATTTCACCTTGAAAAATACAGCGGTTAATGTATCATGGTCGCCACCCAACTTCTCAAGCGTTTTGGCATTGTCGCTTATAATAATAATAGGTTCGCTTTCAGTGCTGCCCCAAAACTCGGAGTTTCTGCTTCTTGCCACTTTTATTAATGAAATAATTTTATCTGTATCTCCTATGTAATTATTTTCAACATAAATATTATTTTGTATTTCGGTAAAATTGCGATACCGTACTGTCATTCGATAACCCATAGGTGTAAACTGAAAATATAATACTGCCACAATAAATAATATTGTAATAACAAGCACAGGAATGAAGTATCTTTTCTTTATTTTATGTTTTTTCATCCGAATTTGTCTCCTCTTTTTTTGTGCATGATTGTATCGATATTATTCCAACATATACCCTAAAGCCAATGACTCGGCTGAATGTTTTGTGTAGCTGTCGAACAATTCAAAATCCGCATATTCGGTGTAATCAGAAACCATAAAACCTATTATATTTGCCGTTTTGTAGTTTGACAAATCATCACCTTGAACAACTGTAATATATCCAAGCATATCAATCCTTGTTTCTCCGTCGTATTCAATTGTGTGTGCCGTAAACTTTATCCAAGTCCTTCCGTCAATATTGACTTGTTCCTGTGAATCAATTGTAATCTCGGAAGGAGAGTGTTGTTCAGTTTTTAAATGAAAAAGTTCATATTTGGTATTACTCATAGACATAAATCTAATCAACTCTGCTTGTGTAGTATCAAGCCAAGTATCGGGAGCGTTTATATCTACCGAAAGCCCATTGTACTCGTCGCATATTTGGGGTATTCCCCAGAATATTCTTACACCTCCCTTTTTCCTTTCCTCCAAAGGAAGATAATAACTGTCAAGAATATAACTGCCCTTGTTATCATAAGTAAATTCACTCGGCAAATCATAATGACAGTCAATTCCCATTGTCACCCTTACACAGGTATCGTCCTCCGCTTCCCTATAATTATAATTTCTTATTACAAGTTTTTCAGTTTCCATACTTTCCGTTTCTTCTGTTTTTTCTTCTGTACTGACGTTTTCTGTTTCTCCTGTTTTCGTAGATACAGATATGTCCGACTGCAAGTTACTGCTTTTTTCCGACTCGCTGACAGCGGAACAGCCGGTAAACATTACATTCGCTGTTAGCACGGCAGTTAAAATTAAAGCGTATAAATTTCTTCTTTTCATTAAATGACCTCCATTTTTTCGATTCCTAAATCATAATCTAACAATTGTGAGCAGACTGCTAAGACTCTTATTCTTTTTCATGAAATTTAGTTTGTTTATCTTTCTTGTCAAATATTACCCAAACAATGATTGCAACCATAAAAACAATTCCGAAATAAAGCAACATTCCGTTTGTCTTTGGGTATGCATCAAATAAGTTGTTCCAATCGTATATCGCACCAATAGAATTGATAAATGCGTGATACACGGCACAAGCGAGAATGCTTTTTGTTGCCTTATAAATTGCCGCTCCCGCAAATGCCCAAACAAAAATTGTAACGGCAAATCCTATCAAGCTATCGCCATAGTGATTAGAAGTTGGCATAATCCATATTGGTAAATGCCATATGTACCAAATTACAGCGGTAAAAGATGTCGCTATAGGAAATGGGAATTTCCTTGCAAGTTCTGGTTGTAAAAATCCACGCCAGCCGGGTTCTTCTCCCATACCCACAAAAGGTATCATAACAAGAAATCCAAGCAACATCATATACCACGGTGAGCCATTGGGCGTGCCATAGCACAATGCAAATACAAAGGCAACTGCACAGAATAAACCTGTAACTAAAACTGCCGTTAACGGTTTCGGCGTATGTATAATCCGTTTGAAATACTCTTTTACTGTAATTTTTTCTGCTCTACGCAAGGTGATAAACAAGGCAATAGCGGGACACGGTGTAGAAACAAGCATACCGAGGATTGCATATATCGTATATCCAACGGTCATTTGCCCGTTTTCCATATACGAAATCGAATACGGCTCTAAAAGAAGCAATATTCCTTGTACCAAAAGACTGAGGAACAATATCCAACCTAAAAATTCCGTAACAGGTGCATTTTTACTTTTATCTTTCCACATAATTATTTCTCCTCCGTTTCAGAACAGCCCAGCAGATAATACAATGTTTTCTCCAATGTTTTCAACTGAGTTTTAGGAATGTACCATTCCATCAGTGGTAATTTTTTGTAACAATGATTGATAATACAACTCATTTCAATGCCATTATAAGAAGACGCCAGATAGGAAATAAGCTCCTCCATGCCAATCTTAGGAGATACACATCCGCTTTTTTCCAGTGCCGTCAAATAGCCGATAACACGTTGAAATAAGTATTCAAAATTTCCGCTTCCCTCAATACTTCCCAATATACGCTCTACTCTCTGTGGCTCATTCATAGATAATACAGATAGTTCAAAATTAATCTTTACAACGCCCATAAGCTGTTCTGTCATATAATCTCCAAGAAGTTCAAACAAAGGGTGCATGATTTCTTTCACAGAAGCGGTTTCTGTTTTTGCAAAAATCTCATCAACCTGTTCTTTGATGGAAAAACGCTGTCTTTGGTCAATCAGCATATCCCGAAATATTTCATCAATATTCTTATAAAATCGATAAATACCACCTTGACTTAGCCCTGTTGCGTCAATAATATCCTGCATAGTAACTGTACTAACTGTCTTTTTAATACATAAATCATATGCTGTTTGTATAATCATTTGGCGTTTCGCCTTAATATATTCATCTGATACTTTTGGCATAATAATTCCTCTTTCACAATAAAAATGAAACTACATTCATTTTAGCACAAAATAATCATTTTGTCAAGTTAAAAATGAATAAAAGTTCATTTTTTGTATAAAAACATATTTTAAACTTTATAAAACAGTTGATTATACAACATTTTGCACAATGGTTACGCTATTAAAATCAATTTCATTGGACACATACAAACGTTAAACCGCATATTATAGAATATTCATGTTGAAGGAGGTAAGGCTATTATGAATATCATAGAACAAATTCCCATAAACGTTCAATTTGCTTGCGAGAATTTATCCTGCATGATTAACTTTAAAAATAAAATTAAACTGGTTAATCAATGGGGAATGGAACTTTGCTCGATAAAAGACGAAAAGGAAACCAAACGAATACATTTGTCACGTCCTTATGAC
>CANRLN010000074.1 GCA_947631445.1 uncultured Clostridia bacterium
AGACTTTCATTAAGTTCACGTTCTACCTTAATTCGTTCTCGTTCTTCGTCTGAAATACTGCTACCGTCAAGATTATCAAGACTGTCAAGATATGGCGAACTTATGGCTGTCATTCTTGCCGTCGGCTCATGGCTGACCGATGCTGGATTTTTTTGATTGTCCGTATAATTCAAAGCATAATTATATTTATTTGATGTATAATGTTCTCTATCTTCAACTCCAAGAACCGAATTCATATGCTGTTGTATTTCACGTTCAGCCTTAAGTCTTGCACGTTCTTCGTCCGAAAGTTTGACTCCCTCAATTTCTTCAAGTTCATCAAGATTAGGAACAACAAGTTTATCCATTCTCCCCGGTCTGTAGCTCATACTATCACCTCATTTTTCTGTCCTTTTTATTTTTTTATAAGTGGATTTAAAGCATTCCATATTCTTTCATTTGTATTATCCACATAAACTTCCCTTGCCTTTTTACCCATCTGCTCTATTTTTTCAGGATTTTTAATAAGTTCGGAAACAGTTTGAATAAGTTTGTTTTCATCAAGGTCTTTTTCTTCAATAACACAGCCGGCTCCTGCTTTCTGCAAAACCATTGCATTGTGATACTGATGGTTTCCCGCAACATTTGGAGATGGAATAAGTATACTTGCTCTTCCGAGTGCCTCCAGTTCGCAAAGGGCGTTTGCACCGCACCTGCTTATAACAATATCCGCCGCCGACATACAATCCGCCATATTGTTTATGTAATCCTTTACAATAAGTCGTGGATTATTTGCTATATTATATCCTTCATTCTCAAGATTTTTAACAAAATTTGCATTGCCTTTATAGCTGCCATAGGAATGAATATGATT
This sequence comes from uncultured Clostridia bacterium, assembly GCA_947631445.1. Lineage (GTDB taxonomy): Bacteria > Bacillota > Clostridia > Oscillospirales > Ruminococcaceae > CANRLN01. Next base: position 854 of record CANRLN010000074.1, read on the forward strand.
TATAGGTGCATTGGTTTTTGCATACCACTTTATAAGTTTGGCGACATTTTCATTAAGTACCCTTGCTCCAAGGCTTCCGCCCGAAGATAAAATGCAGATTTCGTTAGGAGGAAATCCAAGACGTTTTTTAGCTTCCGCCTTGTCCTGCTGTTTGAATGAACCTCTTACAGGAAGTCCAGTAAACACAACCTCACGCTCGCCAAGATACTTTTTGGCTTCCATAACCGTGAGCATTACAACATTGGCTTTTTTGGCAAGGATTTTAGTGGTCACTCCGGGATAAGCGTTTTGTTCGTGAATAGCGGTTTTAATTCCTTTGCGTATTCCTGCTTGAACAATAGGACCACTTACATAACCGCCAGTTCCTATAACCAAATCGGGTTTAAAATCGTTTACAATTTGGTTTGCACGAAAGGTTGAAGTTACAAGACACTTTACCGCATTGGCATTACGTTTAACATTCTCCCAACTGGGTTTTCTTTGAAAACCGCTTACATTGATTGATGCAAAATTATAACCTGCCCTTTCGACAAGTGTTTTTTCAATTCCTCCGGGAGTTCCGGCAAACAAAAATTCCGTATCCGGTTTATAGGATTTTATTATTTCGCTTATGGCAAGAGCAGGGTTTACATGACCTGCTGTGCCGCCTCCGGCTAAAAGTACTCTAAACATATTATAACCTCTTTCTTTGAATTTGTCAATAAACAATCAATTATTTTTATAAATTTAAATTAATTTCGGCATAACGCACAATATAATGCCAAAATTTTTATAATTTTAACCAATGTTTTTATTAAAAATGTTTAAATTTGTAATTTCACATAATTATCACATTATTTATAAAAAAATTTACAAAAAATTTTTAACAATATTAAAAATATATTTGAAACTGTAATTTTATAAAATTACTTAAAAAAATCATATATATTCCCCGCCTAAGGCGGGGAAATACATACAAAATAATATAAACAACTAATTTTAATCAGAAATTTTTTGTCTTGAAACATTAAGCACAATTCCTGCCTCCGCCAAAAGAATAACCATTGACGTTCCGCCATAAGAGAAAAACGGAAGTGAAATACCTGTGTTAGGAAAAGCATTGCAGGCAACGGCAATATTGAGCAGTGCTTGAAGTACAATTTGTGCTGTTATGCCTGTAACCAACATCATTCCAAATCTATCCTTTGCATGAATTGCTATATGCACTCCCCTTACAGCCAATGAAACAAAAAGAAATATAACCAAAATTGCTCCAACCAATCCAAGTTCTTCACACACAATGGAAAAGATAAAGTCGTTTTGTGCTTCGGGAAGATAAGCAAATTTTTGACGGGAGTTTCCATAACCCAAGCCGAAAATTCCGCCTGAACCTATGGACAGTAGCGACTGATAGGTTTGAAGGGTTGAATTTTGAATGTCTGAAAGTGGGTCAAGCCATGTGTGCATTCGGTCGGTGATATAAGAGAATTTACCTGTTGCCACAAGTCCCAAAACTCCAATACCACCAACACAACCTACCGCTGCAAACAGCTTTATAAGTATTGATGCAGGAATACCACTTACTATAAGCATTATAACTCCAACAAGGGTTACAAGCATTACCGCACTCATATGTCTTTGACCTGCAAGGATTATACAGGTTATTCCCAAAATGGCAGCAAACGGAACAACACAATATTTCCAGTCTTTTTTGAAATTGGTAAAGTTGACCGCTATTATATATGCAAATACCATAATAAATGCAACCTTCATTATTTCGGACGGCTGAAATTGCCCCAGAAGCGGTATCTGAATCCATCTTACCGCACCAGCAGTGGAAATTCCCTTGAATATACACACAATATTAAGTATGTAGGATATTGCAAGCACGGCATAGCATACAAATGTATTTTGATAAAAATGATAGTCCACAAGGGATACTCCAAACATTGCTATAACACCAAGAATAGTTGCCATAACCTGCTTTTTTATGTAATACAGTCCGTCAAAATTGGTTTTGGCTGAATTTATTGCCGTGGCATAGCTTGCCGATGCAAGCATTGCAAGCCCAAAGACCAGCAATATAAGTATAAGCACAAGAAAGGTTATATCCGATTGGGTGAAAACCATCTTGAAATTAAGCCTTTTTCTTGCTTGTGCAGCCTTTGGCTCTGATTTATCTTTATCCTTATCTATTGACCTTGTCACTTAATCTCCTCCTTTAAAATATTTACAATTCCAAGCACCAACGCTAAAATTGCATAGATAATAATTATTTTATACTCACCTAAATTTTTTTGCTTTGTTTGCTTTAAATGAGTTTTTAAAAAATGCCCTTTAAACAATACTTTTTTGGTGATTTTAAAAAACACAAAATCCAGCACAAAAGCAATTGCGTCAACAAAAAGCGGAAGCAATGCCAACAGAGCATACCGATTAAATTTGCAAATTAAAACAAGACTGCAAACGCACCCGCCACAAAAACAGCTTCCACTCTTGCCCCATTTAAATTGTGAGGGTTTTAAATCAAAAACAGTCGTTCCAATTGCACATCCACATATTATAGCGACAAAAAAAGCTAAATATTCATCGCCAGACTTTAAAAACAAAACCAGAAGCAAAAGCGAACAGACCGCCAAAACGACAGGTGAAAGACCGTCAAAAATGCTGTTTTGGTCGTAGCCAAACTGAACCGAGCAATCGACAGCACAAAATACAACCGCAAGCAGAAAAGCCATTACTGGAATTTGTATATATATTTTGTCAATTGGCAGCACAAAAAATCTTGTAATTTTTAGTTTAAAAATCCAAATCAAAAATACAAAAAAGACAAAAAACACGAGAATAAATTTTTTGACTGGATTTTGATGATAAAATGTAGAAAAATTATCCTGTCTAATATCCCAAAAAGCTCCCACAAGGGTAAAAAATCCAATAATCAGAACAAATATATTATAGTCATTTTTAAGAAAAACAGTTGCAAAAATTCCGCCGAAAAGCAGTCCTACAAGCGAACAAAGACCCCCACCAAACGGGGTGGTACTATCCTGTTTAAAACGGTTAAACTGCCTATAATACCTACCACATTTTCTTGCCCTTAAAATCGGCATAAAAAAAACAAAAGAAACGGTTGTTGTACAAAGGCTGACCAAAATCAGTTGAATTATAGCAAGCATTAAAATTTAGCACCCAATTGTTCCGCCACAAGCTCCAGTTTCATTCCACGGCTACCCTTAAAAAGAACGGTATCACCACTACAAAGCAGATTTTTCAAAAACTCCGCAAGTTCTTCTCTTGTCTGAAATTCTTTTGCCTTGCTTTTATCAAATCCGTTTTCAACCGCCGATTTAACATAAAAATGCGAATCACCGCCGAATGTAAGCAGATAATCAACCCTGCCGTCCGCAACCATTTTTCCAACAGCTTCATGCAAAAACTGAGAATATCCGCCAAGCTCAAGCATACCGCCAAGCACGGCAATTCTGCGGTTGGAAGTTGTATTTGAAAGCACCTGCAAAGCCGAATTCATAGAATCGGGGGCGGCATTATAACAATCAAGAATAAAAATATTATCGTCTACCTTTTGCTTGTTTTGTCTTAATGCGTCTGGCTTGAATTTAGCAAGAGCCGAAACAATTTTATCCTGCTCAACCCCCGCTGACACTCCAACGCAATAGGCAGCAAGTGCATTTTTGACATTGTGAATACCACCACAATTAAGCTTGCACGACAATTCTATATTATTATTTTTATTGCAAATTAAAAACTCAACACTATCTTCATTTAAAACAATATCTTTTGCATAAACACTTGCATTATCTAAATTATCAATAGCATAAAAAACAATATTAAATTTATCCGATTTTACTTTGGATAGGTTTTCATCATCACCGTTTAAAACAAGCGTTCCGCCGTCCTTAAGACCCTCCAGCATTTCCAGTTTGGCATTTAGTATTCCCTCTCTTGAACCCAAATTTTCAATATGCGAATAGCCAACATTGGTTATAACCGCAATGGTCGGGTGGCAGGAATTTGACATTCGGCTTATCTCGCCTTTGTGGTTCATTCCCATTTCGATAACCGCACTTTCATAGCTTTCATCAAGCTGTAAAAGGGTTTGGGGCATTCCTATTTCGTTGTTAAGATTTTTTTGGGTTTTAAGATTTTTGTATTTTTCCGACATAACACAAGCTATCATTTCTTTGGTGGTAGTCTTGCCAACACTTCCAGTTATTGCAATCACTGGAATATCAAAAAGACCTCTCCAAAGGCTTGCAATATCAAGTAGTGCTTGCCTTGTCGAACCAACAAAAATATATGGAATATTGCTTTCAAGCTGTTTTTCAGAGATAACAAGGCTTGCCCCCTGCTCTATCGCCTTTGTAGAAAATTCGTGACCGTCAAATCGTTCACCTTTGATTGCTATAAACAAACAGCCTTTTGGAATATCTCTGCTATCCGAACTTACCTTTGTAATTTTAATATTTTTATCCGTTATATTATAAGCCTTGCCACCGGTTGCCTTTTCAATCTGCCCAACTGTCATATATTTGCACATTTTAATTTTCCTCCAGTGCCTTAAGAGCGTCCGCTACAATCTCACGCTCATCAAAGTGTATTTTTTTCATTCCCGCAAGAACCTGATAATCCTCATGTCCCTTGCCTGCAAGCACAATTACATCACCCACCTTAGCGTTGGCAACCGCCCAAAAAATAGCCTCTTTTCGGTCGGTTATGGTAATGTGTGGAGTGTTTTCGGGAAGTCCCTTAAGAATATCCTCAATAATAAGTTCTGGCTTTTCATTTCGGGGATTATCCGAAGTGACAATACAAAAATCTGCAAACTTTGCCGAAGCCTCCGCCATAAGCGGACGTTTTTTTGCATCACGGTTTCCTCCGCAACCAAAAAGACAGATAAGCCTGCCGGTTACGGTCGGTTTTAATGCACCAAGAATATTTTCGATAGCATCTGGAGTGTGGGCATAGTCGCAAATAACACTAAAATCTTTTTGGGTTGGAATTATTTCGGCTCTACCCCTTACCCCGTCCAGTTTTTCAATAATATCAATTGCCTTGTTTGGGTCAAAACCAAGTTCCGAAAGGGTGGCAATAACCGCAAGGGTGTTAGAAACATTAAAGCTACCGGGAAGTTTAATACAAACCTCCCTTGCAGAATTTTGAGATTTGTATTGATAGCTTGTGCCGTGGGAAAGCAGTTTTATATTATCCGCTTTATAATCCGCATTATGATTTATAGAAAAGGTTTTAATAGGACATTCTGCAATTTCAAGATATTTTTTACCATAATCATCATCAACATTTATAAGGGCTTTTTTGGACTGCGAAAAGATAATGCCCTTTGCCTTAAAATAGTTTTCCATTGTGCCGTGAACGTCCAAATGGTCCTGTGTAAGATTGGTGAACACAGCAATTTCAAAATTACATGGTGCAACCCTTTTCTGCTCCAACCCCTGCGAGGATACCTCCATTACAACATATTCGCAACCGCTTTTTACCATTTGGTCAAGCAGTTCAAAAAGCTTGTGAGGTTCGGGGGTGGTGCGGTCGGTTGGAAAAATTTCCTCTCCAATTTCATTCTGGCAAGTTCCAATCAATCCCGATTTTTTACCCATCTGCATAAGAATGTTTTTGATAAGGGTGGTTGTGGTGGTTTTGCCGTTTGTACCGGTAACACCAATCATTTTTATTTTATCCTGAGGGTTGCCAAACCATGCCGCACACATAAACATATATTCGTTTCGACTGTCGCTTACAATAATTTGTCTTGAAAGTCCAAGGTCACGTTCAACAACGACTGCGGAACAACCTTTGTCAAGCATCTCCTGTGCTTTTTCGTGTCCGTCAAAGGTGTTACCCTTAACACACACGAAAATCTCTCCGCCGTTAATCTGCTCACGAGTATCCCATATAACACCACTAATTTCGGTATCACCGCTTAGGTCGTTTCCAAGCACGGCTGATTTGTCATGTATTAAATTTGAAAGTTTCATTTTTTTAGTTCCTTTCTGTTGTTTACTGTGAAGAAATGGTTGAGGAATTAAAGGTGACCGATACAACCGAACCTTTTTCAACCGATTGACCTACTCCAATAGATTGGTCGTAAGCCGCAATAGCACCTTCTTCAAATGTTGCCGCACCGTTTGGATTTAAATTAAGACCTTTTTCGGCAAGCACTTTCTTTGCCTCCTCAACAGTAAGTTCTGATATAGGCGGAACTTCGGTCATTTCAGCAGTATAATTTTCATCGGTGTAAAGCACAACCGTGCTTCCTCTTGAGGTTGCACCACTTACAGGCATCTGATGTACAACGTTTTTGCCGTTTCCTACAACAATTGGCTTAAGGTCATTGTACTGCAATGTTTTCTTTGCGTCCTCAACATCGGTATATTCAACGTTAGGAACGCTGATTGAAACCTTTTTAAGCTCTTCTTCGGTGTATTCGGGAAAATATCCCATATAAGGAAGTACGTCCGAAAGCACCTCAACGCAAACAGGAGCGGCAACCTCCGAACCGTAATAACTTGCTCCGTTGGGTTCGTCAACCATTAAAAGCATTATAACCTCTGGGTCGTCCGCAGGAGCAAAGGCACAATAGCTTGCAACATATGTATCTGCTGAAATGGTAAGTTTTTGGGAAGTACCCGACTTGCCACCTATTTTATATCCCTGAATATAGCAGTTGGAACCGGGAGAACCGTCAACAACATATTGAAGAATTTCACGCATAAGAACAGAAGTGTCTTCGGAAATAACCTGTCGTTTAACAACCCTTTCATAATCCTCGACAATGTTTCCGTCTGGGTCGGTTATTTTGTCTACAATCTGAGGAGTTACAAGATAACCGCCGTTTACAACCGCAGAAGCCGCTGTAATCATCTGAATTGGGGTTACAGTATTACCTTGACCAAACGAACAAGCCGCAAGGTCAACAGGGGTCATATCTGCTCCATGATAAATACCAGTAATTTCTCCGGGGAGGTCTATTCCCGTTTTTTCAGTAAAGCCATAGCTTTCAAAATATTTAAAGAATTTGTCAACCCCAAGTGTCTGCCCAACCTGAATAAACACAGGGTTGCAGGAGTTTTTCATTGCGTCATAAATATTCTGAACACCGTGATTGTTTGCTGGACTCGTCCAACAGCTGAATGTTGTGTCCATAACTGTAAAAGAGGCGTTAGAACCACAACTAAAGGTTGATTCGGTCGTTATGGTCTTTTCTTCCAATGCAGAAGATGCGGTTACAATTTTAAAAACTGAACCGGGGGTATAACTTTCGCAGACAGCTTTGTTTGTCCATTGTTTGCCCCTTGCCTCTTCAATTTTCTTTTTATATTCTTCACTTTCTTTGTCTAAAGCGGAAAGTTCAGCCGCAAGCATTTTGTCATAAATTTCCGATGGTTGATTAGGGTCAAATCCTGTGGCGGTTGCCATTGCATAAACCTGTCCGGTTTTGCAGTTCATAATAATTCCGCAG
>CANRLN010000075.1 GCA_947631445.1 uncultured Clostridia bacterium
TCTTTAAGGTTAAACTGCTCTATATATTTGCACATTTCTGTCAATTTTTCAGCCCTTGCTTTACGCTGTGTTATCTGAGATTTAAGCTTGCTTATCTGCCTTGAAATTTTTTGGAGATTATGAAAAGAATTTGCATAATCTTCAAGTCTATATTGCATTTTCTCATCAAAGGCATCAAGAATTTCAATATGTCGTTCGGGGGATAATAATATCTGGTTGTCATGCTGACCATGAATATTCACAAGATATTGACCTATTTCTTTCAAAATGGCAACGCTTACCATCTTAGAATTTATCCTTGCAACACTTTTTCCGTCCGATTTTATCTCTCTTTCAAGAATAACCCTATTTTCTTCTATATCAAAACCCGACTGTTTTAAAATATCAAGGCATTTTTGAGGAACATCACAAAAGCTTGCGGATACAGTAGCCTTTTGAGTGCCATTTCTTACAATATCTCTTGACACCCTTTGTCCAAGAACTGCATTAATCCCACCGATAAGCACGGATTTTCCCGCTCCCGTTTCTCCCGTAAACACATTGAAACCACTGTCAAGACGGATATTTGCCTTTTCTATAACTGCAAGATTTTCAATATAAATTTCTTCCAACATAATAAAAAACCTCTTAAGTCACTTAAACATCTTTAAATAATACTATTTGCACAACTCCTCAAGCTTCAAGCTAAACATTTTAGCATCTTTTTGGGTACGCATTAAAATAAATATGGTGTCGTCACCTGCAATGGTGCCAACAATATCCTTTATTTTAAGACCGTCAATTCCTGCACACACCCCTTGTGCATATCCCGCATGACAATGAACCACGGTTATATTTCCTGCATGGTCACTTGAAACAAATGCTTGACGGAGAAGTTTGGAAACCGCCTTTAAATTTAAGTTTTCAGATTCATCTATTTTATCTATGGTCTTATAAAAAGGCTGTTTTACAAGCCCCAACGCTTTTATATCCCTTGAAAGGGTTGCCTGTGCAACCTTAAAACCTCTTTTTTCAAGCTCTGCTTCAAGCTGTTTTTGACTGGTTATCTGCTTTTCATCTATAATTTCAAGAATTGCATTATGTCTTTGATTTGCCATATACATTCACCGCCTATAACCTGCCCTTTAAAGGTGTAAGCAGTTTTGAATTTACCGCTCTAAAAAATGCCGATTCGGTAAGGTCAACAATGCTTACAAAATGATTGCTTCCTGTAATTTCAACAAGACTGTCAGGATTTATAACGGCTATCTCATTGCCGTCCGCAACCACCTTTGCTCCTGCTTTGTTGCAATGCACTGTCAGTCTTGATTCTTTTGCAAATATAACCGAACGGTTAAAAAGCGAATGGGGACATATATGTGTCATTTCAATACAGCTTAAATCCGGTTCTATAATTGCCCCGCCTGCCCCCAAAGAATAGGCGGTTGAACCAGTAGCAGTTGAAAAAATAACTCCGTCCGCCCTTTGCGAAGTAACACTAACCTTGTTTTTCTTCACCTCAAAATCAGCAATTTTAGCATCGACAGGTTTGGTTATAACAGCGTCATTAAGTGCATAATAAACCTTTTTGTCTATAGAAATTTTAAGCATCATACGCTTGCAGATATGAAAATCACCTGTAAAAATTCTTTCAAGCTTGGAAATTTCATTGTGTTCCACCCCCGCCAAAAAACCAAGCCTGCCACAGTTTACACCTAAAATAGGCTTGTCATATTTATAAGCAGTGTATGCCATATTTAAAATAGTTCCGTCACCGCCTATTGCAAGAATCATCTGACATTTTTTAACGCTTTCCTTGTCGCCATATTCAATTTCCTCTATTCCATCAAGATACTCCTTGTTTTGTGCAAAAATTTTAGCACCATGACTTTTAAGTATCTCACAAGCTTTTTGTGTGTATTTATAAAAATTCTTTTTATCTGGATTTACCGACAAATATATATTCATTCACACCCACCGCCTTTATTGTTGGTTTTGTTTCGTCTGTGGCAAAACAGAAAAACCAACTTAAAATCTACAAAATAAAACTTTAACAAATTAATTTTTTATAACCCTTTAAGATATTTTAAATTTTCCTCGGCTGTGTCCTCGCCCAAAATCAAATGTACAAGATATTCTTTATTGCCATCACCGCCAGTTATTGGACTTTCGGCAAAACCGCAGACCTTAAAACCAAGCAAGGAAAAATCCGAAAAAATCTGCTCAATTGCAGACTTTACTGCCTTTTTGTTCTTTACAATTCCGCCCTTGCCAACAAACTTTTTTCCTACCTCAAACTGCGGTTTTATCAACAGTACAAACTCGCAACCTTTTTCAAACACTTCTGCAAGAACCGGAAACACCAGCCTAAGCGAAATGAACGACAAATCCGCCGAAACAAAATCTATTTTGTTTTTAAATTCTCCAAACAAATCCGCTGTGATATTGCGAACGTTTATTCCCTCAAGGTTTACCACCCTGCTATCCTCCAAAAGCGATTTATCCAATTGCCCATGCCCAACATCAACCGCAAATACTTTTTTTGCTCCATGCTCAAGCATACATTGAGTAAAACCACCTGTGGAAGCTCCCAAGTCGGCTGTAATTCTGCCCTCAAGATTTATCCTAAATTTTTCAATTGCTCCCTCAAGCTTAAGCCCGCCTCTACCGACAAAGTTTATATCCTGCTTTGTAAGAATAATTTCGGTTTGCTTATCAAATTCCTCCGATGGCTTTTTAACCTGCTTACCTCCTGCCACAACTCCGCCTGATTTTATAAGGTTTTTGGCTCTCTCTCGGCTTTTGCAAAGTCCTTTTTTTACCAATAAAACATCAATTCTCTCCACAAATTTCCCTCTTTATACTTTCGGCTATTGAATCTGGGTCAAGACCAAACAATTTTTGTTGGGCAAAGGTTGAGGCTTGCTCGCAAAATCCTGTTATTGCAAAATGCTTTATATTATTAATCCTTGCCGAATATTTTTCGCCAATACTTCCATAGGTATAAGCTTCTTCAAAGAAAAGCACACGTTTGTAACCCTGCATAATCTGCATAACCTCATCGGAAAGTGGAAAAATTTTGGTAAGTCTAAGCATATCAAAGTGTACACTGTTGCCCAGAATATCCCTGCTCTTATAGACATTGTTAAACATATTTCCATAAGAAACAACCAAAACATCATTAGATTTATTTTCTTTATAATAAGTATAACTACAATTTAAATTTCTTTTGTCAAACTCGGAAATGTCCTTGCCCCTTGGATACCTTACCGCAACAATGCCCTTGTCATTGTTTACAGCATTGTTAAGACATAAAGTAAGTTCTCCATAACAGGCAGGAGAATATATTGTCATTCCTACAACGCTGGTTAAAAACGAAACATCAAAAATACCATTGTGGGTTACGCCGTCATTGCCCACAAGCCCTGCACGGTCAACACCGATAACAGCATGATAACCGCTTATGGATAAATCATGAATAATTTGGTCGTAAGAACGCTGCAAAAATGACGAATACACCGCAAACACAGGTATATATCCCATGCTTGCCAGTCCCGCACTAAAAGTTACGGCGTGTTCTTCGGCAATTCCCACATCAAAAAATCTGTCTTTGTATGCCTTTGCGAAATATTGTAGTCCTGTGCCGTATTTCATGGCAGCGGTTATGGCACAAATTTTTTCATTCTGCCCTCCCAAACGTTTAAGTTCCTTGCCAAACACACTGGAAAAACTGTCGGGTTCGACAACATCGGGGTTTCCCGTTGCAATTTCAAATCTTCCAATACCATGAAATTCTCCCGGGTTCTGTTCGGCGGGGGGATAGCCCTTGCCCTTTTTGGTATTAACGCAAACGACAACCGGAGAATTTTTAGACTTGGCAAGCTTTAAACCCTGCTCAAGTTCCTCAATATTATGTCCGTCCAATGGACCTACAAAATCAAAACCCAAATTTTCAAACATGGTTGATTGACAAACAACCTTTCTTACAGCATTTTTTGAAGAAACAATTGCTGATTTTATTGGTCTGCCGAAAATAGGTGTTTTATCAAGTGCCTTTTCAACAACGCTTTTGGTTTTATTATAATTTTCGGTGGTTCTAAAGTTTGCAAGATATTTTGACAACGCACCAACATTCTTAGAAATAGACATCTCGTTGTTGTTTATAATAACTATAATATTACTGCCACTTTTGCCAGCGTTGTTAAGACCCTCAAAAAAAGTCCACCGGTTGCCGCACCGTCCCCCACAATTGCTATTGCATGATGATTATCCCCTGAAAGTTTCATTGCTTTTGCAATTCCCAAAGCCGAGGAAACAGCGGTGGAACTATGACCGCTTACAAGTGTATCATGATTAGATTCTAATGGTCGGCAAAATCCAGAAATGCCGTTTTCTTGACGTAGCGAATCAAATTTATCCAGTCTGCCTGTAAGAATTTTGTGGGTGTAGGACTGATGTCCAACATCAAACACAATTTTGTCCTTAGGCGATTCAAAAATTCTGTGAATTGCAAGGGTAAGCTCAACCACCCCTAAATTTGATGCAAGATGACCGCCGGTATTAGAAACGGTTTTGATAAGAATTTTTCTTATCTGTTCGCAAACAGTACTACATTGTTCATAGGAAAGATTTTTTATATCCTGCGGTAAATTCATATTATATATACTTATATTTTCTTCGTCCATTTTCTATATACTCCTTTATTTATTCAACACAAACATTCAACAAAACTAAAACACTGGCATAAAAAGACCTATTAATATCCCCAAAATTGCCCCTGCAAGCACTTCCAAAATTGTATGCCCTAAAAACTCCTGAAAATCCTTAAACTTTTCATCGGTAAAAAGAGCGGAAAAAAGAGGTGTTTCTTCCATAGCCTTATGAATTACGTTAAGTTCCTTGGCGTGTTTGCCCGCCTCTCGTCTTACGGTTACAGCGTCATACATGACAATAACCGACATTACCATAGCAAGTGCAAATGTCGGCGAACCTGTTCCGCAAATTTTAGCTATTGCGGTTGTAGTTGAACAAACAAGTGCTGTGTGAGAACTGGGCATTCCACCCGCCCCAACAAGTCGCTGTGCATTAAACTTTTTGTTTGCAATCATGTTTATAAGCGTTTTCAGAATCTGGGCGGTCGCCCAGCCTGTAAAACCGCATAAACATATTATTTGACTGTCGCTCAAAATTATCGTCCTCTCCCAATAAAATATTAATAACTTCTGTTTAAAAGCTTTTGCGTTAGCATTTTTATAAACTCGTTATTTTTAAAATTTTCCAGCATTGCAAGCGATTGATTGGTAAGATTTTCAGCCTGCTCCTTTGCTCCCTCAAGCCCCAAAAGTGAAACAAAGGTGGACTTACCCTGTTGTGCATCGCTTCCTATCGGTTTGCCAAGGCTTTCAAAATCACCTGTCACATCAAGAATATCATCAACAATCTGAAAAGTTCTTCCAAGCAGTGCCGAATAGTGTGCTGCATCAGCATAAATCCTTGAATTATACTCACCTGCAATTGCACAGCCCATAAGACAAGCGGCGGTTATCATTGCCCCTGTTTTGCCCGATTGCAAAAGTGTAAGTGTGTCAATATCAATCTGCCTGCCCTCCGACTGTAAATCAATAACCTGTCCGCCAACCATTCCTTTAAATCCTGCTGCCGATGATAAAATATTTATCAGTCGACAAGCAGTTTCAAAACTTACAACATTGTTTATTGCCTCATTTGAAATAATTTCAAAAGCTTTAGTGTTGAGTGCGTCACCTGCAAGCAACGCTATATCCTCTCCATACTGCTTGTGGCAAGAGAGTTTTCCTCTCCTAAAATCGTCATTGTCCATGCAGGGCAGGTCGTCATGAATAAGCGAATAGGTATGTATAAGTTCGGTGGTGCAGGCAATTGGAAGATAGTCCCAAACCTTTTCTTCTGGCACACCACAAATATATGCAAACTCAAGCACAAGCAAAGGTCTAATGCGTTTTCCGCCACATTCAAGCGAATAGTAAGCAGCTTCGGTGGCACTTTCAGATTTTTCAAGGGGTTTGCCAAGAATGGTGCTTAAACATTCGTTTATTCTTGTCTGATAGTTTTCCAGCTTTTGCTTGAATTCAATATCTGTCATTTTCAATTCCTCCGTTCGCTGTTTCTTCAATTTCCAGTTTTACATCTTCAAGATAGCCTATACATTCCTGATAAAGCTTGCAACCCTCATCATAAAGTTTTTTGTTATCCTCAAAATTAAGGTTGCCACTTTCGATTATATCAAGTATCTGCTTAAGCCTTAAAACATTATTGTTATAATTCATAATCAAACCTCTCTTTTTTTACAAACAACCGCAGGGCGGTTTTCTCCGTGTATATCACAAATTAATATATTATCGCCATATTCAAGTTCATTTATATTTTTTATCGGTTCGCCGTTTTTAAGCACACGGAATGTTCCTGCCCCCGCCACTGCATTAATGCAGGTCTGGCAAAGCCTTGCATAAAGTGAATTTAAATTCTCGCTCTCTCGCATAACGCATCTAAGCATTTTATTGTTAAGCCTGTCGGCAAGGGATTTACACTGTTCATAATCTTGTTTTAGTTTGTTGCAAGGATTGGAATCTTCCAGTTTTTGCGAAAAACTTTTAAGCATATTTAATTGAACATCTATATTTCTTGAAAAAGCATAGTTGATACGCTCCATAATAAAATCCAACTGTTTTTTACATTCTTGTTTATCTGGAACACAAATTTCCGCCGCCTCGGACGGTGTCGCTGCCCTAACGTCTGCTGCATAGTCACAAAGGGTTGTATTTATTTCATGACCTATTGCCGAAACAATTGGAGTAAAACAGTTATAAACGGCAATTGCAAGTTCACGGCTGTTGAACACAGAAAAATCCAGTTCTGCCCCTCCACCTCTTGCAAGTATAATAACATCACAACCGCTTTTGTCTGCCTCGTGAATTGCAATAGGAAGCTGTTTTAAAGCAGCTGCTCCCTGCACCTGTGCTTTAAAAACGCATAGTTTAACCGATGGGAAACGTCTTTGCAAAACCTTTTTTATATCATATATAACCGCACCATCTGTTGAGGTTACAACAGCTATTTTCTGCGGAAATTCAGGCAGTTTCTTTTTATTTTTAGGGTCAAAAACTCCCATCTGCCAAAGTTCCTGTTTTAAGATTTCAAAGTCATTTTCCTGCTGTTTTGGCTGAACATTCTGAATTATCTCTCTGGCTTTAATTTGATATTTTCCGTTTTTTTCGTAGATTTCAACCGCACCAACCACCGTTACATTATCGCCATCTTTTGGGGCAAATCTAAGCTTTTTAACACAGTCATAAAACATAACACAGTTTATTATAGCGTTTTCATCTTTAAGGGCAAAATACATATGACCCGAAGAATGTTTTTTAAGACCGCTGATTTCACCTTTAACTCCAATGGTGCTAAATTTAGAATTGCTTGATAAGGTTGCCGAAACGATATGATTAAGTTCACTGACGCTTAAAATACCCATATTATTTTCTCCTGTATTTCATTGCCGAAAATATCGCTATACCAACGGCATTGTCGCTTGAAAATTGTGGCTTTGCAAAATACACATCTTTTAGCTTGGAAAGCTTTTGCTTGATAATGCTGTTGCTCATCACTCCGCCGGCAAAAATTATCGGAAGTTCCCCATATTTTGCCCTTGCATTCTGTGAAAGTTTATAAATACTTTCGGCAATAAAGCAAAGCAAAAACTTTGCAGTTTCAGAATTTTCAGAATTTTCATGGAGCATTTTTTCACACATATTTTGCCCACCCGAAAGACAGCAGTCTAATTCTTTAACGCATATTTTAGGCTTATACTCATTATCACTTTGAAGGGCAAGCATTTCAAGCTCTTTGCCTGCCGGAAAATTAAGACCCATTTTAACACCTATTCGGTCGACAAGCTGACCTGCCTTTAAATCGGTGCTTCCGCCAACCTGCTCAATGCTTATAATATCCTGCTTGTTAGGAGTACATAAAAGCAGGTCGGTTGTGCCACCACTAAGATGAAAAGCCAAAAACGGTTTATCTTGATTTAACAAATCAAGCCTATCACAGCTATATAGTGCCGACAGAATATGCCCCATTTGGTGGGAGGTTTCAAACAGCGGAAGTTTTGAAACCTCCCACCAAATGGGGCATATTCTG
>CANRLN010000076.1 GCA_947631445.1 uncultured Clostridia bacterium
GTGCGTTGACGGCAAGGGCAACATCTATTCTATCATTTATAATTAATGGAATGTTGTATTTTTGGGTGATATTTAAAACGTTTTTGGCAATTTGGCAAAATTCCCTTGACGAGCAGTCCTTTTCCCTAAGCTGGATTACACCACAACCGCCTTTTATTGCTTTTTCTACACATTCTTCTATGGTTTTAGAGGTCATTAAATTTCTATCCGTGCAAAGATAAAGCGAATAGTCAACTTTTGATTTGTCAAACATATTAGCAACTTCCCTTTTCCGAGCAGAATTTAACCTCTTTGCCCTCCAAAATCATATTGGTGGTTCTTACTGCACACATTTTGCCACACATAGAACAACTATGTCTTTCGGCAGGAGGGGTTTGGTTGTAATAGGTTTCGGCTTTTTCTGGGTCGATTGCTATTTTAAACATTTCGTCCCAATCGAGTTTGTGGCGAGCAGCAGCCATTTGATTATCTCTATCCATAGCATTAGGCACACCCTTTGCAATATCGGCAGCATGGGCAGCAATTTTGCTTGCAATAATTCCCTCTTTAACATCATCAATGTCAGGAAGTCTAAGGTGTTCAGCAGGGGTAACATAACAAAGAAAGTCAGCACCGTTTGCCGCCGCAATAGCTCCGCCAATAGCCGAAGTGATATGGTCATATCCCGGTGCAATATCCGTAACCAAAGGACCAAGCACATAGAATGGTGCATTGTGGCAAATTCTCTTTTGAATCTGCATATTAGCAGCAATTTCATTCATTGCCATATGCCCCGGACCTTCCACCATAACCTGAACGTCCTTTTCCCATGCTCTTGTGGTAAGGTTGCCAAGTTCGATAAGTTCGGAAATTTGACCAGCGTCAGTACTATCCGCAAGGCAACCGGGGCGGAGAGCGTCACCAAGGGAAATGGTAACATCATATTCACGGAGAATTTCAAGAACCTCATCATAATATTCAAAAAATGGGTTTTCATTGCCTGTCATCATCATCCAAGCAAAAAGCAACGAACCGCCACGAGAAACAATATTCATCTTTCTGCCCTCACGGCGGAAAGCCTCCACGGCACGGCGGTTAATTCCCGCATGAATAGTCATAAAGTCGACGCCCTCTTTTGCGTGTGCCTCAACCACTTCAAGAAAATCCTTTGCAGAAATTTCAAGCAGGTCTTTTTCAAGATAGCCGATAGCGTCATACATAGGCACTGTGCCAATCATAGCAGGGGATTTTTCGATAAGAGCCTGACGGAAAGTGTTGGTTTTGCCGTAGTTGCTCAAATCCATAATAGCCTCAGCACCATATTTTATTGCAAGGTCGACCTTTTGCATTTCCATTGTGTAGTCTTTGCAGTCGCCCGAAATGCCAAGATTAACGTTGATTTTGGTTTTAAGTCCACCGCCGATACCCTCGGGGGAAAGGCTTGTGTGATTAATATTTGCAGGTATTGCAACTTCGCCTTTTGCAACCAGTTCCCTTATTCTTTCGGGGTCAAGATTTTCTTTTTTTGCCACAATTTCCATAGCGGGGGTAATAATGCCTTTTTTTGCCGCCTCCATTTGTGTTTTATAATTTCTCATAATAAAAAATCCTTTCATATTTGTATTAAAATAGTATAATTATAGTATAACAGATTTTTTTATTTTTGTCAAGTAGTCAAAAAAAGCGTGAAAACAAACAATCGCCGTCCTCACAGTAGCAAACCACCCAATTAAATTTATTTCTTTTGGGAAGAATATAAAAATCCTGTAAGCGAAAATCTGTATTTGCAAGGACTTTTTTTATTTTCTTAAGCTTTCCTTCATACACCCAACCATAATCTAAAATAAGGTAATAAAAGTCGCAGGTTTGGGGAATTAATGTATCTATACTTTCTATAATTTTATCCCAATCGCCACATATAATTGATTTGGAATGTTTAAGTTCCTCTCGAAAATGAAGCCAAAAATAACTTAAGTCTATATCCGAATCTGGTTTAGGATTTCGGTAACATTTTTTATAATCATAGAAGGTGTAGTAAAATTTGTGTATTACCTTTTGGTATTCAAATTTAGAAGTTTCTTTGAAATTGTTTCGGTCAATATTTTCTTGTTTAATTATTGTTTCAATTTCTTGGCGTATTTCATCTCGCAATTTCATATAGGCTCTCCCATGTCGCCAATAAGATTTTCAATTTTTTCAAATTCTTCTTGGTTGTTGGCACTGTACATAAATTGATATTCTCCAAAATATTCAAATATACTAATACAATGTTGATTGTTATTGCCATACACACTTATTTTGGTATCGCCACACCATGTTATAGTTGTTGGGCTTTTTTTATTGAATAATTTTTCGATTTTTTCCAATTCTTGTTGGGTGATTTCAAAAAATTCTTCTGTGTTAAATTGCATATAAAAAAGTGCTTGATAGTTAAACATAATTATAAGAAAATCAGAAAGCTTTTCGCAGGATAAAGTCCATTCGTCACTGTCAACATCACCCACATAAATCGGCGGATTGTCAAGATGAGCGTCCGATTTTTTTATTCCCGCTTGGCAAACCCCTTGATTTTCATTAAAGAATATAATATAATCCTTGTGAAGAATTTCATCTGCCGACAAAAAATAATCTTGATTTGCAAGCAATTGAGGAGTTTTTCCATATTTAAGATAAAATTGTTCTAATTCTTTTGGAAGTTCTCCCACTGCATTTTTAAATTGAGTTATCTCTTGTGCAGTATATCCAACGGGAGATTTTATATTAAAAAGTTCTTCTATTTGGCTATAATCATTCATAATAAAAAATCCTTTCATAATTTTATATATATTAAAAATATTTTTTTATTTAAGTCAAATTAGTTAGGATAATTTTTTTTAGATTTTAAATTACCATAAAGTTTATCACGCATAGTGTTTGCCCAAAAATGGTTTACAGGTCCGTGACCTTTGCCAACCTCCAAATCATTTGAAATAAAAATTGCACTAAACAAATAACTTTTAGCATTTTTTACGGCTTTGGCAAGATTGCAACCGTTTGCCAAAAAGGCGGTTATTGCAGAAGAAAGAGTACAGCCTGTGCCATGGGTGTTGTTGCTGTCTATTCGCTTTGAACGAATTTCGTGAAAATCTTTGCCATCAAACAATATATCTACAGCGTCACCGGTCAAATGCCCACCCTTGACAAGAACAGAATTTGCCCCCATATCAATAAACTTTTGGGCGGATATTTTCATATCTTCAGTGTTTTTAATTTTTAAGCCCGTGAAAGCCTCTGCTTCGGGAATGTTTGGTGTAATTATGGTTGCAATTGGGAAAATATATTTTTTATAGGCAGAAACAACCTTGTTTCCGCTTAAAGTATCGCCACTTGTTGCCACAAGAACGGGGTCGCAGACTATAAATTTAGGTTTATATTGCTTAAGCTTTTCGGCTACTGATTTTATAATTTCAACCGTTGGGAGCATACCAAGTTTTACACCGTCCACACGAATATCCTCAAAAACGGCGTCAATCTGATTTTCAACCTCTTTTGCTGGCAGATTATACACCGAAACAACCTTTGAAGTGTTTTCGGCAACAACAGAGGTTATAACACTCATTCCATAACAGCGAAGAGCCGAAAAGGTTTTTAAATCTGCTTGTATTCCTGCACCTCCCGAGCAGTCCGAACCTGCTATGCTAAGGCAGTTTTTCATTTTATCACCTCATTTTTTAGTATTTTTGGTTGTAAGCTTATAGCTTGCATCTATTAGAAATTTTATTTTGTTTGGGTCGGCTTTTTCGTCAAGCAGTATTGTAACCCAGCTTGTTTTGTTCATATGATAGGCAGGATAAAAACCCTCTTGTTGCAAAAACGACCCAAGCATAAGTTTATCGCATTTTACATTTAAAATATCAAGAATTTTATTGCCCTCAAGTCCCAATTTATCCGCCGAAATCCTAAGCAATATACCATACCATTTGCCACTTGTTTCGTTTCTTAAAACGGCGGAATTGTTGTCGTTTTTCCAAAGATATTCGGGAGCTGTTGAAAATGTGGTTTGCACATATTTTAAAACGTCATCTCTTGTAAACATATTAAAATTTAAATTCTCCTGTTTCGCCGTCATGTGGGAAATGCGAACCCTCAAACAATTCTTTTGCTGTTTTTTCAAATTCAAATGGATTGTTCCAAGCGGGGCTTATATGTGTGAACCAAAGATTTTTTACATTTGCTTTTTTGGCAATTTCACAAGCTTGTTGCATCATCATATGACGCTTTTTCTGTGCTGTTTCATATTTTTCCTCGTCTGCATACATAGCCTCACACACAAACAAATCAGCGTCCTTTGCATTTTCTACAAAATTTTCACAAAAGGCAGAATCGGTGAGATAACAGATTTTAAAACTTCTATCTGCTCCGTCCGTCACCATGTCGGGGGTAATAATTTTTCCGTCCATATTAAATTCGCCGTCCGCAAGCAGAATTTTAAAATTCCTCGGGTCAAAGCCGATAGCCTTTGCCTTTTGCACATCAAAATGAGCAGGTTTTTCAAATATAATATTGTATCCCATGCAGGTTACAGTATGTTTTACCGAAAAAGCCTCTGCTTTATAGTTTTTTTGTTTTACAGTATCGCCACTTCCAACTTCATGTATTTTAAGTTCATATGGCAGTGGCCCGCAAATTTCAAACAGTTTTAGTAATGCTGTTTTAGTGCCAACAGGTGTGTATACATCAAGTGGTTTGGTTCTTTCGCTAAGTCCAATTGTCATAAGCAGTCCCGGAAGTCCCATGACATGGTCAGCGTGGGTATGAGTTATATATATAGCATCAATTTTGCCCATGTTTATTCCCATTTCTCTAAGAGCAACTTGAGTTCCCTCTCCGCAATCAATAAGGCAAGCTCTGCCGTCATTGTCGCCATTTTCGATATATAAAACAGGCAAGCGTCTTTTGGGAATAGGATAAACACCGCCAGTGCCGATAATTTTTACAGTAACCATTTTAATTCTCCTTTTTTCATACATAATATATACTATTATAACATATTTAATTGCTATTGTCAACCATTTGTTTTGATAAAAAAATATTCCCCACCATTGCAATAATTGCAACAGTGAGGGGGAAAATTAATTTTTAAAATTCTTTGATAAGTCCAACAACAAATTTGAGGATTTGCAAAGCGTCATTTGTATCAACAACCCCGTCATGGTTGACATCAGCTGTTTTCTGCTGTTCTGAGGTTAATTCAACAAGTCCAACAATCTGTTTGAGAGTGATTAAAGCGTCTGTTGTGTTGATTTCACCGTTACCACTCAAATCACCAAGAGAAGTTTTAGAAACATTTGAATTATCATTTGTGTTACTGTTAAAATGGATATTTGCAGAAGTTAAACAATCATTACCCATATCAATGTGAATTTTGTTCCATTGCTCTTGCGTTCCTGTGTAATAAACGTCTGTAAGACTTGTGCAATTATAAAAAGCATAACCTTCAATAGAAGTAACCGAATTTGGGATTTCTATGCTTGTAAGACTTCTGCAATATTCAAAAGCACCAACTCCAATAGAAGTAACTGAATTTAGGAATTTTATATTTGTAAGGCTTTGGCAATTGCGAAAAGCAAAACTTTCAATATAAGTAACTGAATTTGGAATTTCTATGCTTGTAAGGCTTGTGCAACCATCAAAAGCATTCTCTCTAATAGAAGTAACTGAATTTGGAATTTCTATACTTGTAAGATTTTGGCAACCCAAAAAAGTATTCTTTCTAATAGAAGTAACTGAATTTGGAATTTCTATGCTTGCAAGGCTTGTGCAACCACTAAAAGCATTCTCTCCAATAGAAGTAACCGAATTTGGAATTTCTATGCTTGCAAGGCTTGTGCAACCACCAAAAGCACTCTCTCCAATAGAAGTAACCGAATTTGGAATGACAATATCACCTTTACAAGTTTTCCCGTCAATAAGTATTCCATTTATTATAACAAGTGGATTTTCTTTTTGCTTATTTTCAAACCATGGCGTGCCACTAAAAGCAAAATCTCCAATAGAAGTAACTGAATCTGGAATTTCTATGCTTGTAAGGCTTGTGCAACCCTCAAAAGCATTTTTTCCAATCGAAGTAACTTTATAGCCGTCAATTTCGCTTGGAATGGTCAATTCTTTATCTTCGCCAGAATAAGCCACAATTTCAAGGGTGTTGTCTTCAAGAGCTTTAAAATAAAAGCCATTCTCATAAACTTTAACTGTATTTGGAGCTACTATATTGTCAGCACCTGCCACAATGCTATTATTTATCCCCAAAATTCCATCATTAGAATTAGGAATAGCCACGCAACCACAAACCACACTCAAAGCAAGCATTCCTGCCAAAACCTTTTTACCATTAATACAATTGTTCATAACATTATCCTCCTAAAATATATTTTTGATTTATATATTCCCTCGCCCACAGCGGGGAAATACAAGAATTTTTAATTTCTTTATTATATAATGACAAGTTTTTTTGAAATTTGTGATAAAAATAATTATTAATTTTTTGTGAATTTAAATTTTGCTTTTAAGTTTTATTAAAATTACAAAACAATTCTTGTATTTACCTGCTTACAGTCGGGAAATATATAGATAAAAAATAATAAAAAAGCTTGACATAGTTTTTTATATATGCTATAATATAAATAATTTATTAAAGGAGGCTTGCTTATGCAATATGGACATTTTGATTTGGAAAACAAGGAATATATAATCGACCGCCCCGACACCCCCTCCCCATGGGTGAATTATCTTGGCGACCCCGAATATGGAGCAATTATATCCAACAATGCGGCGGGATATTCTTTTGTAAAAAGTGGTGCAAATGGAAGAATTTCAAGATTTAGATTTAACACAAATATGGCACTGCCGGGAAGATATATTTATATCCGTGATAATGAAAATAGCGATTATTGGAGCTGTTCATGGCAACCAGTCGCAAAACCGCTTGATAAATATAAATGTGTTTGCCGTCACGGCACTGCTTATACAATAATTTCCTCTGAATATAATAAAATTGCAAGTGAGGTTTCTTATTATGTTCCAAAGGGAAAAACTTATGAGGTTTGGAGAGTAAAAATAACCAACAATTCGGATTGCGATAAAAATCTTTCTGCTTTTGGCTTTGTTGAATTTACAAATGAAGATAACTATGAGCAGGATTTAATCAACCTGCAATACAGCCTTTTTATTGCCAACACCACTTTTGAGAAAAACAAGATAATTCAGCATATAAATCAAAACAGCGAAAAAGATGCAAAAGGCTCTAACCACAAGGAAAGATTTTTTGCACTTGTCGGCGGTGAGGTTGAAAGTTATTGTGGCGACCGTGAAAATTTTATAGGTTCTTATAGAACCTATTCAAACCCAATAGCAGTAGAGCAGGGCAGATGTGATAACAGCCTTAGCTATAATGACAATTCTTGTGGTGGTTTGCAGACTGATTTTGTTTTAAAGCAGGGTGAAACCAAAGAATTAATTTTTATTTTGGGCAGGAAAAACGCTGAGCAAGCAGACGAAATTATAAGTTATTATCAAAAAAATCCTGCTACTGTTGACAGCGAAATTGCCCAGCTTAAAGATTATTGGCATGGAAAACTGGATAATTTTAAAGTAAATACTCCAAGCGAAGAATTTAACAATATGGTTGGCATTTGGAATGCTTATCAATGCTTTATAACTTTTATATGGTCAAGAGCAGCATCTTTTGTTTATTGTGGTTTAAGAAATGGTTATGGTTATAGAGATACTGTTCAGGATATTCAAGGAATTATTCATCTTGACCCCGAACTTGCCCTTGAAAAAATCCGATTTATGCTTTCGGCACAGGTGAACAATGGCGGTGGACTTCCTCTTGTTAAATTTGACCACAAGGCAGGCTTTGAAAACACTCCAGATGATGAAGAATATGTAAGACAGACGGGACACCCTTCTTATCGTGCTGATGACGCACTTTGGCTTTTCCCAACCATTGTTAAATATATTGGCGAAAGCGGAAACGAAAGTTTTCTTGATGAGGTTATTGTTTATGCAAATGGTGGAAGTGACAGCGTTTATAATCACCTCAAAAAGGCAATAGAATTTTCCATGAATAGACTGGGTGCAAACTCAATGCCGGCAGGACTTCATGCCGATTGGAACGA
>CANRLN010000077.1 GCA_947631445.1 uncultured Clostridia bacterium
GTTTTCCTTGCTTCTCCTTATGTTGCTGCTGCAAGTGCTGTGACCGGTAAGATTTCGCAGGCAAGCGAAGTGCTTGGCTAATTGGAGGAAAAAACAATGATTAGACATGTTATTTTATGGACACTCAAACCAGAACTTTCTGAACTTGAAAAACAAAAGGCAGCAAGCAATATGAAATTTAAATTGGAAAGCCTTTACGGCGTTGTAGACGGTCTTTTAAGATGTTCTGTTTATATCGACAAGATGGAAAGCTCCACCGCTGATGTTATGTTGGATAGCATTTTTGAGGATAAAAAGGCACTTGATAATTATCAGGTTCACCCCGAACATTTGAAAGTAAAAGAATATGTTCATTCGGTTGTGTGCGATAGAAAATGTTTGGATTTTATTGTTGATTAGGAGGTTTTATTTTATGAAAGTACAAGGTAAAGTACATAAGTATGGGGATAATGTCGACACAGATGTTATTATTCCTGCAAGATATTTGAACACAGCAGACCACAAGGAACTTGCTTCCCACTGCATGGAAGATATTGATGTGGATTTTGTTAAGAATGTCAAAGAGGGCGATATAATGGTTGCCGAGGCTAATTTTGGTTGTGGTTCTTCCAGAGAACACGCTCCTATTGCTATCAAGGCAAGCGGAATTTCTTGCGTTATTGCAAAAACTTTTGCAAGAATTTTTTACCGCAATGCTATTAATATCGGGCTTCCAATTATTGAATGTTCTGAGGCTGCTGACGCTATTCAAAATGGTGATGAGGTTTCTATTGATTTTGATAGTGGTATTATCACAAACATTACCAAAAACGAAACCTATAAGGGTCAGGCTTTCCCAGAATTTCTTATCAAAATTATCAACAGCAATGGACTTCTCAATTCTCTTAAATCTTAATTATGAAACGTAAGTTGGAAATTATTTTCGGTGTTCTTCTTTTAATTGCGGGTGGAATAGAACTGTATTCAATGATAAGCCTTATTTTGGTGCTTGTTCTTATGAAATCTATGGTTGTAGTGCCTTTTGTTTTTATGCGTTTTGTGCAGGTGATTATTGCTTTTGTGATTGGCATAATGCTTTTTGCAAAAGCAAAAAAACCAACGCTTATTAAAATTACAAGTGTTTATTTTTTATTAAAAGGCTTGTTTTATGTTTTTTTTGGATTTTACCTTGCAAAGGGAAATACAAACATGATGCTTTCGGGTGAAACTTATGTAGGGCAGGGAATTGTTATATTAGCTATGTCGCTTGTTAGCATTTTTGTGGCAGGCTTTGGAATACGCTCGATTTGGGATAAAAAATTAAATCCTGCTTTTATAGCCGTGCCTATGCTTGTTCTTGTTGTATTTAGAATTGTAATGCAATGGGGCAAACTAAAGCCTTTTGATTTTGGATTATTTATTGCAATTTGCATTGTTGGTTTTTGCTCACAATTTAGGAAGAAGGAAGAAATAAAATGAAAATAAAAAAGAGAACATTGTTGGCTTTTTTGCTTTTGGTTGTAAATTTAGTTTTTTTGGTTAGCGAAGTGAAATTTATATCTATTTTGTTTAGAGTGAAAACTTTTGGCAATTTAGTATTGCCAAAGTTTTTAATGGGTTTGGTTCAAAGTATAATTTTAATTGTTTGTTCTATAATGATGTTTGCAAAGGCAACAGACAAAACTATTGTTAAAACTTTGAGCGTATATTTTGGACTTATAGGTTTAATTTTTGCGGTGTTTGGAACGGCTTGCTTGCTGGGATACGGAAAAGATAATAGTGATGATGTCATTCTATTTTCAGTTATTGCGGGTATAGTCGGTGTGATATATATTGTAATTGCTTTTGCATATATTATAACCGCTATTTTGGGAGTGCTTTCTGCAAAGAATAAGCCTCACCCTGTTTTAATTGGACTGTTTTTAGTAGCTGACGTGGTCGCAAAACTTGTATTAGAAAATAGGTCGGTAAATCCGTATAATTTTATTTTGTTTATAACCCTTTGCGGAATTTATTTCTATTCGTCAAAAAACATTTACAACAATCTAAAGCAATTGGAACAAGAAAAATAAATTTTAAGGAGTGAATTTTAATGAACAAGAAAATAGCAGTAATTAAAGGGGACGGAATAGGTCCTGAGGTTGTAGGAGAAGCGGTTAAGGTTTTGGATACCGTTGCTAAAAAGTTTGGTCATAGCTTTGAATATGACTATCAGTTAATGGGTGGCTGTTCAATTGACGCTTGCGGAGAACCCCTTACAGATGACGCAATAGCACATTGTAAGTCAGCAGATGCTGTACTTTTGGGTTCAATCGGTGGAAACACCACCACTTCACCATGGTACAAACTTCCCTCGGACAAACGCCCAGAGGCAGGACTTTTAAAACTTAGAAAATCTTTGGGACTTTTTGCAAATCTTCGCCCTGCACTTTTATACAAAGAACTTGCTTCTGCTTGCCCTCTCAAAACAGAGATAAGCTCAAAGGGCTTTGATATGCTTATTATGCGTGAACTTACCGGCGGTCTTTATTTTGGAGAGCGTGAAACTAAAGAGATTGACGGAGTTGTAACTGCAAAGGATACCCTTACATACAACGAAAATGAAATTCGCCGTATTGCAATAAAGGCTTTTGAGGTTGCAAGAAAACGCTGTAAGAAAGTTACAAGTGTTGACAAGGCAAATGTGCTTGATTCCTCAAGACTTTGGAGAAAGGTTACAGAGGAAGTAGCTAAAGATTACCCCGATGTTACACTTGAACATATGCTTGTTGACAACTCGGCAATGCAACTTGTTAAAGACCCTGCTCAATTTGATGTTGTTCTTACTGAAAATATGTTTGGTGATATTCTTTCTGACGAGGCTTCTATGATTACCGGTTCTATTGGTATGCTCCCTTCCGCAAGCCTTAACGAAACAACCTTTGGTCTTTATGAACCAAGTGGCGGTTCTGCTCCCGATATTGCCGGACAGAACAAGGCTAATCCAATTGCTACTATTCTTTCTGCGTCCATGCTTTTAAGATATTCTTTTGATATGCAAAAAGAGGCTGATGCAATTGAAAATGCTGTTCAAAAGGTTCTTGAAGAAGGTTATAGAACCTGTGATATTTATTCTGAGGGAACTTCTCTTGTTGCCTGTGACCAAATGGGTAAGCTTATTTGCGACAGAATTTAATTATAAATTTTTTATTTGCTCGCTGTTTTGGCGGGCAAATATTTTTATATCAAATTTTAGATAATATTTTTGCATTTATATGTATTCGCTTGTGAAAAGTGCATAAATTTTAGCGTGAATAGTTGTTACATTAATCAATTGCAAATTATCTGTTTTTGTGGTATAATTATATCAAGCAATAAAAATTGCATTTTGCATAAATAAAAATACAGGAGGAGTTACACATGGAATCTCGTACAACAGAAGTAAAATCAATAAAGAATAGCAGGGTTAAAATTGATGTTATACCGGGGCATTTTGCCACCAATCACTCGCACGTTAATTATTATATTGATATGACCAAAATCAAAACAAGCCACAAGATGTGCAAAGCGGCGGCAAATGAACTTGCCTCGCAGTATGCTAACACACATATTGATACTATTATTGCACTTGAAGGAACAATAATGCTTGCATCTTTTCTTGCACAAAGTCTTTCGGAAGCAGGAATTAATGTGGGAACGGATATTAATGTTGTTACACCAGAAAAAAACGTTAATAATCAAATGATTTTCCGTGACAATGTTCAGCACAAAATCTGCAACAAGCAAATTCTTTTGCTTATTTCTTCGGCATCGACCGGAAAGAGTATTTCAAGAGCGGTGGACTGTCTGCAATATTATAGTGGAAATTTAGCAGGCATAGCAGCAATTTTTTCGGCAATTGAGGAATTTAATTCCATTCCAATTCGTTCGGTTTTTGGACTGCTCGAAATTCCAAACTATAAAAATTGTGCGGTTGCAAACTGCCCTATGTGTGCCAGCGGACAAAAGGTAGATGCAATTGTAAACAGCTTTGGCTACTCAAAACTATAACAAAAAAATAAAAGGCAGAAACTTTTCTGCCTTTTTTAGGGTCAAATCAGTAGGGCGGGGAATTTTTCTTTAAGGAGTAATATATGGAATTTGATGAGCAAAAACATTATAGTATTCCGCTTAAATACAAAAGTGGAAAATATAAACTTGCAGAGTTTGAAAATGCTGAAAACAAAGATGGCGAACAGATGTTTTTAACATATTATTGGTGGAATGGTTTGGTATATAAGATTCCCAAGTATGATATAAATGTGGGCAACAGTTTTTATAATCTTTCTTTTGAAGAATTTGAATGTACTTTTACTGTCCTTTATGACAATAATGGAGTTTTGAGGCTTGCTGAAACAGAACGTAGCGGCAGGAAATTGCTTGTGTATATCCGTTTTGACAGTCAGAGCGAAGCGGAAAAGGCTATACTTGAATGTGCAAAATCAAGTGCTGAAAATATTATAAACCAGCTAACAAAATATAAACAGATTTCAAGGCTTTTTATGGATTATTATTCTGACAACAACACATTGATTATAAAAACTGCTGTTCCTCAGGAAGTGGCAAAGGTGGAAATATACAAGGACAGCAGCGGAGAATATTCTTCTGAAAATTATATAACATGGAATGATACAATTAATATTATGATTCAATGTTGTAAAGATTTTAGAGTGTTTTATTCGGCGGTAGAACTTGTAAAACAATATATACAGAAAAATCTTGACAGACTTGATAAATCTGAAGATTTTAAATTTATTACAGAAGAATATGATTAAATAAAAATACCGTACCGATTTAAAATCGGTACGGCTTTTTTGTTTAGCCAATAAGCCAATCATACATTCCCATGTATTGACCCGCTGAGTTTTTCCATGAAAAATCTTTTTTCATTCCTCTTTCAACAATGTTATTCCATTGTTCACGATGATTAAAGAATATATCCTTTGCAAAATTAATAATGTTAAGCATTTCATGTGCATTATAGTTGGTGAATGAAAATCCTGTGCCGGTGTTTTCAAACTTGTTGAACGGTTCAACGGTATCCTTAAGACCGCCTGTTTCTCTTACAATAGGAACACTTCCATATCTCATTGAGATAAGCTGGGTAAGACCGCAGGGTTCAAACATACTCGGCATAAGCATTGCGTCCGAGCCTGCATAAATCCTGTGGGCAAGAGCTTCTGAAAAATAAATGTTTGCCGAAACCTGCATTGGTTTTATCCACTGATAGTGCTTGAACATATTTTCATAGCGGTCATCGCCTGTGCCAAGAATTACAAACTGGGTGTTATCATCGGTAATCTGTTCGATAACACAGCGTATAAGGTCAAGACCTTTTTGGTCGGTAAGGCGTGAGATAAGACCGATAACAAATTTTCCGCTGTCAACCGGAAGACCAAGTTCACGTTGCAAATCTGCTTTGACCTTATATTTATAATCTCTGAAGTTGTCTGCATTATATTTATAGCCAATATTAATTTCGGTGGCAGGATTATAGCAGTTATAGTCAATACCATTTATGATGCCACGCAAATCCATATGTCTTGCGGAAAGCAAGCCGTTAAGACCCTCTCCATAATATTCGGTTTGAATTTCGTTTGCGTATGTCTGCGATACAGTGGTGATATAATCGGCATACACAAGACCGCCCTTTAACATACTTGCGTCCTTTTTAAACTCAAGCTTGTCCGGCGAGAACATATCTGCTGGGAGTCCTGTAAGATATTTGAATGTATCAATATTCCAAACGCCTTGATATTTAAGATTATGAATTGTCATAATCGACTTGGTACGGCTGTAAAATTCATTGCCTGCATATAAGGTTTTAAGGAACACAGGAACAAGACCAGTCTG
Source organism: uncultured Clostridia bacterium (assembly GCA_947631445.1). Lineage (GTDB taxonomy): Bacteria > Bacillota > Clostridia > Oscillospirales > Ruminococcaceae > CANRLN01. Next base: position 5,851 of record CANRLN010000077.1, read on the forward strand.
CCAGTCATGGCAATGGATAACATCTGGGCGGAAACCTATAACTGGCAATATAGCCAGTACTGCTTTGGAAAAATATGTGAATTTTTCAACATCCCACCTTGGCGAGCCATAAGGTTTTTCGCTGTTAAAATAAAATTCATTGTCCACAAAATAGTAGGTTATGCCATCATAGTTATATTCCATTATTCCGACATAAACTGAATCAAATCGTCTGCCCATTTCCATATAAAAATGATTTACATACTTAAACTGTCCTCTAAATTCCCAAGGAATAGCGGAATAGTTAGGCAATATAACCCTAACATCAAAATGTTTTTTGTCAATGTTTTTCGGAAGACTTCCGACAACGTCTGCAAGACCGCCCGTTTTTATAAACGGTACACATTCGGAAGCTACAAATAGTATATTTTTCATATAATACCCCCTATAATTTTATTCTACTTATATAATAACATATTTTTTTCAATTAGTCAATGGTTTTTGAATATATTTCATGAATTTTTTAGAATTTAACCAATAAAATTCTACATTTTTCATCATGAACAATTTTTTAACTTTTTATACCTTTCTGCATATACTATAAATATATCAAAATATAATAAATATAAAGGCAAATACAGCAAATTGGAGGTAAATATTTATGTGCAGATATAGTATACTGGCGGTTGGAGGAGATTTAAGGCAGGCATATGCAGCAAATGAGCTTTATAAAATGGGATATAATGTATATGCTTATGCTACTCCCTGTCGAACGAATGAAAATATAAAGATTATAAATTCTCCGAATGATACAGACAAAAAATTTGACATTATCTTTTTACCGATGATGATGGGTCAGGATATGGAAATTCCAACACCTTTTTTTCCTAAAGTTGTTGATGCAAAGGAGCTTGAACCACTTGCCGAAAAAAACGCTTTAATTTGTGGCGGAATGTTTAAAATTCCGCTTATCGAGCATTTTTCAGCATTGGGTTTTGATGTTTATGATTATTTTCGTCGGGAAGAACTTATACTTAAGAACTGTATTCCGACTGCCGAGGGAGCATTGCAGATTGCTCTTGAGCGAACCCCTTTTACAGTAAGGGATTCAAAGGTTCTGATAATGGGATTCGGCAGGGTTGCAAAGGTAACTGCTATGCTGTTCAAGGCGGTTGGTGCAGATGTCAGCGTATGTGACCGCAAAAATGATAGCTTTGCTGAAATTTTGGGTTTTGAGCGTTTTAATATAAGCGAACTTTCAAAGCATATACAGGATTTTGACATTATAATAAATACAATTCCTGCTCCTGTTCTTTTACCGCCACAGCTTATTCTTGTAAACTGTAATTCTCTTATAATCGACCTTGCTTCAAAACCGGGAGGAGTGGATTTTGAATTTGCAAAAGAGCGGGGAATAAACACGGTTCATGCACTGTCGATACCCGGCAAAACTGCACCGATGACAGCCGGAAAATATATAGCACAAACCATACACAATATTATTTTAGCCAAGAGGGGGGATAAACATGACAGACCTTGAAAATATAAAAATAGGCTACTGCATGAGCGGTTCATTCTGCACCTTTGCCAAAAGTTTTGAAACGGCAAAAAAACTTTGCGAAATGGGGGCAAAGCTGACCCCAATATTTTCTTTTAATGCCTCCAAACTTTCCACCCGATTTGGAAATGCAGAGGATAATATTGAGCAAATAGAAGAAATTTGCGGAAATAAATCTATTCTTACCATTGAAGATGCCGAACCAATAGGTCCAAAAAAGATGTTTGATATAGTTGTTGTTTGCCCTTGTACGGCAAATACAGCCTCAAAGCTTGCTTTGGAAATTATTGATACTCCCGTTACGATGTCTGTAAAATCACATCTGCGAAATCAACGACCGGTTGTAATAGCACTTGCTACCAACGACGCTCTTTCCGCTTGTGCCAAAAGCACAGGATATCTTATGAATGCCAAGCATTATTATTTTGTTCCCATGAGGCAGGACGCACCTTTTAAAAAACCCTTTTCGGCAATAGCCGATTTTGAACTTGTTCCGCAGACCATACAAAAAGCACTTAAGGGAGAACAAATTCAACCTATAATGTTAGGGATAACATAATAATAAAGCTGTTGTGCTTATTAGAGTACAACAGCTTTTGGGCATTTACAGTAATTTTGTTTTATATTGTTTTTCTGTCTGAGGTGGAAAACAATATAAGGTTTTTGTGATTGTCGTAAATCGGATACATTATTTAAATTCACTTATAATT
>CANRLN010000078.1 GCA_947631445.1 uncultured Clostridia bacterium
TTGCAAAATCCATGCTTTCATCGGTTGTTACCATTGAAATTTTCAAGGACAGTGATATGCTGTCGGGTTCAAGTCAAGGGAGCGGAATAATTATTTCGGACGATGGATATATTGTAACCAATGCTCACGTTGTAGAGGGAGAAAAAATAAAGAAAATAAAGGTTGTTCTTGACAACAAGGACGCTTATGCTGCTGAGATTGTTGGAAGCGACAAAGCAAGCGACATTGCAGTTATAAAAATTCAGGCAAAGGGGCTTACTGTCGCAAGTTTTGCAGATTCGGATAAGGTTCAGTTGGGGCAGGAAATTGTTACAATTGGTTCTCCGGCTGGCTTTACAAGCAGCGTTACCAAAGGCATTATATCTGGTCTTGATAGACGGATTGCCCCTGACGAGGGTTTTGTTCCGATGAAATGTTTTCAGCTTGATGCAGCAATAAACCCCGGAAATTCGGGCGGAGCATTATTTAATATGTATGGGCAGGTTGTGGGAATTACCTCCTCCAAGCTTAAATCTTCAAGTTATGAAAATATAGGTTTTGCCATAACCTCTAATTCAGCAAGGCCTATTATAGAAGAACTTATTTCCAAAGGATATAAAGAACCCTCTCCAAGAATTGGAATAGGCTTTTATTCGGTTGATGAGATTATGTCGAAAGATGGTGGAATACCTGTTGGAATTTATATAACAAGTGTTGATGAAAACTGTGATGTTTATAATTCTGAAATTAAAGAATCTGATATAATAACCGAAGTTAATGGTAAGGCAGTAAAGGATTATGATGATTTGATTGAAGCTATTGACGGCATGAAACCCGGTGATATATGTAGCGGAAAGGGTTTTCATGCAGGCAAGGACGGCAAATATAAACAGGAATTTAAATTTGAGTTTAAGTTGATGAACCCTGAAACAAGTATGGTTGAAAAGGATAAAACTACCACCGATAATAATTAGTGTTTATTGCCGTGAGCAGAAAACAATTATCCGATTAGGAAATGTTTTTTGCAAATTGCCGAGTAAAAATATGATTTAAAATAATATAAATTTTTTAAAGTTGCATTTTTGTATGCAACTTTTTTTGTTTTTAAGGGTGTATTTGAGAGCAAACCTAATTTTTTGAAAGGAAGTGCTTTAATGCCAAGTATAGAAATAAAAAATGTTTTGGGAGAAAATCAGGAAAAATTATATCAGTGGGATATGAACAGAATTGTTTCTCTGGATATTTCCGAATTGCCCTATGCACCCTATTTTCAGTATCAGGACGCACTCGGAAATACCTATACAACCCTCAGCAATTATGAAAACGGCAAAGCGTCTGCTTATATTCCCAATCAGCTTTTGCAGACGGCATACAACATCAAATTGTTTGTATATTTAAGCGATGGAGAAGTAACCGCACAGACAATAGCTGAATATAATATTGATATGATACCTCGTGCAAAGCCGTCCGATTATTGTTATGAAGAAAATGTATCAATAATTGATGTGTCCACTTTTAAGCAGGATTTAGACCAAAACACCTATGACATTTCGACAATTAATAAAAAGCTTAAGAAATGTGTTGTTTATAATCTTAATAAGTTGGTTGATTACGATGGTTATGATATTGTTTTGTCAAGCGAAAATCTTCCAGACAATGTTGTTTGTGGAGAGGGTCTGAATAAAATAGTTCGTCTTTCGCAGGAAGAATATGATATGCTGGAGAATAAAAGTCCGCAGACCATGTATATTGTTATTGACGGAGAAAATCTTGTTATAAAATCGGGAGAATATACTTCGGGAGGAGTAGTTTTAAGTCTTTCACAGACTGCAACAACAAATGCAAATATGGGAATTGAAAATCTGGAGGTAGAGGACAATGGCTAATAATTATGGAACAATCACAATAACTGAAAATAGCACTGCAATGGCAAACTGGGCAAATAAATTTGCTATTGCAATTGGTGAAATAATTGGTGAAGAACTTACAGTAGTAAACGAAGGTAGCTACGAATTTTTAAAAATTGGTGAAAATAAGTTGTTTGAAATCTATGTATCATCGCGATTAATTATTGGCATTCCAGATTTGCCCAATCAGTTCAACTATTCTCAATATGTTGATATTGATAGCAGGATATCAATTATAAGCTATATAAAAAGCGGAAATTATTTCTATTTAAAATTCAGTCCGGTATACAATTCTACCGGAAACTCAGTTTGTATAGGTTTTGTTTTGCACAAGGACAGTACAGGCTGGGAGGTTGCACCAATTACGAAAACGGATACCAAACTGTTGGATTTTTATAATATCAGCACCAACAACAAAAGCAATTTTGCAACATCGTTTCCGTTTAATTCTCCTGCTGGAAAAATTTATGTGTGCGATGGGATTTTAAGCGACAGTGCCACAGGTAATTTTGTCGAGCAGACAAATAATGTATTGTCCTGCTCCAATGTGGGTTTGAATACAAATGTACGATTTAACAGCAAAAACTATTATGCAATTGCTAAAAATTTTGTTATGGAGAAAATTGATGAATAACGATATTTTAATTGCTTTGCTTAGTTTTGTCGGCACGCTGATAGGCAGTTTTTCGGGAATGAAATTGATGTCATACAGAATAGAGCAACTGGAAAAAAAGGTGGATAAGCATAATGGTTTTGCCGAGCGTATACCGTTATTGGAAGAACGCTTTAAAGAAATAGAGCGTCGAATAAGCGATTTGGAGGGAGAGCGTTGAAAAATATAATTGCAGGTTTGCTTAAGGTAAAATCTATAATAACTATAATTCTGACATCAGTTTTTGCCTATCTGTCAATGAAAGGTGAGATTTCCGGCGAACAATTTATGACGATTTTTGCAACCGTTATTGCTTTTTATTTTGGCACTCAAACCCATAAGAACGAATAATTATTGAAAGGAGAATGTAGTATGATTAAAGGTATTGATGTATCAAAACATCAAGGTAAAATTGATTTTAAAGCCGTTAGGGCAAACGGAATTGATTTTGTGATTATCCGTGCAGGTTTCGGCAGGTATATCAAGCAGAAAGACCCGTATTTTGAAGAAAATTATACAAATGCAAAAAAAGCAGGTCTTGCAGTTGGTGCTTATTGGTACAGCTATGCAAACTCTATTCAAGAGGCGGTAGAGGAGGCTAAAACTTGCATTGAAGTTATCAAAAACAAACAATTTGAATATCCAATATTTTTTGATTTGGAAGAACCAAGTCAGTTCAAAAAAGGCAAAGTTTTTTGCAGTAATCTTGTAAATGCTTTTTGCAACGAACTTGAAAAGAACGGTTATTTTGCAGGACTTTATATGTCAAGAAGTCCGCTTGAGGACTACATCATGGCGGAAACGGCGGGTAAATATGCACTTTGGGTTGCTGAATATAATAGCAAGTGCAACTATAAGGGCAGTTATGGAATATGGCAGTATTCCTCAAAAGGCAAAATTGACGGTATTTCTGGAAATGTCGATTTAAATTATTGCTATATTGACTATGCAAAGATAATTACGCAAAAAGGATTTAATGGCTGTAAAGACGACAAAAATTCTGTCCCTGTTTTAAGTGATAAACTGGAATTAAAAGATGAAGGTCTGTATGTATCGGCATCTGCAAAAACTCCAGTTAAAACAATAAGCGGAATCTATTATATTTATGACAAAAATCCAACCAATGGAAGAATACGCATAACCACCAAACAAGAATATGTTGGCAAAAAACCAATAGCAGATTACGTTACCGGCTGGATAGAACAATAATAGAACAATAAAAAAACTCCCCTTGACTGTTTGACAGCCGAGGGGTTAATTTTTGTGGCTGTGAACATAAATAAGGAGGTATTTAAATATGATGCGTATTAGTCATTTATTATTTACGAAATATTCATGAATTTTTAATACTAAATATGATACAATATATATACATAGTTTTTATTATAGCAATAATATTTTTAAAATAATAATTGCTATAAAATCTTGTGATTAATATATTTTAAAACTGGAGAAAAAAATGAAAAAAATAGCAAATAAAATTACCCCTTTTCAAAGAATAATTTTGGGCTTTCTTGGGGTTATAATCGTTGGTTCGCTTTTGCTTATGTTGCCTTTTTCCACTGCCAACGGCAAAGGAGCTTCCTTTTTTGATGCTTTGTTTACATCTACTTCTGCAGCCTGCGTTACAGGGCTTATTGTACATGATACGGCAACCTATTGGTCGATTTTTGGGCAGATTATAATACTTATACTTATTCAAATAGGAGGTCTTGGCGTTATTACAATTGCTGCTGCTGTTACTATGATTTCCCGAAGAAAAATAGGTCTTATGCAACGCAGTGCAATGCAGGAAGCAATTGCCGCTCCACAGGTTGGCGGAATTGTCAAACTGACCAGTTTTTCCATAAAGTCAACCCTTATTGCCGAAGGGGTGGGAGCGGTTCTTATGTCCCCTGTTTTTTGCAGCAGGTTTGGGCTTGCAAAAGGTCTTTGGTATTCGATTTTTCATTCAACAACCGCTTTTTGCAATGCAGGATTTGACCTTATGGGCATAGAGTCAAAGTATTCCTCGCTTACCGGTTTTGCGGGCGATTGGCTTATAAATATAGTTGTTTGTATGCTGATTGTTTTCGGCGGTCTTGGTTTTTTAACATGGGACGATATTGTAACCCATAGATTTAAGCTAAAAAAATATCGTATGCAGAGCAAGGTTATACTTACAACCTCTTTCTGGCTGAATTTAGTTCCAGCAGTATATTTTTATTTCTTTGAATTTAGCAACAAAAAATGGGGAATGAATGGTTCGGAAAGGCTTCTTGCTTCGGTGTTTCAGGCAATATCTCCACGAACGGCAGGATTTAACACGGTCGACCTCAGTCAGCTAAGCGGCGGCGGTCTTGTAATGGATATCTTTTTAATGCTTGTCGGAGGTTCTCCAGGGTCGACCGCAGGCGGAATGAAAACTACCACAATCGCTATACTTTTTGCCGCCACGATTTCGGTGTACACCCGAAAGAAGCATACTAATTTTTACAGAAGAAGTATTAGTGAATCGGCAATAACAACCGCCTCTGCAATACTTATGGCATATACAACCCTTTTTGTAACATCGGGGGTTATTATAAGCAAATGCAATAACATTCCGATATTGTCGGCACTTTTTGAAACAGCATCGGCTATTGGAACGGTTGGTCTTACGCTTGGTGTCACTCCTCATCTTGTGGGGGTTTCAAGGGCAATAATTATTCTGCTTATGTTTCTTGGCAGGGTTGGAAGCCTTACCTTTATCTTTGCGGCAATTTCATTGCCTAATGCAAATGTTTCCAAACTTCCGCAGGAAAAAATAGCGGTGGGATAATAGAACAATAATATTTTTGATATAATAAATCTAACTGTAGTTAATAAAGGAGTTTATTATGAAAAGTTTTTTAATTATAGGTCTTGGACGTTTTGGAAGACAAGCCGCAAGAAAACTTAACGAGCTTGGTCACGAGGTTATGGCGATAGACAAAGAGGAAGACAGAGTGCAGGGAGCATTACCATATGTTTCTAATGCACAAATTGGCGACTGCACAAGAGAAAGTTTTATAAAATCCCTTGGAGTGCGTAATTTTGATGTATGTATTGTGGCAATTGGTGACAATTTTCAAAGCTCGCTTGAAACAACCTCTCTCCTTAAAGAACACGGTGCAAAGTTTGTTGTGTCCCGTGCTGCAAGGGAGGTTCATGCAAAATTTTTACTTAAAAATGGTGCGGATAAGGTGGTTTATCCTGAAAAACAGCTTGCCACATGGACTGCCATTCGTTACAGCTCCGACCATATTTTTGACTATATCGAACTTAACGGCGACTATTCTATTTTTGAAATTTCGGTTCCGAAAAACTGGATTGGAAAGACAATTGGCAAAATTGATATAAGACGAAAGTTTAATATCAATATTCTTGCAATAAGAAGAATGGGAAAGCTTATCGCAAGCATTTCTCCCGAAACCGACCTCAGTGAATCCGACACAATGCTTGTGCTTGGCACAAATGAAGATATTCAAAGATGTTTTCATATCTAAGTATTCAAAAAATCCCTGCCCGAATTTTTTCGGGCAGGGATATATTTTATCCTTATTTTGCAAAAAATAATTTAAGTGCATCAAGCATTGCTTGCATTTCGTTGTCTGTTCCAACAGTAATTCTTAAATAATTGTCAATTCTTGGCTTGCTAAAATATCTTACATATATTTTTTTTGTTTTAAGATATTCAAAAATTTCCTTTGCGGAATAGTCGGGGTGGGTAGCAAACAGGAAATTAGTTTTTGAGTCCATAACCTTAAAGCCCAGTTTACGCAACTGCTCTTTGGTGTTATCTCTTGTCTTGCAGATTTTAGCTACTGTATTGTTAAAATATTCTTTGTCTTTGACGCTTGCAAGCATTACTTTAAGAGCGACACTATCCATAGGGTAGCTATTATAACAGTCCTTAACACCAAAAAGGGTATCAATAAGAATTTTGCTTCCCAGTGCATAGCCCACTCTCATTCCCGCAAGACTTCTTGATTTGGAGGAGGTTTGAACCACAAGCAGGTTTTCGTATTTTGGGATAAGAGATACCGCCGAAACTCCGCCGAAATCAATATAAGCCTCATCAACTATAACAACACTTTCGGGATTGGCTTTTATAATATATTCAATAAATTCAAGTGGTTTGCAAATGCTTGTTGGGGCGTTGGGGTTGGCGATAACTATACCGCCGTTTGGCTTTTTATAATCATCTGCATTAAGTTCAAAATTTTCATCAACCTTTGGATTTTCATAGGGAATATTCAAAAGATTGCACCAAACGGGATAAAAAGAATAGGTTATATCTGCAAACAGTATAGGCTTATCGCCGTTGAAAAATGCACGGAAAGACGAACCAAGTACATCGTCCGAGCCGTTGCCTAAGAATACATTTTCTGCCTTAAGCTCGAAATTTTCGGCTATTGCCTCTCTAAGCTCCAAGCCGTCAATTGGAGGGTATTTTTTCAAAATTTCAGAATTAAAATTTTTAAAAACCTCCTGAACCGCAGGGGAAGGTGGATAAGGGTTTTCGTTTGCATTAAGCTTTATTGAATCAATAGCGGGTTGTTCGCCTGCAATATATGGGTCGGCTTTAAAAAGATTTTTTTCAAATGATTTCATTGTTTTTTCTCCTTTATATTTATTATTTCTGCTTATCTCTATTTATTTTCCTCAAGTATATCCAATGCCTGATTGACAATGTTTATTATATTATCAATGTTTTGGTCTGCTTGAATGTTAAAATTAGGATATTTGGTGTGTTCAAACTTTACCAGATTGCCATAAACTGATGCAAGTGCGGTAATTTGATTAATACTTGGTGAATCGGTAGAAAATACTATTTTATTTTGCTTGTTGTCTTGCCTAAGGCTTATTTTAGTAATCTTTACATTTGCTGCTCTGCTTCGCATAAGTGCTACATTTGTAAGGTTGTATACATCATCTGGAACTGTCCCATATCGGTCGATAAATTCGTCCAGCACATCGGTTTGGTCGGCAGAATTGCGTATCATAGATATGGATTTGTAAGCATCAATTCGCTGTGAGGTTGATTTTATATAGCTTTCAGGAATACATGCTTTTATCGGCAGGTCAATATGGCAATCTTCAATTTTTTCTTCTATTGTTTCGCCCTTTTGTTCGGCAATAGCCTCGTTGAGTAGCTTAACATACATATCATATCCAACCGCTTCCATATGCCCATGCTGTTTTCCGCTTAAAACCGAACCTGCTCCACGAATTTCAAGGTCACGCAAAGCAATTCTAAATCCAGAACCAAACTGGGTAA
>CANRLN010000079.1 GCA_947631445.1 uncultured Clostridia bacterium
TCACGCTACCAGCTCCAATCCTCCACACTTAGGTGTGGGGGATTTTTTTATTTTATGCTTGCTAAAAGTCGTTAAATATTTTTTTATATTGTATTTCTTTTTGTAAAAAATTATATTGCGATTGTGAAATTTTTTGGTAAGGGTGGAATAAACCTGCTCACTTACCATTTGGTAATGTTGCATAAAAAAACTTGTGAAATTTTCCGATTTTTTTGCATTTATTGTGAAAACGCTTGACATGGAGTTGTTAATGTGGTAAAATATACTTGTCGAAAAGAGAAAATTTTGGTTGATATATATAATGTATTGTAAAATTTTTTTCTTTGGTAAACTTTTTTGCAAAAAAGTAATACAAATTATTAAAATAGAAACGGAGTATTTAAAATGAACAACACAATGTCAGAAAAAGAAAACTATATAAATAAGCTTAAAAGTCAAATTGATAGCACTGATAAAATATTTATGAATTATTCGATTAAAAAACAAAAAAAGACAGTTTTATTCAAACAAACATTACATGTTATGCTATAAATAAAAAAGATTTTTAAGGAGTTAAAAAATATGATTAAACAGCAAATTATTAGCAAAATCGATGAAATTTCTAATCTTCCTATTATAAATGAAAAATCGGAAATTCTTTCTGATTTGAAAAGATTAGAAGAACGTATTAATGATGATACATTTCATATTGCAGTAGTAGGCGAATTCAGTTCAGGAAAATCTACTTTTATCAATGCTATACTTGGTAAAGATATACTTTCGCACGCTGTAGATGAAACAACTGCAACAATCACACGAATCTGTCATGTAAATAAAACAGATGAGCGTCTTGGAATGTGTGAAATTTTGTATTATGATGGAAAAACCATTAAACTTGAAGACACCTCTCAGTTGAAAAAATATACCACTGTACAAGAAGGAGATAATGTTGCTGAAAAAATTCGTTCTGTAACAGTTTATGTACATCTTCCGTATATTTCACGTCCTATTACAATTGTAGATACTCCGGGGTTAAATAGTATTACATACAAACATAGAAGTATTACATTTGAACAAGTAAAAAAGGCACACATCTGTATATATGTACTTTCAGACAAAGGAGTAAAAGAATCAGATAGTAAAATTTTACGTGAGCTTATGGATTACCAAAGTGAATTTATTTTTATACAAAATTTTATTGATAAGTTGAATACAACAGAAGGTGAAAGTTATGATGCTAAACTCGAATTTGACCGCATAAGTCTTGAAAAAATATGTGGAACAAACACAATGAAAAATTGCTATATTTGTGGTGTCTCAGCGTTAAAAGCTCTTTGTGCAAAAGATGACAGCATTTCAAAGCTTTATGGTGCAGATTACCACGCTTTTAACTCATGAAGACAGAGAACGCTTAGCAATAGAATCAAATTTTAAAAGCTTTGAAAATACAATTACAGAAATAGTTAATACTGGTAAATACAAAAAGGTTGTTTATCATTCTGCTTGTCAAGTTCTTGTTGGAATTATTAATCATGCATTGAATGAGTTGAAAATTGTTCAAAAGACCAATGAAGAATTACGAAAAAATGATAACCAGCAGGTCAGAATTACTCTTGCCGAAAAAAGATTGAAACAACTTGATTTGAGTGAAAAACAACAAGAAAAGGAGACTAATGATTTTATTAATTGGTATGCAAATTATCTAAAAGATGGTTTATTTGAGTGTACTGAAAAAAAGTTGGAAGAAATCGAAAAAATCATATCACAAGAAATTCAAATAAAATTGTGTGATTATGACCAATATGAAGAATTTGAAAAATATTTGTGTTCAAACTTTCAAATGAGTATTTCGGAATATTTCAGCAAATGTGCAGTAGATGAAATAAATAAATTTCGTGATTTAAAACTTAAAGATTATATTAGGTCGGACTTTGAAGATATTTACGATTCTGCTATACAGCGTTTGAAAAAATATAATTCTGTTTTAATTGATGCAAGCAAAGATGGCACGTTCAAAATTCAGTTAGAAGAAACCAGTAAAGAAGAATTGTCACTTAAAAGTCGTAATCTATATAAAAGGGTTGAAGAACTGAAACAAGAATTTATCCAAGAAAATGCTAAACTTCAGGATTGTAAAGAAAAGGCAAAAGGAAATTTGAAAGACCAGAAAATATACAAGCAAGCAGAAGAAGAGATATATTCTGATATAAGATATAGCTATGCCCAAAAGGTTAACGCATTAGGGAAAAAGCCTGAAATAAAAAGAGTTGAATATAAAGAAACCAGAAGCCGTAAAAAAACAGGGTGGAATGCTTTTGTTGGATTTTTTACTGGTGACCGATACGAAGATTACACAGTTACTTGTTATAGGGATGATGATTCCGCTCAAAGAAATTGGCTTAGAGATAAACGAAATTTAGATGATACATACCAACGTAGGCTTGATGCAAGCAAGCGAAAAATTGATAGATGTGTTGATGCTATTACAGATTTGGAAGCCGTAATTTCCAGAAGTACGCAAGATGAAAAAAAACTTATGGAAAGAGTTTTACAATTGAAAAAAACTGTTAAAAGCGAACAAGAAATTTATAACACAATTGAAACACAGTTTCGTAAAGAATATTGTGAAGTTCTGAGACAACGACTTATTGAAAGTATGCACGAATCATTCTTTGAATCAGATAATTGTGCCAATTTATATCTTCAAAATTATATTTCTGATATGTATGCAAAAAATCTGAGTTCATTGAAATCGTGTGATCAAAATATATATCATCAGAGTATTGCGATTCAGAAAAAACAGCTTAAAGATGCTATTTCTCAGACAAAAGAAGAACTCGAAAAGAAATATAACAATGTCAACGAAGAAATTAAACAATTGGAAGAAATAAAAATTAATGTTAAAACCCTAAGTTTAAAATAAATATTATAATGAGGTGATTTATATGAACAATAATCAATTTAAAGAACAGCATATGGAACGAAAAGAAAACATTATTCAGTGTCTGGTAGACGGTGAAAATTTCCTTAAAAAGTATGGGTATTCTGTGGAAGCAGAACAAATTGCTAAACAAAGACAAAATTTAGAAAATGGAGAATTTTCTATTGCGGTTATTGGTGAATTCAGTGCTGGAAAATCAACATTTCTTAACGCACTTATGTGTGAAAGAATATTACCATCTTTTTCAAATGAAACAACAGCAACGATTAATTTTCTTTACCATAAAGATAAAGCAGAAAATGGGGAAAGTGGCTGTGTTCATTACAAAGATGGTACTACAAAGCCTCTCGAAACAGCAGATTTTAAAACTATTTCACGCTATGTGAGCACAAACAGTGATTCTGTTGATGTGGCAAAATCTGTAGAGCATCTTGATTTGTATTTGGATTCTCGTTTCTTGGAAGGAAATGTTACTTTGGTGGATACTCCCCGCCTCCACCATATGAAATAAAGCCTTCTTTTTAAGAAGGCTTTATTTTTTTATACACGTTTTTTTACACGAATTTTTATATTTTTATGTTATTTAAGACATTTAATGCTCTTTCTTTTTCACTTGGATAAAGGTGTGAATAAGTTTGTAATGTAATGCTTATGTTTGAATGCCCCAAACGTCTTGCAATTTCTTGAATGTTTATTCCTGCGTTTGCAAGCAAGCTTGCATGAGAATGTCTGAAATCGTGTATACGGATTGTTTTTACTTCTGCGAGCTTTGAAAAAAGTCTATTCATGTTGTCGATAGATGTATTGCGGATACTTTTTTCTCCTCCGCAAATAAACCAATCAGCATTAAAGATTTGTTGCTTTTTAAGTTTCGCTTTATGTTGGGCTAATACTTCTATAAGAGGCAACGGAATTTGAATAGTTCTTATACTTGACTTATTTTTCGGTGGTGTAATTCGGTCATCACCTTTCACTTGCTGGCAAACACTTTTTGTAACAGCAATGCTATTATTTTTTATGTCATTCCATGTTAAAGCGTTAATTTCTCCTTTGCGAAGTCCAGTATAAAATGCGATGCAAAAGAAAACATAATAGTTCCAGTTATACAAATCACCCGATTTTTCACTTTCAATACAATACTCTTTTGCTGACCTTATATATTTCAAAAATTCTTCTTCTGTATAAAAGTCCATTTCTTTTACTTCTTCAAGTGGAGCTTGGAAGTTTCCTACTTTAAGCAAAGGATTTCTTTCTATATACTCCATTTTAACGGCAAAATTAAGCATAGCACGAAATTCACTATATACATTTTTTCGAGTTCTTATGCTTAATCCTTGTTCTGCTATGTTGTTTTTCCATTCTTGTAAAATAGCAACATTCAGCTTGTCAATTTTCACATCTGAAAGGTATGGAAGTACATGAAATTTCAAAATGCGTTGCTTCTTGTCTAAAGTGGATTCACGAAGTTCAAATTTTTTAGCTTTTATATATTCTTCAAAAAGTTTTTCTATTGTTATTTTTTCAGCAGGCTTTTCCTGCTTTATCTGATAATTTAATTCTCTTTCCAGTTGCTTTGCCTCATCAAGACCATACGCCACACGGTCAATCTGCTTTGACCTGCCATAGTCATCAACATAGTTTATTCGTACACGGTACTTTTGCTTACCGTCTTTTCTGCCGTCCATTTTGTAGATTGGCATAATAAAAACCCCTTTCTATTTGAACTACCGAGAAAACCTCGGAAGTTCAACATTTTAATTTTCCCCCGACTTGCAAGGTCGGGGGATTTTCTTGTTTATGCAATAATAGTCATTATTTTCACTTTTATATATTCTGGAACAGGAATGCTTAATCCAAGATGTTTTGATTTAACAAATTTTTGAGATAATTTTATATCTCTTGATTTTACATTTATGTAATCTGCAAGTCTGCTTAAAGACTGGCTTATTTGATATGCTCTTGTTGGAGCAGATATATCTACTTCATAAATTATCTGGTCATCTTCATATATAAAGCCTACTATTTCAAGATTATAATTATTCATCTGACAAAACTTACTTATATATTCGGCAGTTTCCACAGTATAGTCATGCAGGAGTTTTGCACATTCTCTTTTTTGTTCCTCTTTTGCTACCTCTTTTGCCTGCTCCATAGTTTCTTCATAATCTTTTAATTTTTGTGCATATTCAGCTCTTTCACTATAATGCTCATTAGAGGTTTCCTTTGTTTCTATTTTTTTATCAACTTTACTTTCTTGAATTTTTTCGCATTTAGCAAGCATACTTTCTAAAACTTCTCTGTCCCATAGAGCAACATTGTTTGCTCTTGCAAGTTTCTTTGCCGATTCAGTAAAATGACTGTTAGTTATAACTGCTCCTCTTTGACATTTATAATAACTCATTCCTGCAACAACTTCTTGAATTGGAGCATTTCCAAGATTACCTGAATAACGTTTACATTGTATAGCGTATTTTAATTTACCCTTATATGCTATAATGTCAACTCCAAAATCGCCAGTGCTTTGAGTTACCTCAACATTTTTAAAATCATTTTGGCGAAGTATATCTGCACAATAGTGTTCAAAGTCTAATCCTACCATAGTATCAATATCAGATAATTTTTCTGATATATGTTCTTTTTTTGTTTTATGAAAATTGATGGGTTTGGTAATTATGGTTTTTTTCATTATATATAAAATCACATTCAGGATTGGATAAAGTGCAGTAAAAAAAACATAAAAACGTGCTTCTGGAATAGCTTCAGCAAGCAAAAAAACAATTACAAGTAGTATGTTAAATGGCAAAAGTAATTTCAAAACAACTCGAGCAATACTAAATAATATAAATAAAGCATAACTCAAAAGTATAAAAAAATTTTTCAGAATTTGTTTAAACATATACTATCAGTCCTTTTTAGACTTATTTTTCCTTTAAATCTATAACAAAATTCATAGTTTTTACTTTATCTTGAAAATCTAAAGTATTAAAATTTATCAAAAACTCTTCTGTTAATGCGTCCTTTTCTTTAATTGTGCCAACATTTATTGTACTATTATCGCTATATATATTGCTTTGCTTTATATTATTTCCGCTATTTATATTTGGCTCATCGGTTCTGCCAAGCAGAAAATCGACAGAACAACCTAAGCAATCGGCAATCCGTGCTAAACTAAAAGATGCTATACCTCTATTGTCCGTCATCTTTTTTAACGTGTTTTCACTTATGCCACACTCACTCAAAACTTTTTTTTGAGTGAGTTTTTTTTCCTTTATTAATGTTTGAATTCGTTCAATTGTAAGTTGTGCAGTATACATAAAAACACTCCTTTCTTTGTAATATTGATTGTGCAAAAATGAAAAATCGCAAAAATTTATGATTTTAGCTTGACAATCATAATTTTTTATGATATAATATACTTGTAATCAAAAATAAGTCACTTATACAACAAATAAAAATATATTTAGACTAATTTTATTATATCACATTTTATTATGCTTGTCAATAAGTAGCTTATATTTTTGTTATAAATATCTAATAAAAAGAGGTGATAATTGTGAGTTTTGCTGAGAATTTGAAAAAACTTCGTGAAAGCCATAACATAACGCAAAAAGAACTTGCTGACCAAATCGGAGTTACACAAGCAAGCATTTGCCAATTTGAGCGTGGCACAGTACAACCGAGTATTTCAATTGCTGTTGAGTTGGCAAAAGCTTTTAACACAACTTGCGAAAAATTGGTAAACGATAAATAATTTTATATGGAGGTGATTATTTTGGATAATGTATGCAAAAGTGATTTTTGTATCATGTGTAAAAATTTTATGGGTTTTGTTAATTCCAATCCTGTGTGCTTAATTTACGACCATGCACCTTGTAAGCAATTTGAATACAACGGTTGCCCAAAGCCCGATACTCCTTTTGAACTTGCTTTATCAGAAGTTACAAATGAGTATTTACTTAACTTAACAAAGAAACAATAAATAATTTATGGAGGAATTTTATTATGGACGAACTTACTACTATTAACGAACAGAAAATTAACGAACAGAAATTTACAATTGAAATACTTGCAAGATACCTTTCACATAAAGATGCAGAACGCATTGCAAAGGTGATTACCAAAGATACATTAATTGTTATTGATGGAACGCAAGCACCAACTGGAAAAACAACTTTGTGCAATGAACTTAAAGCCCTTGGTTTTAATGCAGTTGAGCAATATTTCTTTAAAGAAGAAAAGAGAAACGACAACTATTTTAAAATTGTCATTTCCCTTAATAAGTTTTTATTTTAACGATATTTTTTTATGGAGGTATTTAAAATGGAAAACAATATTATGATTTTTGAAAATGAATATTTCGGCAAAGTTAGAACAGTTGAAATGAACGGTGAACCTTACTTTGTTGGAAAAGACGTGGCAGAAATCTTGGGCTATGCAAAGCCTGAAAATGCTATTGCAACACATATTGATGATGAAGATAAAACCACTACCCTGATTCAGGGTACAGGTTCAAACTACAAAAGCAAAACCACTATCATCAATGAAAGCGGTTTGTATAGCTTGATTTTGTCAAGCAAACTTCCAACCGCAAAAGCGTTTAAGCGTTGGGTGACATCAGAGGTTCTCCCGTCAATCCGTAAGCATGGAGCGTACATGACAAACAGCACGCTTGAACAAGCACTTACTTCTCCCGACTTCCTTATTCAGCTTGCTACCAACCTCAAAGAAGAACAGGCTAAGCGTAAAGCACTTGAAAGCGAAGTTGAAGTCCAAAACCAACAAATCCTTGAACTCCAGCCAAAAGCAAGCTACTATGATGTTGTGCTTAACTCAAAAGACCTGCTTTCAGCAACAAAGATTGCAAAGGATTACGGCAAGTCGGCGGT
>CANRLN010000080.1 GCA_947631445.1 uncultured Clostridia bacterium
AGTTGTCCTGCCAGCAGTCTTTAATAAGTGTGTCATAGGTAAAGCCTTCGTAGAACCAGCTTTGCTGGAATACAAGTGGACCATAGTCATGAGGAGAATAAACTATCTGGCTACTTTCTGGAAGAATAGGGAAGTCCTTTACACCTCTAAGATTTCCGCCCCACCAGTTGCTGTAATAAGCGGGTGCTTCGGGTTTGTTTTCAATATGATAATCCATATTGTTTACCGTGTCAATTGGATAAATTTCAGTACCCTCAATCATAATAAGCAGATTAGGATTTTTTGCAAGAACTTTCTTTGCGGCGGTTTCGGCAACATATTTCCAGTTGTCGTTTGTTTGGTCGTTGTTCCACTTTGCAAAATTGCCTTCGCCTGCGTTCTGCTGACCGTGAGGTTCGTTTTTAAGGTCGATGGCTATAATAGTATCGTTGTCTTTGTATCTGTCGGCAAGCCATTCAAGGGCGGAGTAGAAATACTCTGTGTCGTATTTGCCGGTTGTGTACCACATTGGTTTATCATGACCGGAGTTGTCGGCCTGTGCAGAGTGAATATCCGGCATTACTTTAACACCGTATTTTTCGCAATGTTCAAGGAACTTGTCAAAAACTTGGAGGGAATTTAAATGTGCTTTGCCCTCGGGGTCGTTTGGGTCAAGCAAATCTTGATTAAGACCATTGTCGCCAGATGACCATGCAGTGATGTTTATGTCTTCAAATATGCCTTCTTTCCATTCGTTGATAATCTCGGCAGACATAGGCACACGAATAAGGTTAAATCCGTGGTCGGCAACACTCTTTACCACCTGTTCAAGGTCGGCAGACCAAAGACCATGGAAAACTCTTTCGGTACAGTTATATCCAAACCAGTTTACACCAGTAAGCCATACTTCCTTTCCGTTTTCGTCATAAAGATTGCTTCCCACTGCGTGCAACCAGTCTTTTCCGGTTTGGGTTACGGGGGTTACAGTACTGCTACTTTCGGTTTTGGAAGAACTTTCAGTCTTGGAAGAACTTTCGGTTTTGGAAGAACTTTCAGTTTTAGAAGAACTTTCAGTCTTGGAAGAACTTTCAGTTTTAGAAGAACTTTCGGTCTTGGAAGAACTTTCCGCCTTGGAACTACTTACAGTCTGTGATGAACTTTCAATTGCATCACCCTTTGGTGGAACAAGTCCTACCACCTCTTTAAGTATTTCAAGTGCATCGCTTGAATCTATAACGCCATCTCCGTTTACATCACAATTCTTTTCATAGGTTTTGTCAAGACCTACAACGGTTTTTAAAACGGTGAGTGCATCAAGTGTGTTTACCTTGCCATCATTGTTTACATCGGAAATTTGTCTTGCAAAAGCAACATTTGCAAGAACAGAGCAACTCAAACTTGTTGCAACAAGGGTTGCCACTATTTTCTTAGCTTTTAACTTCATAAATATACGCCCTTTCTTTTTAAAATTTTAGCCATTAATCGCCAAAAATACATTATGTAAACGATTAAAAATTAAGATAAAAAATTCAGGGTTGTAAAAAAATTATAAAAATGTCAACATTTAATAATAATTAAAAAATTTTTCACACCCTTAATAAAATGTATTCACTTTATGTTAATATTATAACACGATATTTTCACTTTGTCAATGCTATTTAAAAAATAAAAATAAAATTGTTGTTGTTATCAATTTTTTGATATATTTTTTGTTATTTTTAGTCTACTTAGCCAATTTTCAATGATTTTTAAGTAAAATTTTCAAATCTTTTAAATAAAAATAAAAATATTGTTAAACTTTTTGAAATAATTTTATTTGCTTTTATCTATGCAGTTAATTGGAATTTAGCACTAATAGCACACGAGTGCTAAATTTTTGTATAAGTTGCTATGAAAATTGTTAAAAATTTTTTAATCTTTGTGATATTTACCGTTGCATTTTGCTAAAAAAAGTGTTATAATATATTCATAAAATAAAAAAAGAAAGGTGACAAAAAAACTATGGACGCTAATAAATTAACCCAAAAATCCCTTGAGGCTTTAAAAACAGCCCAAAACCTTGCAATTGATAATTCAAACCAAAATGTTGAACCACAACACCTGCTCCTTGCACTGCTTGTTCAACAGGACGGCTTTGTAAGCCAGATTATGATTAAAATGGGCATTGACACTGACGGAATAATTAATATGACCACCGCCAAAATTGGAGAAATTCCAAAGGTAACGGGTTCGGCACGCCCTGCCGATTCGGTTTATATCTCCCGTGACACAGATGTTGTGCTTAATGAGGCTGGCAAACTTGCAAACAAGATGAAAGATGATTTTATCTCGGTTGAACATTTGTTGCTTAGCCTTGAAAAAAATGGCAATTCCGCCGTCAAGGAAGTTTTTAAAGCTTTTGGAATAACCGAAAAAAAATTGCTTGATGTGCTTAAAGCCATGAGAGGAAACACAAGAGTTACAACCGACAACCCCGAAAACACCTATGATGTTCTTAACAAGTACGGTCAAGATTTGGTGGAACTTGCCAAGAAAAATAAGCTTGACCCTGTCATTGGTAGGGATAGCGAAATAAGAAACACAATTCGTATTCTTTCAAGAAAAACTAAAAACAACCCTGTTTTAATTGGTGAACCCGGCGTTGGTAAAACAGCAATTGCTGAAGGGCTTGCAAGGCGAATTGTGGCAGGAGATGTTCCCGAAAATCTAAAAGACAGAAAAATTTTCTCTCTTGATATGGGTGCATTGGTTGCCGGTGCTAAATATCGTGGCGAATTTGAGGAGAGATTTAAAGCCGTTTTAGCGGAGGTTAAAAAATCAGAAGGCGAAATTATATTATTTATTGACGAACTGCACACTATTGTTGGAGCAGGAAAATCGGACGGAGCAATGGACGCCGGCAACCTGCTTAAACCTATGCTTGCAAGAGGTGAACTGCACTGTATCGGTGCAACAACCCTTAACGAATATCGTCAGTATATCGAAAAAGACCCTGCTCTTGAAAGACGTTTTCAGCCGGTTATGATTAATGAACCAACTGTGGAAGATTCTATATCTATTTTGCGTGGCATTAAAGAGCGTTATGAACTGTTCCATGGTGTTAAAATCCATGACCAAGCACTTATTGCAGCGGCGACACTCTCCAATAGATATATTTCAGACAGATTTTTGCCCGATAAGGCAATAGATTTGGTGGACGAGGCTTGTGCTTTGATTAAAACCGAGATGAATTCTTGCCCCAGTGAAATGGACGAAATAAAGCGTAAGATTATGCAACTTGAGATTGAGGAGGCTGCCCTTAAGAAAGAGAGCGACCAACTTTCCCAAAAGCATCTTGAAGAAATCAAAACGGAACTTGCTGAACTCCGTGATAAATTCAATGAGATGAATGCAAAATGGGAGAACGAAAAGAATAGTATAAACAAAGTCCAGAATTTAAGACAGGAAATTGATGATGTTCAAGCGGAAATTGCCAGTGCAGAAAGAACCTATGACCTCGCAAAGGCGGCGGAACTTAAATATGGCAAACTCCCAAGCCTTAAAAAGCAACTTGAGGAGGCGGAAAATTCGCCCAAACAAGAAAACACCCTGCTTAGAAATGCTGTGACAGAGGAAGAAATCGGCAAGATTGTTTCTCGCTGGACTGGTATTCCTATCACAAAGCTTATGGAGGGCGAGCGTGAAAAGTTGCTGGGCATGGAGAATATACTGCATCAGCGTGTTATTGGTCAAGATGAGGCTGTTCAAAAAGTAAGTGAGGCAATTTTGCGTTCAAGAGCAGGAATTGCAAACCCAAATCAACCAATAGGTTCATTCTTGTTCCTTGGTCCAACCGGTGTTGGTAAAACCGAACTTGCAAAGGCACTTTCTCAAGCATTGTTTGATGATGAAAAAGCAATGGTGCGAATTGATATGTCGGAGTATATGGAGAAATTCTCTGTAGCAAGACTTATTGGAGCTCCTCCGGGATATGTTGGCTATGAGGAGGGCGGTCAGCTCACTGAGGCAGTAAGAAGAAAGCCTTATAGTGTAATTTTGTTTGATGAGATTGAAAAGGCTCACCCTGATGTGTTTAATATTCTGTTGCAGGTGCTTGATGACGGCAGAATTACAGACTCTCAAGGCAGAACGGTTGATTTCAAAAACACTATTATTATTCTCACTTCCAATTTGGGTTCGCCTTATATTCTTGACGGCATTGACGAAAACGGCGAAATTACTCAACAAGCAAGAGATGAGGTAGACAAGCTTTTAAAACAAAGTTTCCGCCCCGAATTTCTCAACAGACTTGATGAAATAGTATTTTATAAACCACTTGCTAAACAGGAAATTAGTAGAATTGCAAGACTTATGATAACTGACCTTGAGGACAGGCTCTCCAAAAAGCGTCTTTGTCTTGAAGTTTCCGATAAGGCAATGGATTATCTTATTGAAAACGGTTATGACCAAACACTTGGTGCAAGACCGCTTAGAAGATTTATTCAATCCCGCCTTGAAACAATGATTGCAAGGCTTATAATTGCAAATGATATAGCACCCGAAAGCACAATTGTGGTTGATTTTGATGAAGATGAAAACAAGCTTGTTTCAAGTATTAGGGCATAATTAATTTTAGGTTGCTCCGCCAAAAGGCGGGGCAATTTTTATTAAGGGGCTATCGCCCCTTAACCCCAAAAACTATATAATAATCCCCTCACCAGCGGTGAGGGGATAAAATATTTTATTATATTAGTTTTTAAGTGAATGAAGTGGTGCAGGAATTTGACCGCCACGGTTTATAAACTTAGCAGGAGATGCAGTGTTAAGTGGCATAACTGGACCTTTTCCGAAAAGTCCGCCCCAATCAAGAACATCACCGACTTTTTTGCCAATCGCAGGAATAACTCTAACGGCAGTTGTTTTTGTGTTCACCATTCCTATTGCAGCCTCATCAGCAATAATAGCGGCGATGGTTTCGGCAGTGGTATCTCCGGGAATTACTATCATGTCAAGACCAACCGAGCAAACCGCTGTCATAGCCTCAAGCTTTTCAATCTTAAGTGAACCACATTCAGCAGCGGCAATCATTCCAGCGTCCTCCGAAACAGGGATAAATGCACCCGAAAGACCGCCTATTCTGGAGCAAGCCATAACTCCGCCCTTTTTAACAGCGTCATTGAGCAGGGCAAGGCAGGCGGTTGTGCCGTGAGTTCCGCAGGTTTCAAGTCCCATTTCCTCAAGAATATAAGCAACACTGTCACCAACAGCAGGTGTTGGAGCAAGTGACAAATCAACAATTCCAAAAGGCACGCCCAAACGTTCCGAAGCGGTTTCGCCGACAAGCTGACCAACCCTTGTAATTTTATAAGCAGTTTTCTTTATAACATCAGCAATCTGTGTTATGTCGGCATCAGGATATTTTGTAAGTGCGGCACGAACAACTCCGGGTCCAGAAACGCCCACATTTATCATTACATCAGGTTCGCCAACGCCATGAAATGCACCTGCCATAAATGGGTTGTCGTCAACAGCATTGCAAAAAGCAACGAATTTAGCAGCACCAAAGCAATCACTATCAACAGTTTTTTCGGCACATTCTCTTATAACTTCTCCTAAGATTTTGCAGGCGTCAAGATTTATACCGGTTTTTGTAGAGCCGATATTTACAGAAGAACAAACCCTTTCGGTGGTTGAAAGTGCCTCGGGAATACTCTTTATAAATTCGAGGTCACCAGCACTAAAGCCCTTTTGAACAAGAGCCGAATAACCGCCGATTAAATTTACTCCTACTGCCTTTGCTGCTCTGTCCATTGTGTGGGCAAACTTAACAGGGTTTGCATCCTTGCAAGCGGCACTGACAAGAGCAATAGGGGTGACAGAAATTCTCTTGTTAATAATTGGAATACCATATTCCTTTTCAATGTCCTCACCAACTTTAACTAAGTCTTTAGCACAGTTGGTTATTTTGTTGTAAACCTTTTCGCAAGCCTTGTCAATATCGCTGTCGATACAATCAAGCAGGGAGATACCCATTGTAATTGTACGAATATCAAGACACTCATCTTGAATCATGCGAATAGTTTCCATTATATCATATACATTAATCATAGTTTCACACCAATCCAAAAATTTTTATTTGTTATGTTTAGTTATGCCTTAAATATGGTGCATAACATTGAAAATATCTTCGTGCATAACATGGATTTTAAGACCCATGGTGTTGCCGAGGGAAGAAAGTGTATCGGAAAGGTCGGTAAAATTGCCCTCAAGTTTGGAAATATCAATAATCATAATCATAGCGAAAACGTCAGAAAGCACCGATTGGGTGATTTCGGTAATGTTTGCATTAAACTTTGCACATTCAGCACTAACCTTTGCAAGAATACCAACAGTATCCTTACCTACAACAGAAACAACAGCTCTCATAATTTTTTCCTTTCTCATGCTTTAAGCATGGCTAAAAATATTTTAATTATATAATAATTATTATAACATAGTTTTTTTAAAATGTCAATAGAGCGGAAATACTGGGTTGTGGATAAAAACATTGTTTATAATATTTTTTATTTAGAGTGTTTCCCCGCCGTAAGCGGGGAAACACCTGAAATTTTTTTAATTTTAGCAACACAAATGACCAGTTTACTTAAAATTTTTTTTACATTTCAATAATTTTGCAACCCTCGTTATCGACCGAAAGTTCATGAACCTGCCAGTTACCCAGTCCTGCGTTGTCAAGCGAAAATTTCATTTTGCCCGCAAAATACTTGTTGTTTTCGTCCACAATAGCCATGATTGTTGGACCTGCTCCCGAAAGATACACACCATAAGCACCATGGGTGTAAGCAATATCAAAAACCTCATGACTGTTTGGAATAAGTTCCATTCTATACGGTTGGTGAAGTCGGTCGTTTACGGCATTTTTAAGATTTTCAAATTTGCCAGTAAGCAAAGATGCCGAAAACAATGCGGCACGGGAAAGATTATAAACAGCGTCCTTGTGGGAAATTTCTTTTGGCAGGCAGGCTCTTGCCTTTTCTGTCTTAAGTTCAAAATCTGGGATTATTGCCACAAATTTAAGCTTGGTGAAAACCTCCTGTTTTACCCAATGAACCTTGCGACCATCAAAAACAGCGGTTACAATTCCGCCGAGCAGAGCAGGGGCGGTATTGTCGGGGTGACCCTCAATTTGTGCCGCAAGGTCTACCAAATCATCATTAGTAAGCGGATTTCCCAGCATATTATTTGCACCAACAAGACCCGCAACAATGCAGGCAGAGGAAGAACCCAGTCCCCTTGC
>CANRLN010000081.1 GCA_947631445.1 uncultured Clostridia bacterium
GAACGTCTGTGTCAGCACCGATATGCTTGCAAAGCTCTGTCATAAAGCTTTGGCAGAAACGCATAACTTCTCCATCGGATTTGCCCTTAGGGTCGAAGTCACTTCCGCCCTTGCCACCGCCCATAGGGAGGGTTGTAAGGCTGTTTTTGAAAATCTGTTCAAAACCAAGGAACTTGATAACAGAAGCGTTTACAGATGGGTGAAGTCTAAGACCGCCCTTGTAAGGTCCAATAGCGGAGTTAAACTGAACTCTAAATCCTCTGTTTACCTGTACTTTGCCGTTATCGTCAACCCAAGGCACTCTAAAGATAATCTGTCTTTCAGGCTCAACAATTCTGTCAATAACACCAGCCTCAACGATGTCAGGACGCTTTTCAACAACCGGCTGAAGGCTTTCAAGAACCTCATATACAGCCTGCAAAAATTCTTTTTCGCCGGGATTTCTTTTTTCTACATTTTCATAAACACCAGCAAGATACTTATTAGTGATTGCCATTTTAAAATGACCTCCAAATTACAAAATTATACACACTTCAGCAAACCTCTAAGCCAAAAATAATGTACAAATTTATTATAGCACAAAAAATCAGGTTTTTCAAGTTTTTTTATAAAATTTCAAAAGGGGAAATTAAATTTTCTGCAATTTGTCCAAAAATTTCATGTGTTTTTTTACACATATAACAAATGCTTTTTTTATTTTCCTGCTTTTGTTTGCTATTTAGCCGTTGCAACAATTATTTTAGGTTGGAAAATATTAAAAAAATGTGAACATTTTAAAAAAAGCCTTTAAAAATATAGATTTTCTTTGCAATTTATGTTATAATATATATAGTCAAAAATTCAAAGGAGGAAAAATCATGCAGTTTTTAGAAAACAATCATATAAAAGAAATAGTATCATCAATGATTACAAACAATAAAAAAGCCTCCTCCTTTTTGATACACGGCTCTGCCGGACTTGGCAAAAGAACCGCCACAAAATATATAGCATCTGCCTATCTTTGCGAAAGTCAAACGGGAACACCCTGCGGAAAATGCAATACCTGCCGTAAGGTTTATGAGGATATTCACCCAGATGTCAAAACACTTGTGCCAAATGCAAACGGCAACTATACCGCCGACAGCCTAAGGGATTTTGTTTCGGACGCATATATAAAACCAAACGAGGGCGACAGGAAATTTTATATTATTCCAAATTTAGATTTGAGTGTTCAAACCTGCGAAACACTACAAAATATTCTGCTTAAGATTTTTGAAGAGCCACCCCAAACAGCTGTATTTATACTTACAACAACCGGTCTTGACAATATGCTTCCAACAATAATTTCAAGAGCAACCTGCCTTGAGGTTCTGCCACTTAGCCTTGAAACTACCCTTGAATATCTGAAAGAAAAGCATAATTTTACAGGCGAGGAAGCAATGAAAACGGCAATTTTCAGCGGGGGCAATCTTTCGCATATTTCTGCCGACCCCGAAAGTGAATTTGCGGTCATTCAAAAAATAGCAAACAATCTGCTTAACAGCATCTATTCCAACAACGAATACAACCTTTTAAAAAGCCTGATGGAAATAAACAACCAAGCAAAATTTAAAATGGTTCTGGCACAGCTGGAATATATGGTAGAAATTTCTATAAAATCCTATTTTGGAATAGAAAACCGTCTTAAAGCAACACAAGCTTTCAGCGAACAACTGGGTCTTAATAAATTGCTTTTGCTTAACAAAAAGCTAAAAAAACATCGCCGTCTTGCGGATTCAAACAGACAGCTTGGGCTTGCCCTATGCGATTTGGCAGCGGATATTATAGAATAAAATGCAATAAGGAGGAAAAGAATTTTGAATATTATAGGAATACGATTTAAAAGTGCGGGAAAAGTATATTATTTTGACCCCTGCGATACAGAATGTAAAAAAGGCGATATGGTTGTTGTGACCACCTCAAGAGGCACAGAATGTGGCGAGGTGGTTATTGCCAACAAACAGATAGACGAAAAAGAATTTAAAGCCAAACTCAAACCGATTGTGCGAATTGCCACAGACGAAGATTTGCAGACGATTGAAAAAAACAAACAACGTGAACAGCAGGCTTTTAAAATCTGCGAAGAAAAAATAGCCGCACACAAACTGAACATGAAGTTGGTAGATGTGGAATGTACCTTGGATAATTCCAAAATGCTGTTTTATTTTACTGCTGAAAATCGTGTGGATTTTAGAGCATTAGTTAAAGACCTTGCCTTTATCTTCCGAACAAGAATTGAACTGCGTCAGATTGGTATTCGTGACCAAGCCAAAATGATTGGCGGTTTGGGAGTATGTGGCAGACCTTATTGTTGTTCGGAATTTTTGGGAGATTTTCAGCCGGTTTCGGTTAAAATGGCAAAGGAACAAGGGCTTTCGCTTAACCCTACCAAAATTTCGGGGGCTTGCGGACGTCTTATGTGCTGTTTAAAATACGAACAAGACGGCTATGACGAACTTCTTAAGGTTACACCAAAAGTTGGGGCAACTGTGAAAACAGCGGAGGGCAAAGGAACGGTTGTGGAGGTAAATCTGCTTACCGGCAGACTTTCGGTTAAAATCGACAAGTCAGACGCAATTATTTCCTGCCTTAAAGACGATGTCAAGGTAATTCGTGACAGCCATATAAAAATATCCAAAGAGGAAAAAGAATTAAAGAAATTGGAGGAATAATTATGCCATCTGCACCAATACACCTTTATATTGCAAACATTGCCATAAATGTGACCAAATCCATTCTTGTGGATAACCTTTCGGATTTTTTGCTTGGCTGTATTTCACCCGATTTTGTAAATGTGGACGGTTTCGCCTCCAAAGAAGAACGATACACCGTACACCACCGAGATGTTGACCAGAAAATATGGCAGGAAAATATAAACAAATTTCTTTTGGAAAATCAAGATGTGTATAATAAAGATTTTATCCGAGGATATGCCTTTCATCTTTTAACCGATTTATGGTGGGATAGGCTGGCACAAGATGCTTTTTTTGAGAAAATGGCTATGCTTGGCATTGAAAATTTAAATAAAGAAAAATGGAAGTATTTAAACGACTTTGATATTTTTCTTTGCAAGAAAAAAGAGTTTTCAAAGATTTTAGAAATTTTAAATTCCGCCAAACTGCCCGACCACCTGCCAATTGACGGCGAAAAAGCAAAGGGATATCAACAACTTGTTTGTAATCAAATAGCGGAAAACATTTTAAAGCCCGTCCCAAAGGATATAATTGTGGAAGAAAAATGGCTTTATAATGTTGCAAAGGTTGCGGGTGAAAATCTATAAAATAATTAAATCCCATGTTTTAAAGCATGGGATTTTTTATACCTACTATTTATATAACAAAAAACGGACGCTTGCCCGAAAGCAAACGTCCGCATGATGTTTAAATTGTAAAGTTGTAAGTTGATTAATAATCAGATTACTTTCTCTTCTTAGCAACAACTACAGCAGCACCAGCAAGAGCAGCAACAGCTACAGTTGCAGAAGCAGCAGCACCAGTAGATGGGTTGGTTGTCTTGTTAGCTGTAGAGTTTGTATTGTTGTTCTTTACAGGAGCAGTTGTGGAAGAAGTTGTTCCAGCAGGCTTTGTAGAAGAAGAATCAGCCTTAGAAGAAGAATCAGCTACAGAGTTAACAGAAGAAGCTTCAGAAGAAGAATCAGGTGTAGAAACTACAGAAGAAGGTTCAGCTTCAGAAGAGCTTACAACAGGAGCTACAGAAGAAGAATCAGGTGTAGAAGAAGATTCTTCAGAAGAAGAATCCTGTGAAGATTCGTCACCAACAATCTTGATTGTCTTAGCTTCAACGGCAACGTCTGCACCGTTTATCTTAGCTGTTGCAAGGCTCAACTTGATTTCGTCGCCAGCCTTAGCGTCAGCAGGAATCATTACTGTATAAGTTGCAACTGCACCTTCATACTTGAACTGTCCTTCTTCATTTGTTGGCATACCGTCTTCGTCAACCTTAACTACTGCAACCGCACCAGCAACCTTACCGCCGTTACCGATACCAGAAGGTGTAGCTTCAACTTTCTGGTCTGCAGCAGAAGTTGTATCAACTGCTGTCTTACCAGCAAACTTAACGTTTTCGTTGTCAGCAACAACATCTACTTCATAAGTTGCAAGAGCGTCAGTAGTAACGTTCAATGTAACAGTTACCTTATCTCCAGCTTTAGCTGTTTCAGGAGCTACCAAAGTAGCTGAGTCAGCTGCGAATGCATTTACTGCTACGATGGAAGCTACGATTGCTGCTGAAGCTGCCAAAGAAGCAATTTTCTTAGTAATTGTTGAAAATTTCATTTCATTTTCCTCCTAAAATATTTAAATTATTTATTCAAGCCTTTCGGCTTAAAAGCTTAGTAACAATAACTGTAGGCTTGCTTTTTACTGCTTTCAAAAGCTAAAGTCTATGCAATTATCTTAATTATTAGTATAGCACTTTTTTTTCGATTTGTCAAGTGTTTTTTTAATTTTTTTTCTGAGATTACTCAAATTATAAAAATTATATAAAACATCAACGATTTTTTGTTGCTTTTTTGTAACAACTATCTGCTACGCTTAACTACATAATAGAGTATTGCTTGTGCGTCCTGCACATCAGCAATACCATCTTTGTTCATGTCGGCAAGCTTAAGTTGTTGCTCATTAAGTGTTATTGCACCAACTATATAGCTCAGCAAAGTGGTTGCGTCCTTAAGGGCTATTTCTCCGTCAAGGTCAACGTCACCAAGAAGATTTTGCTTTTCCTCTTTGATAACATTCAGTGTATATACTCGTTTTTCACCGTTTTGTGCCTCAACTGTAATATTAAAGGTTTCACTGTTTCCACTTATTTTTTTCTCTCCCGTTCCCAAAACTTTTGCCGACGGGTCACATGGGGTTGCAGAAATATTAATGCTGCTTATGTCTGCATCAACCTTTATTGTATAGTCGGTTTTATATTTAGAAAATTTGGGAGTTGTTTCTTCTTCGGATACGCTCAGATTTTCGAGCAGATTGTTATTGCTCTTGTCCCCCGGGAGCGTTATAGGGGTTTGTGGCATATTTTCATAAACGGGAATTTTAAAGCTTATTTCGCCCGAAAGAATTTCCTCACTGTAAGCTTTTTTAAGGGAAACCGATTCGCTTGCCGCCGCTTGAACGTTGGACATATACTGATGTGCATAAAGTCCATTTCCTCCGTCCACAACGTCAAACTTCTGGGTATACAGAGTGTCCTGCTCTTTGGAAATATAACCGGTTGCAATAAATTTTGCTCCGCCGACTATAGACTTGTACTGGTTGTCCCATGGCAGGTCATACTTTTCATTCTGGGTAGAGGCATATTTTGCCCCCATTTCGTGAGCGGTAATATTTCCCTTCTGATAAGCTTGAATGTTAAAGAAGTTATAAATTCCCTCATATCCTGCAACGCTACCAAACGCAAGGTTTGTACCATTTACACCTTGTTCCTGTCTTGCCCTTGACGCAAGATGATACGGGCTTACACCCGATTGTTTTCCTGCTTCGATAAATGTTTGAGCGTATGTATAGTATTGATTATTATCCGAGATATTATACCCATCATTCATAAAAGTTCCCGAAAGGATAGATTTTACGCCGTTTTCATTCTGAACCTTTTCATCATAGGAAAGATTTTCAAACATAAAAATATTGTTTTCGTTAAGGAAATTTCTGGGGTCAAGATAGTATTTTATAGCATCAGTTGATGCCGCAACCCAATTGTTTCCATCCAAACCGTACCATGTGCCGTTTGCAAAATCGTATGCTCCCTCTTCCATTGATTTAAAAGAATCCTTAGCGTTTCTTTCCACAAGGTTTCTGCCAAACACACTTTCCTTTGCAACCACTTCATTCCAATCAAGACCGGTTTGCACTGCGGTAAACTTCCATGTTGGATGGTTTTCGTGAAGTTGCTTAAGGAACGGTATGTAGCTTTCAGGAAATCCCTGAGATGAAAGATATTCATCAAAATTATCTATTATGTCGGTATCCTGTGATGTATGTTGGTCATTCTGTAAAACATTGTTGGAAGCAGCTCTGATAAACGAGCCAAGACAATATCCCTCAGCAGTTTTACCATTTTTAGTATAAGAAATTTTATACCAAAGTTCACCCGATTGGGAAGGCTTGGACGAGATAATGTTTACAACATCACCCATTTTAAGCGAGCCTATAATCTCATTTTCCGTTCCTGCGTCCTTGCGGATGTTAAGAGCGGTTGTCTGAACCTGTCCGTTTTCTTTGGGCTGTAAAGTTTCACTGCTGACAGCAGATTCCTGTGGCTGAGTGTTATCTGCAAAAGCAGCTACTGCACAGTTCAATGCCATAATTGCGGAAAAAGCAAGTGCTGCAAGCTTTTTTACAACCGACCTGCCGTTTCCGTTAGACTGACTGACCATTTTTAATCACCCCTCTCTTAAAAATCATATTTAATGCTATATTAACAAAAATTACTAAAAATAGTTACACATTGTGTATTACTTGTAGTAGATTTGTAACATACACTTATTATACACCTTTATGTCCCATTTGTCAACAATTATTTTTTAAATTTTTTATGAACTTGTTTATAATTTATTAATTTAATTTTTGCAAGCCTTTCATCTGACCAACACATTTTTAGTACATTTTTACTTTTAAGATTTTATTTTAGAGATTATTTTCGCCATTTTGCATAAAATCAAAAATCATCTGACAAATATTTTAACAAGTGGCAGAAATAAAAAACTCAGATTTTTGCAGGTTAAGAAAAAAATTACATTTTTTCCAATTTTAAATTTTTTTAATTTTTAAATTGTCTTTTTCAATTCTTCTATTTTATCCCTAAGCAAAAGTGCATATTCAAAATTAAGCAGTTTTGCTGCCTCTTTCATCTGTTTGGTCATTTCGTCTATCATATGCTGTTTTTCGGTTTTGCTAAGTTTTGCCTCCATTTTCTGCTGAATATTATCAATATTATCATTACTTGTAACACCTTTAAGGGAAGCGAGATTAACAAAAATTTTACAATCGACAAAAGCAGGCAGATTGTGACAATGG
>CANRLN010000082.1 GCA_947631445.1 uncultured Clostridia bacterium
TAACAATGCAACGTGGGCAACTGGCATTAATGGCGATGTTATTAAAAATGCTGTATCAGGTTCAACGATTGAAACAAAATTTAATAATATTACTGATGTTAAGTCTTTTGCAGATGCTTGCAAAGATATGACCGAAACTGAAGAGAAAGAACTTGCAAAATGCTTAGCAAATGCACTTGAAGACACTGCAACCGAAATCACCAATGGTGCTATTGATGACAATGCTTATTATCTTATTGTTGGTAGTAGCTCGGTTGGCGAAAATTCCGCAAAGAGCCTTGGAATGTTGGTTGACACAAGAGATAAAACAGATTTGACAATTAAGCCTAAGGTTGATGTAGCAAAGGTTGAAAAGAAAGTTTGGGAAGATAGCAATGGCGAGTGGCAGGACGTAGCTGACCAAGAACAGGGCAAGGACGTTTCCTTTAGACTTTATGCCGAATTACCAAGCAATCTTGATAACTATGACTCTTACTTCCTTAAGTTTAATGATACACTTGACCAACCTGGATTTGTTTCAGAAGAGGCATTTAAAGATGTTAAGGTTTATTTGAACGATGACGAAATTACAGGTAATGTTGAACTTGAACAATCAGAAACCACAACAAACGGTGACGGAAACCTTGAACATAGCTTTACAATTAATAATGTAAAGAATATTGAAGGTGTAAAGGCTGGCGACAAGATTATTATTGAATATACAGCTAAACTTTCTGAGAACGCAATTGTTACTCCTAAAACAGGTAATGATAACTCGGTAACTCTTGTATACCCTAACAATCCTAATCATAAATATGATAAAGACGGCGACGGCACAACCGATGACACTCCCGACAAGCCCGATACACCTAAGGGTGAAACACCTAAGGACGAAGTAAGAGTTCTTACATATGGTATTGAGCTTAAGAAGATTTCGTCTGAAAAGGGTGAAAATGGCGATGAAGTTCCTCTTGCAGGTGCTGAGTTCTTGCTTAGTAATGGTTTTGAATATGCTGTGATTGATGGTAATGCAAACATTACAGGTTGGACAAAAATTAAAAATGATGCTACAAAATTGATAACAGATGAAAATGGTAAACTTGGTGGTTTTGATTATATTAAGGGCGTAGACGAAGGCACATATATATTTGAAGAAACTAAAGCACCTGAAGGCTATACAATCGATAATGCTGAAGTAACTGCTGAAGTTGCAAGAACATGGGACGGCGATGCTAATAGCATGAATTTTGAAAATGACACCTCAAAGAATCCTCTTGCAACCCTCAAGGTTAATGAAAGCGATGTTTGGGAATCTGGAAATGAAGCATCTGTAGATTCTGGTATTGCAACAATCAAGGTTACAAATACTCCAGAGGGTACAATCGACCTCCCAAGCACTGGTAGCATTGGCACAAAGATTTTCACAATCGGCGGTGCTGTTCTTGTAGCTGGAGCTGGCGTAACTCTTATCGCTAAAAAGCGTGTGAAGAAAGAAGAAGAATAAAAATTGACAGCTAAGGCAATTTGCTTTAAACAGCTGTAAATAGCTAAATTAAAGTGTTGCCAAAAGTGCCTCGGTGCTTTTGGCAATACAAATAATATAAGCAGGGGGCATATATGGCAAAATCTAAATCTAAAAAGAAAGTTAGTGCCTCTACTGTTGTTTGGTCTTTGATTTTAATAGTTGGTGTGCTGGTTATGACCTATCCCACTATAAGCAACTGGTGGAACACCAGAAATCAAGTGAAAATTGTCAACAATTATGACAATATAGTTCATAATTTAAGCTTAGAAGATATGTCAAGATATTTTGAACAGGCTCATGAATACAACAAAAAACTTTCGGAAATTTCTGCTCCGTTTAAAAACTATGAAAAAGTTGCAGGCTATGAAGATGCTTTAAATCTTGCAGGAACGGGAGCAATGGGGTATATTACAATCCCTCAAATTAATATTGAACTTCCAATTTATCATGGCACTTCCCAAGATGTTTTAAATGTCGCTGTTGGGCATTTGCAGGGTTCTTCTCTCCCAGTTGGTGGCAAAGGCACAAATGCTGTACTGTCGGCACACAGAGGGCTTCCTTCGGCAAAACTTTTTAGCGATTTGGACGAACTGGCGGTCGGTGACCAATTTACCATTACTATTTTAAAAGATGTTTTGACCTATGAAGTCCGTGAAATACTTGTTATCACTCCCGATAACGTCAAAGAACTATATCCAATTGGTGATAGGGATTTGGTAACCCTTATGACCTGTACACCATATGGCATTAACACACACAGGCTTTTAATTCGTTCGGAACGTGTCGAAACACTTAAACCCCAAAAAGATGTTGTTGTGGTTGCCGATAGTATAATTGTTGACTCTATGGTTGTTATACCAATAATTCTTGCTCCAATGGTTTTAGTATTGGTTATCTATTGGGTGTTTGGCAGTAAACCAAAGCATTTCGACCCAGAGAAATTTTTAAATTCAGACAAAAAATAAATTGTAGAAGGAGGGTTCAAATAATGCGTACAAAAATAATTAGCTTTATAAGCTTGATATCAATGATTTGTCTTGCGTGTGTTTGTCCTTTTTTAGATGTGTTGAAAGCTTCAGCGACCGAAGATTTTCAAGCAGAAATTGAATTGCATGCAACACAAGACGGTGTTCCTATTGACGGAATGCAATGGCGAATTTATCGTGTGGCTGAACTCGATGAAAATCAGAAGGCTCATTTTGTTGGCAATTTTGAAGATATTGGCGAAGATGTCGATATTGCCGATATGGTAAAATATCCAGTAAGCTGGCTTGCTGAAACGGCGGTAACTCTTGAAAACTATACCATAATTTATAAGAAAGGTATAGGCATTGCTCCTGATGATACAGCGGTTGTGGACGAAAACGGTCAGCTTACATTTGATGTAAACGAAAAAGGTATTTATCTTATTAGTGGTAGGACTTTTAGAAACTCCGACCAAACTAAAAAATATACAGCAACTCCAATGTTTGTTGCAGTAGATGATTCAAAAAATGGGCAAACAATTAAGATTAGTCCTAAGCTTAAAACCAAAACAATTGAAAAAGACACTCCCGATATAAAATATACACTTTATAAAAAATGGGAGGGCGACCCCGAAAGATATGAACACAACCCCCTTGCAATTGAACTTTATAAGGACGGCGAATACGAAACAACAGTTTTCCTCAACGATGAAAACAACTGGAAATATCAGTGGACAGCTAAATCAGACGTTGAATACAG
Organism: uncultured Clostridia bacterium; assembly: GCA_947631445.1. Classification (GTDB taxonomy): domain Bacteria; phylum Bacillota; class Clostridia; order Oscillospirales; family Ruminococcaceae; genus CANRLN01. The sequence goes on from CANRLN010000082.1 coordinate 3,230, forward strand.
AGTTTTTGAACCCGAAGTTGATTCAAGATATCAGGTAAGCTATCTTTACAATGAATTTGAAAAGGAACATCAGGTTATTATTACAGTTAAGAACGTTCGCAAAGGTTCAAGAACCATTGAGAACTACAAAGAAGATACAAGTAGGGTAGAACCAGAGAATTATGATAGCAGTATGTTGCCTCCTCCCGACAGCACAAACAGTGGCAATATAGGCGGTGGAAATGACAATTCTTCAATGCCGGATAGCTCTTATCAAACCGATTCTACACCAAACAAGGTTACAACCCCTCCTCCTACAGGCGGTGGATTTACAGGCGGAAACGGTGGCGGAAAGCTTCCACAAACTGGACAGCTTTGGTGGCCTGTTCCCGTGCTTGCTCTTGTTGGTATAATCTTTATTGCGTTTGGCATTCGTCTTGGCAGTAAAAAAATGATGTAGCTTAAAATTAATGGGTTGTTGTATCCAAGGGTGCAACAACCTTTTTGTTTTACCTTCAATACAGGTGAGGGAACAATTGATAATATAAAAAAACAAGATAATTCATAATTTACAAATAAATTATTAATGTATTACTAACAAAAATGGGTATTTTTTGTGTTATAATAATATCATTGAAAATATTATTGAATTGTTTTATATGGAGTGATTTTATGTTTAAAATTATTAATCCAAAGCCGCAGGGTAAAAATGATGATGGTTTTATTGTAAGCCTTACCGAGGGAGAAGCTGCCGCACTCGGTTTTATTTTTGAACTGGACGGCAAAACTTGCCGTATAGTAAGGGTTAATTTTGGATTAACAAAAAATTATCATGATTTTCGTATTCCCGATTTTATTGGAAATTTGCCGGTTGTGTCGATTGGAAAATGTGCTTTTATGTTTTCGGAAATTGGCAGACTTTATATTCCAAATACGGTTAAAACAATCGAACGGCAGGCTTTTTCAAACAGTATTATTAAACGTTTGCGTATTCCTCCTTGTATAGAAAAAATAGAATATATGGCTTTTTGCAACTGTAAATTTATTATATATATGAATCTGAATGAGGTTGAAACCAATATAATCAAGGGAGATGTTTTTGAAAAAACATGGCTTTCTAAAAAATGGGTAAAATCAACCGATGTTATTGATGTGCATGAATTTATAGAAAAAGATGAAGGAAAAACATTGGTTGTTCCTAATGGTACAAAGAGGGTTTTCTTTAAGGAAATTTGCCAGAATTGCAGTAGGATTTTTGTTTCCAAAAGCGTTGAACTTATTTCGGGGGTGAATATACTATTTTCAGCAAATGAATTGTATGCTTATCCCGAAAATATCAGTGGGGTTTATTTTCATATTTCAAATGAATGTAATACAAAGGGAATTAAATTGGACAGGATATATTTACATACCGAAGATAGTTATGCCGAATTTCCAACTTTTTTAAGCCTTAAACCCCATAAAGATTATACTGAAAAATATTTGAAGTTAAGATGTCAGCGTATTGAAATAATCAAGAAGATGCTTAACGGAAACTCAAAAGGTGTTGAATATTATGATGCTAACATTCTTGATACCTTGACCAAAAGGCAGGGAGCAGAGGTTGCTTATCTGCGTCTTAAATCTGGTTTTGCTCTTGATACTATTAATAAAGTACGCTTTGAAAAATTCTTAAATAGAAATGCTGGCGTTTAAACTGACAATCAACAAAAAAGACAGTGAACAATTTAATTTTTATATCAATTATGTACTTTTCAAAAAACTGAAACAATCTGAATTGGACTATTTGATTTGTTATACTGAAAAAAATAATTCAAAAGAATGTTGAAACCTTATTTTAAAGTATATTAATTGAATTTTCTGTCAAGCTAAATGCTTTACATTGAATGGGAATATTTTTATCACACAAAAAACACAATTTAATACTTTTTCCTTTTAAATTGATATAATGTATTATGCTTTACGTTATTGTTTAACGAAAAATCATAGCATAGTTTGAATGATTTTGGTTAAAAATTTTAGACGAAGTGTGTATTTTTACTAATGTTTTCATGACGGATTTATTAAATTATAACAAACTTTTTAAAAAAAACATTTTCAACAAAAAAAGTCTTGACAATGTGAAAAAAATGTGATATAATATAATCAGTAGCTAAGAACAGGCTTGTTCGATAGTTATTATACATTATGGGTAACAAAAGTCAAAAATTGCAAATCTTTTTGTCGTATTGTTACCTTGAATTTTACTTATTACTATGAAAGGGGTAATTAGAAATGGAAAAAACAAAAACAGTTTCCATGAGAGTGCTTAATTTCGCTACTGCTGCGGTTCTTACTGCTGCAATGTGCATTGGCTCAATGCCTGCAACAATGCAAAAGACAACGGCTTCTGCTGCTGGCGGACTTCACACAAGCGGAACCAAAGTTCTTGACGGAAACGGCAACGAAGTTGTTATGCGTGGTATCAATACTATTCAGGCATGGGGTATTGGTGGTAGCGTCGAAAAGTCAATCAGAAACATTGCAAGCCTTGGCTCTAATGCCGTAAGAATTGCAATCGGTGACGGTGCTGGTAGCTTTGATGGTCAAAGAGACTGGCCTAAGACTGATGCAGGTACATTGCAGTCTATGATTGATATTTGTAGACAAGAGGGTATGATTTGCGTTCTTAATGTACATAACCCAACAGGCTCTAATAATCAGTCTGACCTTGACGGAGCAGTTAATTATTGGAAAGAAGTCAAGGATATTGTTAATGCAAACAAGGATATGACCATTGTAAACATTGCTAATGAGTGGGCTGGTGAATGGAATACCGACAACTGGAAGAACGGTTATGTTTCTGCTGTTAAATCACTTCGTGATGCTGGTATTGAAAACCTCCTTATGGTTGACTGTGCTGGCTGGGGACAATTCCCTAAGTGCATTTGGGAAGGTGGTAGTGATGTAATTAATGCTGATAGCATGAATAACATTATGTTCTCCATCCATATGTATGAATATGCAGGCAGTGCTGGTACAAACAAGGGTGACATTAAAACAATTGACCAAGATGATGCTGATGCTGTAAAATACAACATTGACCAAGCTTTGGGCATGGGCGTTCCACTTTGCATAGGCGAATTTGGTTGTGACCATACAGACGGTGCAGTTGATGAAGACACAATCATGAGCTATTCTCAGCAAAAGGGTGTAAGCTGGCTTGCATGGTCTTGGGCTGGCAATGGCGATATTTGGAAGATGCTCGATATTTCTTACAGCTGTGATGATATTCAACTCACTTCTTGGGGCGATAGAGTTGTAAATGGTGCAGACGGTATTAAAGCAACTTCTAAAAAGGCATCTATCTTTACAGGCGAAAACCCAAATCCAGTAGATTCTTCGTCCACAGTAAACCCATCATCTAAACCTGACAGCTCAAGCTCTACAAATGTAGGCGATGGCAAACTTATTGCTACATATAAGGCAACTGACAGCACAAATGTTTATATTCCTTATGATGTTGTTTCTGCTTATGATGAAATTTCATTTAGAATTGTTCCTTTGAACCCAACATCTCCTCCGATTGGAAAGTGCGATAATGGTTGCATTGGCTATAACGAAAGAGCAAACGGCGGTTGGAACAGTAGCATGGAATTCTGCCTTGATGGTGCTACAGATTATCCTCAGGGTGTAACAACTGGTGTTAAGACATTCGCAGGCAAAACACTTTCAATCAAGAAAGGCGAATTCTTCCCTGGTTGCGATA
>CANRLN010000083.1 GCA_947631445.1 uncultured Clostridia bacterium
AATGAGGGATATTTTCCGAAGTCTTACATATTTCCACTACCTCATCAATGTTATCAGTGGCAATAATAAGACCTTCCTTGTCAGCAGGAATAGCAGTTGAATCAACAACCTCAACTTCAATTTCTGCATCAATTGGGTCAGGGAAACCAGCAGCAACGGTTGTATCGATAGGAAGAAGAAGTTTCTTACCAAGCTTTTCAGCCTTTGCAATCATTTCCTTGCAGTAGTCAAGCTTTGTGTCGTCAACGAGCGAAAGACCAACTTCATTTCCTTGAGCCTTAAGGAATGTGTAAGCCATACCGCCACCAATGATAAGTGTGTCGCACTTTTCAAGGAGGTTGTTAATAACATTGAGCTTGTCAGCAACCTTAGCACCACCAAGAATAGCAACAAAAGGTCTTACAGGGTTTTCAACTGCATTGCCAAGGAAGTCAATTTCCTTCTGCATAAGATAGCCAACTGCTGTTTCCTTAACAAACTTTGTAACACCTGCAGTGGAAGCGTGGGCTCTGTGAGCAGAACCAAAAGCGTCCATTACAAAAACTTCATTGTCAACAAGGTCAGCAAGTTCCTTTGCAAAATATTCGCCGTTCTTTGTTTCTTCAGCTCCACGGAATCTTGTGTTTTCAAGAACAACAATTTCGCCGTCCTGCATTTCAGCAACAGCCTTTTTAGCGTTGTCGCCAACTACTGTGTCGTCCTTAGCAAAAATAACCTTTGTGTCAACGAGTTCAGCAAGTCTTTTTGCTGCTGGAGCAAGAGAAAACTTGTCTTCTGGTCCATTCTTAGGCTTGCCGAGGTGCGAGCAAAGAACAACCTTGCCACCGTCAGCAACAAGCTTTTTAATTGTTGGGAGAGCAGCAGTAATTCTGTTGTCGTTTGTAATAACGCCGTCCTTAAGTGGAACGTTAAAGTCAACTCTAACGAGAACCTTCTTTCCCTTTACATTAATGTCATCAACTGTAACTTTATTAAGTCCTGCCATGATAAAACATCCTCTCTGATTTATAAATAATTTTGGGTCATCAAAACCCCATATATTTATTGTATAATATTTTTTCAAAAAAATCAAGCATTTTTACAATTTTTTTAGATTTTTTTTTAATTTTCGGAAAATTAGGTAAAATTGCATAATTTCAATCTAATATTTTTGCTATTATTTATATAAATCAAAAACAAATATTCCCCCACTATAAGTGAGGGAATAGTTAAATACTTTTAAAATTTCTGCAACAATATAATTATTTAAGCTCTTCTCTTACCTGCTTTGCAGCCTGCACAAGATTTTTAAGACTGGCAACAGTTTCCTTTTCGCCTCTTGTTTTAAGACCACAATCAGGATTTACCCAAAGCTTGCTCTGCTGGCACTTGTCAAGCATCTTCTTGATAGCGTCAACAATTTCTTCCACACTTGGAACACGTGGAGAGTGAATGTCATAAACGCCCGGACCAACCTGTGTTTTAAAATTAACGGCTTTCAAAGCGTCAAGAATTGTAAGGTCAGAACGAGAAGCCTCAAATGTAATAACATCAGCGTCCATATTGTCAATGTCTGTGAGAATATCGTTAAATTCGCTGTAGCACATATGGGTGTGAATTTGTGTGTCAGGGGCAGCATGGCTGTGAACAAGACGGAATGCCTCAATTGCCCAATCAAGATAATCGCTCTTCCAATCTGCTTTTCTAAGCGGAAGTTTTTCACGAAGTGCCGCCTCATCAACCTGAATAATCTTAATGCCATTCTTCTCCAAATCCAAAACTTCATCTGCAATTGCAAGACCAATCTGGAAAGCGGATTCCTTAAGAGAAATATCCTCACGAGGGAACGACCAGTTAAGAATTGTAACAGGGCCAGTGAGCATACCTTTCATAGGTCTGTTTGTAAGGCTTTGAGCATAAACCGACCATTCAACCGTCATTGGTTTTGCTCTTGAAATATCTCCCCATACAACAGGAGGTTTAACACATCTTGTGCCATAAGACTGTACCCATGCTTTTTGTGTGAAAATATATCCATCAAGACATTCACCAAAATATTCAACCATATCATTTCTTTCAAATTCGCCATGAACAAGCACATCAAAATCAAGTTCTTCTTGAAGTTTAACACACTCTGCAATCTTATTTTTCATAAAATTATTATATTCTTCTTCTGAAATAATATTTTTCTTAAAATCACGTCTGTGTTCACGAACATCTGTTGTCTGTGGGAAAGAACCAATGGTTGTTGTTGGGAGCAATGGCAGATTAAATTTTTCACGCTGAATTTTTTCACGTTCTGCAAATTCGGGAAGTCTTACAAAATCCTTTTCGGTAAGTGCGTTCATTCTTGCCCAAACTTTTTCATCTTTCTTGATTCTGTCGCCTGTAAAAAGCTTTTGGTTTGCTTCAAGAAGTTGTGTATTGTTTTCAGAAATAATCTTGCCAAGCTGACAAAGTTCCTCAAGCTTTTCTGTTGCAAAAGCAAAATGCTCAAGATAGCTTTGGTCAAGCTTTGTTTCGCTCTTTACAGTGTAAGGCACATGGAGAAGTGAGCAGGAAGTGGAGATAACAATATTTTCGCTGTCGCAATATTGCTTTATCTTGTTTATTAAATCAACGGTTTTTGCATAGTTGTTTCTCCAAATATTCTTGCCGTTTACAACCCCTGCAAAGAGAATTTTGTCTTTTGGAAAACCGTTTCTTGAAACAAGTTCAAGGGTTTTCTTGCCCTCAACAAAATCAAGACCAATACCGTCAAAATCAAGACCACAAACTTCGTTATAGCAATCTCTAATATCGCCAAAATATGTTTGGAGAATAACCTTTACATTTCCCTTGTTTGCAAGAATTTTCTTATAAATACTGCTGAACAATTCAATATCCTGCTTGTTCAAATCTGTAACAAGAATAGGCTCATCAAATGCAACATATTCTGCACCAAGTTCATTAAATTTCTTAAGTACATCAACATATGCGTTTGCGACAGCGTCTGCAAAATCTTCAGCTTTTTTGTTTCCCAAATATCTTGCAAGCTTTAAAAATGTAAATCCGCCAATTATAACCGACTTTGTTTCATAGCCTGCTTGTTTAGCCTGCTTGTAGAGTTCAAAAGGCTTGTTACCAACCAGCTTAATTTCTGTGCTGTCGTCAATTTCGGTTACCATATAGTGATAGTTGGTGTTAAACCACTTTTTCATAGCAAGAGCCTTAACATCACCCTTTTCGCCCTGATAACCTCTTGCCATTGCAAAATATTCATCAAGGCTATCAAGACCAAGGTTTTTATATCTTGCAGGAACAGCGTTGAGAAGAACAGCGGTATCAAGCATATTATCATAATATGAAAAATCGTTAGAGGGAATAAAGCTTATATTCTGTGCCTTTTGAGCTTCAAAAGCCTTGTTTCTAAGGTCAAGTGCAACCGCCTTAAGCTGGTCAAGAGAAATTTCCTTGCGGAAATATTTTTCTTCAGCAAACTTAAGTTCTCTGTCTGCACCAATTCTGGGGTGTCCGATAATGGAAGTTTTCATTAACATTTTCTCCTTTTAAGTTAAGTTTTAAATTAAATTTACATATTTATTATATCATACTTTCCCGATATAGTAAAACACTTTAATTTTATGTATAGCCATAGTTTAAAACTATGATTATTATACTATAAATATTATAAAATATTTAAAAAATTATTTTTATATAATTGCTTAAAAATTTTAAGCATTTCCTCCGCTTATGACGGTAAAATACTGTAAATAAAAAACAATACATACAACGCCGTTATCGTGTCACGTAATTCAAAAACTATTGACAAATATTTTTTTGTGTGATATAATAAATGTAGGAGGTATAAAATATGGAATTTATAACAGATAGATTGATTCTTCGCCCATGGAAAATGGAAGACGCCGAAGATTTATATATGTATGCAAAAGACCCAAAGGTTGGTCTTATTGCAGGCTGGAACCCGCACACAAGCATTGAAAATAGTTTGGAAATTATAAAGACGGTTTTTAATGCAGATGAAACCTATGCAATTTGTTTGAAAGAAAACAACAAGCCTATTGGTTGTGTTGGGCTTATGATTGGAAAAGAAAGCAGTTTTGACCTGCCAAACACACAAGCAGAATTGGGTTATTGGCTTGGTGTTCCATTCTGGGGACATGGAATTACAACAGAGGCATCAAAAGAAATTGTTCGCCACGGCTTTGAAGATTTAAAGCTTGATAAAATATGGTGTGGATATTTTGACGAAAATACCCAATCGAAAAGAGTTCAAGAAAAATGTGGGTTTAAATATCAATATACCAATGAAAATATTTATTGGGAGATGACTGGGCAAACTCACACCGAACATATCTATTGCCTTACCAAAGAAGATTGGCTTATGAATAAATAAACTTATTGTTATTTAAATAATTCCCTGCCACAGGTGGGGAATTATAAGATTTTTTTATGATTTTGCCAAATCCAAGGCTTGTTAAGTGGGAAAATATTAATAAATTGTAAATAATGCAAAAAAATGCTTGACAAATGAATTTTGTTGTGATATAATAATTAAGTAATCTTGAGTGAAATAGCTCAGGTCTGTTTTTTGTGACAGTTCAAAATTTATTGGGGTATAGCCAAGCGGTAAGGCAACGGATTTTGATTCCGTCATGCGTGAGTTCAAATCTCGCTACCCCAACTTATTTTAACAATTTAATCATTGGGGTATAGCCAAGCGGTAAGGCAGCGGATTCTGATTCCGCCACTGCGAAGGTTCGAATCCTTCTACCCCAGCCACAAAAAGTCTTTTGCATTGGCAAAAGACTTTTTTATTTTAAAATGTAATAAAAAAACATTCTCCTCGCCCAAAGGCAAGGAGAATGACTGAAATTATTGCATATCGGTGTTTCGGTTTTTAAGAAGCTTAAGGGTTTTCATACGATGGATTTTTCTGTAAATTTTTTCACAGAAAGCAACCAACTTTTTCTTGAAAGGCGAAAAACAGTAGAAAAATTCGCCCGCATAGGTGACAACTTCACCATTAAAGCCTTTCTTAAATTTATAAACGCCATAGTTCGGGTGGGTTTCGTCATTATAGAACGGAATACCCTGAAAATCATAAATAAAACCGTTGTTGTCCAACGCCCAACAAATCATAGTCCACTGCATAAGATAATTGGGATAGGTGTTGCGGTGATGATTGGCAGACGCTCCATAAACATAACAAGTTTTTCCTGCATACTGGGTGGTGCAAGCTCCCGAAAGCGGAATGGGGTCTTGTCCCTCCTCCTCAAGGTAGCACATAAACAAACGGCAATGTTCTTCACCAAGACCGTCAAGCATCTTTGCAAAATATTCTTTGGAACGAATGGAAAATCCGTCACGGATTCCGGTTGCCTGCATTATTGGATAAAAATCATCAAGAGCCTCTTTTCCACACGCACGACATACAACACCTTTTCGGGGAGCTTTACGAATACGGTTTCTCCAATCAGATTTAAAGGTTGCCATAACCTCATCTTGAGTTTTGCCGGCGATATTTCGGAGCATATAGTTGTTTCGTGGCTGAATGGTTGAAAGTTCGGGAGCATTTTCAATATGCGAAAATCCCATATCACAGATAAGTTTGGTTATATCCTCATCTTTTTCTTCAAAACAAGGGTCCCACATAAATTCATAAGACTTATATTTTTTGGCAAGCTGTTTTACTCCCTCAAAAAGGTCGTCCATTACTGCTCTGTCACGATAATCACAAACCGGTCCATGCGGAGCATACAAAAATGTACAACCAAGCACGGGAATTTTCTTGATAAGCACAAGGCAGGTTCCCTGAATTTTGCCGTCTTTATCCCTTGAAATTACAGCGTCCCAGCCCCAGTTTTCCTTAACCTTGGGCCAGCGGAGCGACTGCATAAAAACTCCGTTTACATGGTTCTTGGCGAACTCCTCATATTCATCAAGCATCTTTTGGTCATTTTTATTAATAATTTCCATTTGTCAATATCCTTTCAATTTAAAAATTTAGCGTACAACTACTATTATACTATATTTTTATAACAAAATCAATACATTTTACAACAGTTTATAAAATTCCTGCAAAAGTATGAAAATTTGTGCTTTTTAGAACTTGATTTTTGGTAAAAAGTATGGTATAATAATTATAATATAAAAAAACTTAGGAGGCAAAAAACAATGAATTTAGAAAACTTTGAGTACAAACAATTAAGACGTATTTTTATAAGACTGCGACAGGTGCTTTCTTTTGAAATAACCTTTGCACTCTTGATACTTATCATCTGTGGAATCTGCAACGCTGTCAGAAAACCGCAAACCTGCGAAATAAAAATAGACAAGGGCGAAGTACTTCAGCTTAATATAAAATCTTCAAGAGATTATACCGCCGAAATTTCCGACACTAAGGTTGCTCAGTTGGTTGCAAAAAGCGAGGAGGACGAGCAAGAAAACAACCGTGATATTCTGGTGGCAAACGATACCGGTGCTTGCAAACTTATGCTTATTGACAAAAAAGGTCGTCTTATGAAAACCTGCGATATAACCGTTTCAAAACCGGACGATACCCGTCCTCAAGCTCCTGTTCCAACCGAACCCACTCCTACTACCTCTGATATAATAACACAATCTGCTCAAGCAGGAGTTTCTGAAGATTCCGTGCAGGTGTCGAAAGAAAACCAACCAGTATTTTCCGGAGGCGTATACTATTTTGACGGAATACCTATTATAAACAAAAGTTATCCTGCCACCGAAGAATATGCTCCCGGAGAAAGCGAGGAAGCAAGACAAGCCTTTAACGATATGAAAGCCTTTGCAAGGGATAACAATGGAATTTCTCTTAATATTGTTTCGGGATATAGAACCTACGG
>CANRLN010000084.1 GCA_947631445.1 uncultured Clostridia bacterium
AGTTTGGCTGTGCCACACAAGCACATGACCCCTCATTGGAATATTATTATCCCTGCAATAGTTTAGAATTGGTCTTGCAGAAGCAAGGCTAATTTGTGGGTTGTCATTGCCAGCGTTTATGCTTGCGTTTCTGTCAAGAAGTGCATCTGGCTTTAGCTCATTTCCTGCGGTTATGCTGTTAAAATGCTTGTCTATTAAATCCTTTGTGGATTGTGGAGCAAGCTCGGAAACGGTCACGGCTGTGCCAATTTTAAAGCAATCGGAAAAACTGTCTTTAAGTGATGGGATATTCTGCTGAATTTCAAAAGTTGGTGCTTTTTTGAGCATAAATTCATCAACATACAAATCCGCCTTATCTGTGCCTTCAACATAAAGATATACATTTTTCACATCTTCCGAAAAACTAAACTTAACTTCGGGAATTTGAACCCAATCCCCCTCGCTCACCGCCGATTTAAGGTTGTTATAGTGACGTTCGCCATTTGCATCAGTATATTCAAGGCTAAGTGTTATGTTATTATACCATGCAGCCTTAACCCAAGCGGAAGCAATATATTCCTCCCCTGCCTTGCAGATGTTGTCAAGTGGTATTTGTGGACCTTGCCAACCCTGCTCACGACCGCTTATTTTCATGCAACTTTTGCCCTTATAGGCATTTTCGCTATCCTGTGAAATAACTTCTACTCCGCCTCGTCCGCTAAATCTGGCTATATCCTCAGCGTTTTCAAATCCAGAGCAGAAAATTTCATCACCACTGCTTTCAGCAAAAGCAGACAAAGGCAAAGCAGAAAAAGCTGTAACTGTTGCCAAAACAGCCGATGTAATTTTTTTAGAATTCATAAAAATTCCTCCAATCTTTAAATATATTTATTTTTTGTTTTTAAATGTAATTTCAAAGTCTGACATTCCACCCTTACCGTTTGGAACTTTGACAACTTTTTTTCCTCTTTTAATATCCTCGTCAGTTATTTCTATTTTGTCAAAAGGTGTTATTGGCGATAATTCACCATTACCGTCATCGACATCGCCACATTCACGAAAAATATTTTTAAAAATCCCAATTTTAATTCTCCTCTTTTATATTAAAATAATATCCCCACGCTTATTATTAGACGGGGGATATTTATTAATTAGTCAACAGTTTCAAGACCCTCAGCCTTAAATGCCTGTCTTAAATCGTTTATAAGGTCGTTTTTGTCCTCAATGCCAATGGCAACACGATAAAAACCACCATGAAATTCTTGTGGATAAAGATACATTCTTTCATCATCTTCGCCAAGGAATACAATAAGACTTTCAGCGTTTCCAAGGGATACGGCAGAGGTGAACACCTCAAGGTGGGTAACAACTCTATTATACAAATCATGCTCACCCTTAAGACCAAAGGAAAGCACACCGCCAAAGCCATGTTCCATTTGACGCTTTGCAATCTCATGACCCTTAAAGCTTTCAAGTCCGGGATAGGCAACAAAGCTTACACAAGGCTGACGTTCAAGCCATTTTGCAACCGCAAGGGCATTGTCATTGTGAACCTGCATTCTGAGTGGGAAGGTCATAGAGCCACGCATGATAAGCCAAGCATTGAATGGACTGATAATACCACCGATATTAACCTGTGACTGGTAACGAATTTTGTCCATATCCTCTTTTCTTCCGATAATAGCACCACCCATAGAATCGCCATGACCGTTAATATATTTAGTAAGGCTTTCAACGGTGAAATCAACACCCCATTCACAAGGACGTGTGTTATAAGGAGAGGAGAAAGTATTGTCGGCAGAAACAAGAATGTTGTTTTCATGAGCAAGCTTTACAATTGCCTCAATATCGCAGATACAGCAGGTTGGGTTGCCGGGGGTTTCAAAATGAATAAGCTTAGTGTTTGGACGAATTGCCTTTTTAATTTCTTCAATGTCGGTTGTGTCGACAATGGAGGTTTCAAGCCCCCATTTTTCTGTCCAAAGTTCGTGGAAAATTCTATAGGTTGCAATATATGTAACTTTAGAAAAAATTACATGGTCGCCCTTTTTAAGCATTGCAAAGAAAAGAGCAGACAATGCGGCAACACCGCTTGCAAGAACAACGCAGTCCTCACCGCCTTCAAGATTAGCAAGCTTTTTTTCAAGCATTCCTTGATTTACTCCGCCATTTCTGGTATAGATATTTTCATCAGATGCACTCCAGTTCATTGAAGACGGGTCATAAGGGAGGATAAAGCTGTTTGCCATAGTGATTGCAGGTTCAACGGGAGAACCAACTTTTTTGTCGTCATCTCCAAGATGGATAGACCTTGTTGTAAAACTCATATTTTCGATATTTTTGCTACTCATTTTTGATTAGTCCTTTCATATTTTAATACACTAACAATTATTATAGCACAATTTTCCCCTCATGTCAAGAGATATAAAAATTTTTTTACATATTTTTATTAATTTAAATTATTTTATAAAATATAAATAATAAATATCGCTTTTTGTAGCTCAAAAGCTACAAATCAGTCCTCAAAAATTCTGCCATTTTTTAAAATCACTTTTCTATCAAAATTGCATAAACCAGTATAGGCATCTGCATTTCTTGTGAAAAGCACAACCGCTTTTCCCGAATTTAAAATATTTTTAAGATATCTTGAAAAAATTTCTTGATATTTTTTGTCAAGTAGCACAAAACAAGGCTCATCAAAAAGATAAACTTTTGCAGTGCGACATACAGTAAACACAAACTCAGCCATTTTATATTGCGTATAAGACAGTTCTGATAATTTTGCGAATTTACTAATATCTAAAATTTTAAACAATTTATTTGCCTCTGTAGCGTCAAAGCCACCATAGAATTTAGTATACCATTCTATATTTTTGATTATGCTAATTTTTGAAAGGTTACTATTATCCTCTTGGGATAAAACAGCTGTTTGCTTTTGAGTTTCCTCTCCGATTGGCTCTAAATCCAAAAGCAGGCTTCCGCTTGTGGGAAAATCCAGTCCCGCAATAAGATTTAAAAAAACCGTTTTTCCGGTGTCGCCCTCTATCGCTACAAATTCGCCGTTTTTAAGACAAAAATCCAAATTCCACAGTATATTTTTTTGGTTTATCTTTTTGCAAAGATTGCTACAAATAAGAATATCTTTCATCTTATTATATACTTTTATCTTGTTTCACAGATAAGGCGAATAGCTGTTTTTTCTTCACCATCAATAAGTACATTGGCAAATGCGGGAACACAAACAATATCAATTCCAAGCGGTGCAAGATACCCTCTTGAAATTGCAATTGCTTTTACAGCTTGATTTAAAGCACCCGCTCCGACCGCCTGCACTTCCACCTCATTTTTTTCACGGATAACGCTTGTTATTGCTCCTGCTACCGAATTTGCGGCACTTCTTGATGATACTTTCAGTATTTCCATTTAAAAATCCCCCTTTTTATTTTTTACCTTATTATAATACGCTCAATGCTTATAGCTTGACCGTTTTTTTCATTAAATTCAACCACAGCACCGTTTAAAAATACAGGATTTGTACTTTCGGTAAATTTTACAGGAATATGCCTTTTCATTTTGGTGGTTGCTGCTTCTATATCGACACCAAGCACCGAAAGCTCTGCCCCTGTCATTCCAACATCGGTAATATAAGCTGTGTGGTTTTTTAAAATTATTTCGTCTGCCGTCTGAACATGAGTGTGTGTTCCTAAAACAGCGGTCACTCGTCCTGCAAGATAATGTCCCATAACCTTTTTTTCGGAGGTTGCCTCGGCATGAAAATCCACAAATATATTCGGTGTGGAAATATTCTCTAAAATCCTATCAATAGTATCAAATGGATTATCCAAAGATTCAAGATACACAACCCCCATAAGATTTACAACCGCAACGCTTGCAAACCCCATATCCACATAAGCAACACCATTTCCGCAAATTTCACTGCTAAAATTAGCGGGTCTAATAATATTGCTATTTTCTTCAAAAAGTCGGTCGCTGCCAAACCTTTTAAAACAGTGGTTTCCGGTGGTAATAACATCGGCATAGCCCGAAAGAATATCGGCTGAAGCCTTGTCAATTCCATTTCCCTGAGCCGAATTTTCGCCATTTATAACAGTTATATCAATATTATAATCTTTTTTAATTTTATAAATATTTTGTTCTATAAAATTACAACCGCCTGCTCCCACAACATCTCCCACAAATAAAAGACGCATATTTTCCTCGTTTCTAATTAACCATAATAACTTTTGTTTTCTATATTGCTTTCAAAAACGCAATAGAATTTATTGTCCAGTTCAAACACATAGTAACTGCATTTAAGATTAAGCTTGTCTTTGCCCGAAAGTATGCAATCAACAAGATACACATTTTTAAATCCGTCTATATTGCCCATTGCCTTTTCAAATTCGGTGTTGCCGTTTTCGGTTTCAATCTTGGTTGCCTTAAAAGCCGAAACATGGTCATACACACCGAAATCAAAATTATAGTCTTCGGGGTTAAAATTATGTTCTTTATACTCATATCGTTTGAGTTTGTCCATATTCCCTGCAATCTGAGCATAGGCATAACCTTCAGCAACCTGTTTCACCCTGCCTTCCTGCGAATGAAAATTATTAATCACAAACAGTAAAATAATTGCCAAAAAAGCTATAATAAGCAGAAACGAAACAAGATACTTGTGCTTATGGCGGCTTTCACAAGGAGAAAATCCCTCATAAGTTTCATCAATTTCTTGACCCTGTTCTATTTTCTCACTCATGCTTTTGCCACCTTTCACACATAAATTTTATTAGTATTTAAGAACCATTTAATCTTCAGATTTTTCTAAACTTTCAATGTTTTCTGAACCTTCAATATTTTTATCAGCAATATCTACAACATCTTTTTTTACACTTTCAGGGTTCATTATTGCCTCAAATTCATCGCCGTTGATTTTTTCCTTTTCCATAAGAGCCTTTGCCACAGCGTGGAGTTTGTCGATATGCTCGGTCAAAATCTTGCTTGACTGTTCATAAGCATTGTCCACAAGCATACGAATTTCTGCATCAATTTTAGACGCAATCTCCTCTGAATAGCTTGGCTGATTGCCATAGTCCCTGCCAAGGAAAACTTCATGTTCTGCCTGACCATAAACAACCGCACCCAAATTTTTGCTAAATCCATATTGGGTTACCATTTTTCTTGCGGTTGCGGTTGCTCTTTCAAGGTCGTTGGAAGCACCTGTCGAAATATCATCAAGAATAATTTCTTCGGCAACTCTACCGCCCAGAAGCACAATTATATTGTCCAACATTTCACCACGACTTACAAAACTTTTATCCTTTTCGGGAAGACTCATTGTAAAGCCGCCTGCCTGACCACGAGGAATAATGGAAACCTGATGCACCTTATCCGCCTTTTCGCAATAGTAGGTGCAAACAGCATGACCACCCTCATGATATGCGGTAAGTTTCTTTTCTTTTTCAGAAACAACCCTCGATTTCTTTTCTGGACCTGCCACAACCTTGATTGAAGCCTCGTCAATGTCCTTTTGGGTTATAGCCTTGCGGTTTGCCCTTGCTGCAAGGAGAGCAGCCTCATTGGTGAGATTGGCAAGGTCTGCACCGGTAAAGCCAACCGTGCTTTTTGCAACCGTTTCAAGGTTTACATCGGGGGCAACATTTTTGCCTTTCATGTGAACCTTAAGAATTTCCTCACGTCCCTTTACATCTGGATAGCTGACAAGAACCTGCCTGTCAAAACGTCCCGGACGGAGAAGTGCAGGGTCAAGAATATCCCTACGGTTGGTTGCTGCAATTACAATAACGCTGTCATTGGCAGAAAATCCGTCCATTTCAACCAATAATTGGTTAAGGGTTTGTTCACGTTCGTCATGACCGCCACCAAGTCCCGTGCCTCTTTGGCGACCAACCGCATCAATTTCATCAATAAAAATTATAGATGGAGCATTTTTCTTTGCAGTTTCAAACAAATCTCTTACTCTTGATGCACCAACACCAACATACATTTCAACAAAATCAGAACCAGAAATGCTAAAGAAAGGCACTCCCGCTTCGCCAGCAACCGCCTTAGCAAGCAATGTTTTACCTGTTCCGGGAGGTCCTAAAAGAAGAACTCCTTTTGGCACTCTTGCACCAATATCCTTATATTTTTTGTTGTCCTTAAGAAAATCGACAATTTCAGCAAGTTCCTGTTTTTCTTCGTCAGCACCTGCCACATCATCAAAGGTTTTCTTATCTTTGGAATTAGCCTGATTTTTAGCATTTGCCTTAGCAAATCCGCCCATTTTTGAACCGCTTATATTCTTTGTCATATACACAAAGAAAGCTATCATAAGCCCAATCATTATAATGGTTGGAAGAATGCTTACTATCATACTGTTGTCCTTAACCTTTATGAGGTTACAAACAAGGGGTTTATCGGGATTTTCCGCATCATATTTTTGTCTATAGCTTTCAGCGTCCGCTCCAAGAACCTCCTGTACAAAAAGCGAAACATTGGGAACTTTATATTGATGTTCCTTGCTATCCTCTTTCAGTTTGTAGTTAAGTTCGCCCGAATTTAAATCAAATTCAAACTCACTGACCTGCAAAGTATCAAAGTATCGCATTATTTTGGCATAGTCTTCCTCCTGAGATTCGCCTGCTGCACTTTTTAGCATATAAAACATACCAAAAAATATTGCTACTGCCACCAGCAACCAAGCCACAATACTGCCTATTCCTTTCTTGTTGTTCAATACATCACAACCTTTCATTTCTATAATTATATATTATATGTAATTGCTTATATACTATAAC
>CANRLN010000085.1 GCA_947631445.1 uncultured Clostridia bacterium
CACTCAAAGGGTTCATAAACTTAAACGGTTTATGAGCCCTTTATTTTTTATATTTATAATAGTTAAAAAACTATATAACAAGCAATTTTTATTAATCGTTTGCCCCACCGCAGGCGTAACAAACAAAGATATTGTTAATATCGCTAAAGACTTCTTTATAATCCCTATACAAAACTTGTTTGAGAATAATAAAAATCCAGCTTTCCAAAAAGAAAACTGGATATAATATTTAAATAATAAAACAGATAACTCCAGAACAGCCCTCGTTTATCATTCGTTCGATTGTTTCCTTTAATCTCATTCTTGCATCATCGGGAAGTCGCTCCAGTTTGGAATGAAGTCCCTCGTTTACAAGTTCGTGCAGGCTTTTTCCGAAAATATTTGATTCCCATATCTTTTTGGGATTCTGCTCAAAATCGTTAAGCAGATAAAGCACCAATTCTTCCGACTGTTTTTCTGAACCTACAATCGGTGCAACCTGCGTTTCGATATTCGCCTTAATCATATGAATTGATGGTGCTGTCGCTTTAAGACGTACTCCGTATTTTCCACCTTGCCTTATAATTTCAGGCTCCTGCATACTCATTTCGTTTATGGTCGGCATTACAATTCCATAACCTGTTTTCTCCACATCGTCCAGTGCTTCGGAAAACTTTGCAAAACGATTTCTCATTCTTACAAGTTCCAAAATTTGGGGCATAAGGTCATTTTCGTTGGCAATCTCAAGCCCCGTTGCCTCACCGATAATCTTAAAGAACAGTTCGTTGGCAATTGTAACCTCAATTCTTGCCGAACCGGTGGCAAGGTCAATTGATTTTACACGGCTGGACTTAACCTGCTCACAGATGCAAATTTCCTTTGCACAGTTTTCAATGTCCTTAAGGCTGACAAGCTTTCCTGCACACACTTTTATATGTGAAAATAAAGTATTTTTAAGCCAATGTCCTTTATCAAGGCTGTTAATCCATGTTGGCATTTCAACATTGATTTCTTTAATCGGGAAAGCATAAAGAACCTCCTTCATTATCTCGCCTATCTCCTCGGCGGTAATATCAAGGCAATTTACCGGCATAACACTTGTTCCATATTTTTGGCTCATACTTTCGGCAAGTGCCTTTGCCTCATAAGAATGGGGATTCAAGGTGTTAAGCAGTACCACAAACGGTTTGTTAATCTGCTTAAGTTCCTCAATAACCCTTTGTTCACATTCTTCATATTCTTCCCTCGGCAGGTCGGTAATGCTTCCGTCGGTTGTGATAACAAGACCAATCGTTGAATGTTCGGTAATAACCTTCTGCGTTCCAACCTCTGCCGCCATGTTAAAAGGTACTTCTTCTTCAAACCAAGGGGTCATAACCATTCTTGGTGCTTCGTTTTCAATATATCCTATTGCAGACGGAATAATATATCCGACACAGTCGATAAGACGAACATCAAATTTTGAACCGTCCTCCAGTTTGACGCTTACCGCCTCTTCAGGGATAAACTTAGGCTCGGTGGTCATAATGGTTTTACCTGCCGATGACTGGGGCAGTTCGTCAACCGCTCTTGTTCTTCGATAGTCACTTTCAATGTTCGGAATGACAATCTGCTCCATAAATTTTTTGATAAAGGTTGATTTTCCCGTTCTTACAGGACCAACTACGCCAATATAAATATCTCCGCCGGTTCGGGTTGAAATATCTTTATAAATACTCATAATCTGTTCTCCTTTTATTCGCTTAGCGGAATAAGCAGCATCTGTCTATCCTCAAGGTTTGTTGAGGTTATCTCATTTTCGTCCAAAATGGATTTTACCGACGCACTGTATCTTCTTGCAATATCCCATATATCCTCGCCGGCACAGGCAAAATAAATCTTAATTGCACTGCCCGAATTTTTATCCTTGGGACAATCCTCTTTAAGAGTAATATTTTTGACAAGCGGTACTTTACATTCGCCCGAAACAGTTGTGTTAATCTCCAGTTCGCACACTCCATCAACCGTGTTGTCGTCCGAAATATGATAGCTTACGCTTGAAATCTTAACATTTGGGGTAAGCTTTGCATTTTTTAGATTATCCCCTTTAAGCTTATGTTCAAAAGGCACTGAATTTTCAAGTAATATAGGGCTTCCCGTGCCGTCAATACAAAGCAGATTAAAGGTAACATTACCCATAATACACGGACTTTCTTCATTGTCATCACGAACATCGGAAATTCTTGTAATCTCGCACCACATATCCAGCACGTTTGCTATCTTTTCATCATTGGACTTCAAAGCATTTTTGACCATGATTTTATCCGACAACAAAGCGGGTTTACAGGACGGCAATGTTTCGCACCCAGCAATTTCACATTCACAGACGGTTGAAAAAGCATCGCTCACTGCCTCAATACTGCAATATTTTGTTGCAATGCAGTTTACAAGAATGATAAGCTCACATTCAAGGTCGCCATCGCTGTTTTTGGAAGAAAAATCCGAGCTTATATGATTAACGCTTAAATCCACCACAAAGCTTTCGTCTATTCCCTCAATATCCACAATCTGTTTGAATGGAATGTTGAATTTAAGATTTTCAATTTTCTAGTCGGTTGCGTTGTCATTGTCACTAAGATAAAGCAATGAAATCTGTGCATCGCCATTTACCACAAGTTTTCCTGAAATAATACGGTTTTCCACATTGCATATATTACAACTGTTGCGGATAACCTGCTTGACAGGTGGCTTTGAACCGCCCACCGACATTTCTTCAATAACCGTAACACGCTTGGAAGCACACAAACGCTTTACTGGATATTCTATTGTTTCATGCTTAAGCTGAATGCCACCCCCGAAAGCGTCTGCAAGAAAAGACTCTCCCCGTTCACCAATAACATTTACTTTAATGCTTACTGCTCCACGCACATCAAGTCTACGCTGATTTACAACCCTACAGTTCATATAATCCTTAACAGGAGTTATGTAAGCCACGGGATTTAAGCAGTTGCAAGCAAGCTCACAGGATTTGGAAAAATTAAGTTGCTGTTCAACACAATTGATACGCTTTGAATCGTTGCCAACATAAAGCACTCTTATTGTAACGCATATATCCATGGCAAGCTTGCCTGATGAAATTGTGTGGGAAGAAATTTTGGGAATGACATCACATTTCAGTACCCTGAAAATATCGGGAAAATAGTCCGGAAGAATATAATCCATTTCCACCGGCTGTTCCACTGCACAATCAAGGGCAGACACCGAGCAGGAAAATGCCTGAGAATTAAGTTTAAAATCCATAAAATAATAACCTCCGTTCGCTTTTGGCAAAATAATTTTGCTTTTGATATAGCATATTTGCACCTGTCCGATTTTAGAACGTCTAAGTTTGTCAGCTTGTGTATTAAAAAGGCTTATGCACAAAAAAAGTGCATAAGCCTTAATGAATAAAAAAATATTATTTATGATAACTGCTATTTGCATTTATAGAAAACGCCCTGTAAATCTGCTCAAGTAGCATTATTCTTGCCAACTGGTGGGGGAAGGTCATTGGCGACATACTCATTTTGAAATTAGCTTTTTGTTTTATTTTATCGCAAAGACCAAAAGAAGAACCAATAATAAAATTTATTGTACTTATCCCGTCCACGGAAATTTTAGCTATTTTTTCCGCAAGCGAAACGCTGTCAATTGTTTTACCCTCAATACACATTGCTATATTATAGGATTTTGGAGGCATTTTTTCAAGCATTAAATTTCCCTCTTTTTCAAGGGCGTTTTCAATTTCTTTTGGGCTGGGCTTGTCGGAAAGTTTGCTTTCGGGGAGTTCTATTATATCAATTTTGCAAAGTCCCCCAAGACGCTTTTTATATTCCTCGCTTGCCTTTCGCCAGTATTCTTCCTTAAGCTTGCCTACGGCAATTATATTAATATGTATCATAATTTAATCTCCTTAAAAAAATTCAACTGCCCCGCCGAAAACCAGCAAGGCAGTTTTTTTATTATTTTTTTAATAGTATTATTTAGCCACAATTTTGTTTGTTGTCTGGACTGTCATTATAAACAACTCTAATGTCTGCACCAAGGTTTTTAAGTTTGTCAACTATGTTTTCATATCCACGCTGAATATGGAATACATCGCCAATAGTCGTTTCGCCCTTTGCCGAAAGAGCCGCAACAACCATTGCCGCACCTGCTCTAAGGTCGACCGCACGGACATTGTTTGCACACTTAAGAGAACCAAAACCGTGACCGTTGATAACTGCCGCAGAACTTGTAACGGTGATTTCCGCACCCATCTTTCTGAGCTGTTCAACATATTTGAAACGATTGCTGAAAATATTATCGGTAACAACACTTGCACCATTTGCAAGGGTGAGCAGTGTAGAGAACTGAGGCTGCATATCGGTTGGGAATCCGGGATGAGGGAGTGTTATAATATTGCAAGGTTTAAGCTCTCTGTTGCTTCCGTCCACAATAACATAGTCATCGTGACTGTCGTCAACGAAAACACCTGTCTGTCTTAATTTTTCGGTTATTGTTTCAAGATGTTTTGTAGTGACGTTGCAAATTTTAACCTTTCCTTTGGTTGCCGCAGCGGCTACCATAAATGTTCCTGCCTCAATCTGGTCGGGAATAATCGAATAGTTGGTACTGTGAAGATAGTCAACACCCATAATTTTAATTTTGTCTGTTCCTGCTCCACGAATTTTAGCACCCATTGAGTTAAGGAAATTTGCAACATCAACAACATGAGGTTCTTTGGCGGCGTTATCAATTTCTGTTTTTACGCCCTCTCCTGCCTTACAGGCAGCACACATTGCGTTGATGGTAGCACCAACCGAAACCTGGTCAAATCTTATACTGGAGGAAATAAAATAATCCGCTTTAAGATGAACCGAGCCATTGTCAATGCTTGTTTTTGCACCCATCTGTTCAAAAGATTTAAGATGCAGGTCAATAGGACGGTCGCCGAGGTTACAACCACCCGGAGCAGGAACAACCGCCTCTTTAAATCTTCCCAAAAGTGTTCCCATAAAATAGGTGGAAGCTCTCATATTATGGGCAGCTTCATCGCTTACTTCAAAAGATTTAATTCCAGTCGTATTGATTTTATAGCTGGAATCGTCAATCTTTGTAATTTTAGCTCCCATTCCTTCAAGAATTTCCATTTCGTCCTGAATGTCACTTATATTAGGAACATTATTGAGTACACATTCTTCATCGCACAAAATAGTTGCAAGAATAATGCCAACCGCCGAATTTTTAGCACCGCTTATAACAACCTCTCCTTTTAAAGGTGTTCCGCCGTTTACAATAAATTTTGAGGCATTCATAGCCATCTGCTTTTTTACACTCATGATTAAATTTTCTCCTTTGTTTTAAAATATAAATAGGGGTATTTGCGAAAAGGCATATTATTTTTTAAGTACTATACAGAATTTTTATTTTATATTCTGCATTAATCTGTCACTACTTCCGACAGATAAATATGTATTTTAGTATAAATTTTTTATATTCTTTTATCATTATAACATAATTCTATAAAAAATAAAAGAGTTTTTCAAAAACTAAATTATGCTTTGAATAAAATTCCACATTAAGCATATAATTTAGTTTGAAATGCAAAAAAATTTTAGGCAGAAATAACTTGATTTTCAAAAAAGATTTAAATTATTTTACTAATTGACACCTAACAATATTATTGTAGCAATTTTCAGACAAAAAGTCAATATATTTTCTATTTATTTTGTGTATAAACATTTAATTTTATATTAACAATAAGTAACAAAACTTTTTGCATTTATTACATATAAATTAATTTTTAAAATTTTTGTTTTATATTAATTTTATCTTACTTTGAACAAATTAGGCATTTTATAAGGCAGGTAAAACAAACATCAAGCTGTAAATTTTCTTTTCAACTTTTGTTAAATCCGCAAAAAAACGTTGACAAACAGCAAAATTCATGATATAATTATAATAGTAATCTAAACCGTGTTGTATTGCCTGCCTATTGCAGGGGCAAAACAATGTTAAACCTCATATGAACGGTTGATTTAAATGACAAAAAGATAAAAAATTAATTTTTATTATTTGTTTTCCTCGCTGTAGGCGGAGAAAACAAATATACTTTTAATATGCTTAAAAACTTTTTTTACAGTAAGATAAAATACAGTAAGGTGAAAACAGAACATGAAAATTGTAGGAATAGACCCCGGATTTGCAATTGTCGGCTATGGTAGCATTGAATATTCCGGCGGTCATTTTAAGGTCGGGGGTTTTGGTGCTATAACCACCGACAGCAAAATGGATTTTAACAAACGTCTTAAAATTATTTATGACGATATGTGCAGTATACTTGACAAATATCAGCCGGACGAAGTCGCAATTGAAAAACTCTATTTTAATACCAATCAAAAAACCGCAATAGATGTTGCTCAAGCAAGAGGGGTTATTATTCTTGCCTGCATCAATCGAAATATACCTGTATTTGAATATACACCTTTGCAGGTCAAAATTGCTATAACTGGGTATGGCAGAGCTGTCAAAAATCAGATTCAAGAGATGACAAAAAACCTGCTCAAACTTTCCAAAATTATAAAACCGGACGACACGGCGGACGCTG
>CANRLN010000086.1 GCA_947631445.1 uncultured Clostridia bacterium
GTTGCTGTGGGCAAAAATAAATACAGAATAATCTGTCAAGGGGGCAAATTTTTAACTGCAAAGACTGACGGAAGTTTTTCACCCGACAAATTTGACCCCGAAAACAAAGGACAAATCTGGATTATAAAATAGATTATAAAATAAGTATCGCCGACCGAAATAAATCGGTCGGCTTTTTTAGGAAAAAATCTGGCTAATTAGCCCATTGGGTTTGGCGATGGGAGAGTTTTGTTGGAAAAATCGGGAGTTTCTTTCTTGTTCTGTGCGTTTGACTTGTTGTTCTTTTTGCTCTGAGAATTGTTATTTTTGTTTGCCATAAAATATCACCTCTTAAAATTTTTCACGTTAAGTTTTCTTAACGTAAAAATATTATGTTACATATGCATAAAAATAAACCTGTCAAATTAATGAATTTCTTAATTTTTTTTATTGATTTTTGTCGGCAAGTGTGATATAATGTTAGTAGAATTTTTGAAAGGGGTTTTTATTTTATGGAACACAATAATAATGGTTTAGAAAACGGAATTGAAAATCTTAAAAACTCAAAGGGTCTTAAAAAGTTTGCGGGTATTTTCAATGAGTTTAAAGAGTTTATCTCAAGAGGAAATGTTCTTGACCTTGCTGTCGGCGTTATCGTCGGCGGAGCTTTTACAAGCATTGTAAATTCGCTGGTTGACGACATCTTAATGCCTTTGGTTGGTACTATTCTTTTTGGTATCAACTTTAAAAGTCTTGGCTTTAACATTCCTTGGGGCAATCACCCGTTTATTAACATTGGTTCGTTTATTCAGGCAATTATTACTTTCCTGCTTACCGCTCTTTGTGTATTTTTTATTGTAAAAATTGTAAACACTGTTTCTCATCTTGGAAAGAAAGAAGAAGAACCCAAAGAAGAACCTGTTGTTGAACCTGACATTGCTTTACTTACTGAAATCCGTGACCTGCTCGCTCAGCAAAACGCAAACAAAAACGATAATGATAAAACGACTCCTATTGACCTTACTAAATAATATTAACAGGCAAACTTTTCAAATAATCAAAATATTATAATCCCAAAAAATACACCCAATTTTAACGGGTGTATTTTTTGTTGATTTTTTATATTGACTTTTTCAAAATTTTGGTGTATAATATTATTATATTATATTTTTAGAGGCGATAAAATGGCTTACACAAAATTTGTTGGATTTTACAAAAGTGCAGACAAAACAAACAATATTGCTTATTATGTTTATTTTCCCATAGGAAAAGTTAAAGGCATAGTTCAAATATCCCACGGTATGTGTGAATATGTTGAATGTTACGAACCCTTTGCCGAATTTCTTACATCAAAGGGCTTTTTGGTTTGCGGAAACGACCACCTTGGACATGGCTTTTCGGTCAGCACAAACGATGACCTTGGTTATTTTTCTCCCGAACACGGCTGGGAAAACGCTGTTGACGACCTGCTTTATCTTACCAAAATGATAAAGCGAAGTTATCCTGAACTGCCTTATTTTCTTTATGGTCACAGCATGGGAAGTTTTCTTGCAAGAGCTTATGTCACAAGATACGGTAGCAAAAATCTGACGGGTGCGGTGTTCGCAGGAACAAGCGGAAATATTGTGGGCATTTCTGAACTGCTTGCAATGGTGGACTCTATGACCTTAATAAACGGCGAAAGATACCGTTCTAAAATGACCTTAAAATTAGTTTTGAGTATTTATAATCATAAAATTGAAAACAACCAAAGTGATTATGATTGGGTATCAAGGGACGAAACCGCAATAAATAACATTGCTGACGACCCCAAACGAACCTTTATTTTTACCCTAAATGGTTACAGAAACCTGCTTTTAGTACTGGGATATGTAAGTGCAGAAAAATGGTTTGAAACCTATCCCAAATCTCTGCCAACCTTTTTTATCTCTGGCACGGACGACCCTGTTGGCAACTACGGAAACGGTGTTCAAAAGGTTTATGAAAAACTAAAAGAACAAAAATGTAATGTTAATATAAAGCTTTACGAAAATGCACGCCACGAATTGGTCAATGAAATAAACCGTGGCGATGTTTACAATGATGTTTGGCATTTTTTTGAAGGGACAATAAACCGTCCGAAAAATTCGGACGGTGAGATTAAACTTTAGGTTTAAATATTTTTTTTATAATAAAACAAATAAAAATAGCTATGTTTATTCCTAAAAATGCTCCACATGAATCAATAAGTACGTCCCTTACCTGCCCACTTCTGCCCGAAACAAAAAGCTGATGAATTTCATCACTTATCGCATAAAGCGAGCAGAAAAGCTGACAGAAAATATAACGCTTTTTAAGCTTAAAATCAAACAAAAAAATGCTTACAAGAAAGCCAAGTCCAAGATATATGCAAAAATGTGCGGATTTTCTTATTGCAAACTGCATATTCTCAATCATTTCTTGTTGTGCTGTGCCGTCAAGGTTTGTAAAGCCTTTAACAAAAATTCCTGCAAGCCATCTGCTGAAATGCCCGCTTGTTTCGCTGGAAACTTCAGCAGGCTGAGCAGAAAAAGAAAATATAAGCACGCACCAAAGTATTACAAATACTCCAAAAACAATCCTGATGATTTTTTTGGTGAAATTTTTATTAGCCATTAAAATTCTCCCTTACAATTTGTACAAGTGCCTGCTCGCTGTTTTCAACCTGTTCTTCTATTACAAGCTTTAAGCAAAGTTTTTGTGCCTTGCCAAAGTCTGCACCTTTAAGCCCCATTTCGGCAAGCGTTTTTGAGGAAATATTAAGGTCTTTTATAAAAAGACAAGGGGGATTTTGTTTATAGCTTTCAAAAATTTCAGCAACACTGTTTTTTCCAAGCACACTAAGAACCTCAAGATATTTTTCGGAAATTTCAAAGTCATATGCGGAAATTATTTTTTTAAGTTCAATGCTATTTTGTGGAACACCCCCAGCAAGCAAATTTCTTATATCCTGTGCGGATTTCATGGTTTTTTTGTCGCATTTTAAAGCATTGCACCAATCTGTTATAATTTGTGGATTGTCGCTACAAAAATAAGCAAGAACAGCAAGTCTTAAGGGCAGGTCAAGGGGCATACGGTCAAAAAGTTCAGCATTTTTAAAATTGTCTGCACCGGCTAAAAATACTGCCGTTATGTCTTTAAATTCCTGCAAAATCTTTCCGGCGAATTTTCCCATAATCAGTTTTTTAAATTCGGCAAAATGTCTTTCCGCCGAAACTTCCTTTAAAAAATCCTTTTGCAAAAAGGCAGATTTTGCGGTGTTTTCCTCTATGCTAAAACCCAATTGTGAAGCAAATCTGACCGCACGAAGTATTCTAAGTGCGTCCTCATCAAAACGCTTTTTCGGCTCGCCTACTGCCTTTATAGTTTTGTTTTCTATATCCTCTATTCCACCAAAATAATCAAAAATATTGCCGTCCTTGTCGCAGGCGATGGCATTGCAGGTAAAATCTCTCCTTGCCAAATCCTCCTTTAACGAACCTACAAAACATACCTCCTTTGGCTTGCGGTGATTTTCATATTCTCCATCAGTTCTAAAAGTGGTGATTTCAATTGGCTTTTTTTCGGAAATTACTGTAAGTGTACCATGCTTTATTCCAGTTGGAATAACATTATAGCCTTTGAAAACCGTTAGCATCTGCTCAGGGGTGGCGTTGGTGGTTATATCCCAGTCGTTGGGATTTCTTTTTAAAATGCTGTCACGGATACAGCCACCGACAATATATGCCTGATAGCCGAAAGAATTTAATTTCTCCAAAATTTTAACAGCATAGCTTGGAATTTTAATATTCATATTTTTCTCCTTTAATGTAAATAATGTATAAATTTTGTTTAACTGTATATAATATTGATATGAAACGTTTACTTTTAAAAAAATCTATTCATCTGCCGACAATAATAATTACGGGTATTGCCTGCGGTATACTTCAAACCTCAAGAAACATTCCATTTTTAGGTTTCTTTCTGCTTATCCCGTTTATATGCCTTTGCTTTAAAGCCCAAAGTTTCGGCAGTTTTTTTAAGACTGTATTTTGCTTTTTCAGCACCATGACCCTTATTGAATGTAGTTTTATACTTTCAATAACCGACCTGCTTGAATTTCCGCCAGCTGTGAAAATGCTTGCGACGGTGTTTGTGTGGCTACTTTTAAGTTTTTATCTTGCATTGCTTCTTTGCCTGCCTCTTTTGTTTTTTTATAAAATCAGAACAAATTCGGCTATTGATATTTTTACATTCAGCCTGCTTGTGTGTGCGGGAGAATATCTCTCGGAGTTTATGCCCGCTCTTGCCTTTCCGTGGAGCGGAATGTGGGGACTTGTCTATTCGGATTTGAATTTCCTGCAAACCGCTTCGCTTCTGGGGCAACGGTTTACAAGCTTTCTTGTGGTTGGAATTAATGCCGCTTTCGCTTATGTTTTTGCACACAAAACAACCAGTGCAAAAACTCTTGTTATAACCTCGCTTGCTGTGCTGACCTATAGCAGTTTTTCGATTTATGGTCTGGTCAAATCCGAAAGTATAAATCATACGTCCTATAAAAATTCTCAAAAAATTATGATAGTGCAAACAAACAGAAAGGCTTTGGACAAACGCAATCTTAATCCAACCGAAGACCTCAATCAAACGCTTAACATTATAGAACAGGAAAATTTAAAAGACATTTCGCTTGTGCTTTTGCCCGAAACGGCAGTGCGATTTAATATAAGCCAAAATCCACAGGCTTTTTCACGAATTTTAGAGGATTGCAAAAAATATAATTTAACCGTTTTAACTGGTTGTTACTATTCGGATAAACGTGGAAAATATAATGCTCTTATCAGTCTTAACAACAGTAGAAATTCGGATATTCACCTAAAACGTTACCTTGTGCCATTCGGTGAAATAACCCCATTTAAAACCAAAGTGCGTTCAAATTCGTTGGTGGCAGGAAACGGCACTAATTATCCATTAAACACTCAAATTGGCAGGGTTGGCGGACTTATCTGTTTTGAATCCATGTTTTCTCATCTTGGCAGTTCGCTTGCCAACAACGGTGCGGATTTTATCGCCATTCCCACCAATGACAGCTGGTTTGATTACACCACCGCTCGTGAAGTTCATTTCCGACATTCAATAATGCGAGCAATCGAAACCGGTCTTCCGGTTATGCGTGCAGGCAACTGCGGAATATCGGCGGTTGTCCTTCCAAACGGAAAACCTGCTCACCGAATTAATTCAAGTGATTTTCATATTATAATTTCGCAAATTCCCACCACCTTTAAAAAATCTCGTTTCTGTTCGCTCTGCTTTGTAATGCCGTTTATCTGTCTTGGACTTTGCATATTTTCAGCACTTATTACAGTCTATTCGCTTGTACGCTCAATGATAAAAAGGCGTGCTAAATAATTCCCCGAAAGTTTGACAACCGCTTTTGAAAGCCTTGGGTATAAAACGCAAGTTTCAATGCCCTCGGCTTTTTTTGTCGGAAAAATCATGCGTATCTGCTGATTATCGCTTAAATTTTTAATCGGCAGTTCTATTGTATCCTGCTTGGAATTGCATTTCCAAAGGGCAATATATTTTCGTTCGCCACAGTCCAGTCCCAAACAAATCCACGGGTCGTCAAAATCGGAAGTTCCCAGCGGATAAAACGGAACAGAATTTTTTATATCCGCCCTTATGCTTTTATAAACTGATATTGCCTCTTTTACAAGCTGTTTTCGTTCGGGTTCAATTTCGGCAAGCTGTCCGCTCTGATGAATACGCAAAAGCATTGCATTTATCATGTTGAAAATTGTTTCTTCCCTGTCCGCTCCCTTTTTGGGATATGTCCAAACCGCCGATTGTTCGGGGGTTAAAACGGTCGGAGAATTTGCTGCAATAGAACAATACATTTTATAATCGTCCTGGTCGGAGGTGGACTGAATAGAATGTCTTGAAAGCATTGCATAATCCATACGCTGACCACCGCTTGAACAATTTTCTATAATCAAATTTTTATGACGCTTAAACACACCGTCCAACCAATTTAAATAAGCCTTTTGATGTCCCATAAGACCATCGCCGAAAGAATCTGCATCAATTTCAGTGCCTATTCCCGGCTCTATATTATAATCCATTTTGATATAGCCAATGCCGTATTCTCTGACAAGTCTGTCTATAACCTCGTTTGCGTGCTGGATAACTTTAGGGTTGCGAAAATCCAACTGCAAACGGCTACGGTCGTACACCCTTTTGCCGTGTCTTACAAAAAAGCAACTGTCATCAAATTTTTCCAATATTGGACTGTTTATGCCCACAACCTCTATTTCAAGCCACAAGCCGGCTATCATTCCTTTGGAACGTATGTAATCTGTAATTTTTCTTAAGCCATTTGGAAAACGCTTTGCGGAAGGTTTCCACTCGCCCACCTCGTCCCACCATTCACCGTCAGCATACCAACCCGCATCAATGCAATAATATTCACAACCAACCTCAGAAGCCACATCAATAAGCGGTATTTCATTTTGTTCGGTGGGATTTCCCCAAAGGCAGTTCATATAATCGTTGAAAATAACACAAAGTTTTTGGTTGTCAAG
>CANRLN010000087.1 GCA_947631445.1 uncultured Clostridia bacterium
CATAAAGTATCGTTATCAAGCCCAGTAATCTGCTCAAGCCTACTGTAAACAGACGGTTCTTCTGTATTTTCTTTTTTGTCTGTTTTTTCTTCATTGCATTTTTCGCTTAGCAGATATGATACTGGCAGGTCGCAGAACATAACATCAACATTATTTTTTAACGCCCATTTCATTGCCCTGTATTCGGGAGAAAAATCCGCAAACGGATAAAGCACAGTTCTTACGGGTGCTTGGTTTGTATATGCCATAATAGCCACTGGAGGGTGTGCCTCAAAAGAACAAAGTGGCTGTATAAGTTCGTTCATATCGCTTGCACCCTCAATAAGAACAGCTTTCGGCTTGTATTTTTCAAGAAATTCGGTTACATAAAAAGCACAGGCAGGCGAAAAATGCCTTACTCCAAAAAATTCAGCCATTATCTGTTACGCTCCTTGCACTCTGCATAAAGCGAAGAATAATCCTTGCCTTTTTTACGCATTACATTTTCAAGATATTCCGTCCAAACGGCTTTATCCTTATCCTCATCTTTTACCACAGCACCCTGCAAAGCCGCTGCAAGTTCTTCATCTGTAACCGTTCCATTTCCAAAACTTCCCGCAATAGCCATACTGTTTACAAGAAGGGATATTGCCTCGGCGGTGGAAAGCACTCCGCTTGTCGGCTTTACCTTTATTTTGCCGTCAAGTGTTTTTCCATCACGCAATTCTCTAAAAACAGTAACAACCTTTTCAACAGCGGATTCGTCTGGAATTTCGGCATTAAGCTGAAAATTATCCGCCATTTGTGCCACACGGGTTTTTACTATATCTATTTCAGTTTCTATATCAGACGGTGAAGGGAGTACTACTATATTAAAACGTCTTTTTAAGGCGGACGACATTTCGTTTACCCCTTTATCCCTTGTGTTTGCGGTTGCTATAATTGAAAAGCCTTTTTTTGCTGCAACCTCCTGCGAAAGTTCGGGAATGGATATTCTTTTTTCGGAAAGTATGGAAATAAGTGCGTCCTGCACCTCGCTTGCACATCTTGAAATTTCCTCCACACGGGCGATTGTTCCAGTTTCCATTGCATTGTATATAGGACTTTTTACAAGTGATTCAAAAGAAGGACCTTTTGCAAGCAACATTGCATAGTTCCAACTATATCTTATCTGTTCTTCGGTTGTGCCAGCAGTTCCCTGAATAACCTGTGTAGAATTGCCATTGATTGCAGCGGTATGATGTTCCGAAAGCCACGACTTGGCAGTACCCGGTTCGCCGATAAGCAACAAGGCTCTGTCGGTTACAAGGGTTGCTATACAAATTTCAACAATTCTCTTGTCGCCCATGTATTTTGGGGTTATTACCTTTCTGCCGACCTTGCCACCCATAATATATGTAAGTACCGATTTGGGCGACATCTGCCAGCCAGCAGGCACGGGATTTTTTTCTGCCTTTATAAGTGCATCTATTTCATCTTTGTAAAGTTGTTCGGCTGAAAGTCTTAAAATTTCGCTCATTTTTTTATTTCCTCTTTTCTGTTTTTTTTATAAGCCTAAAGCTTTTTTCATTCGGTTAAGTTCTTTAAGCTGAGTGCCTATTAAAATTGATTTGTTTTTTTCATACTCGTCAGAATATTTTTGGATAACCTGTGGAAGTTCTTTAATTAAAATATCTTCGGGAACTAAACGCAAATTTGAAAAATGAACCGCTCTGCTTTTATATTTAATATAGAAGTCAATATAGTTTTCAAGAATATGTGGTCTTTGTTCGCTTGCTTTTCCATTTGTCATATTGTTAAAGGAAACTATGCTTTCTGCTGTGGGGTAGTTGTCAACACACCAAGTGACAAAATCCATAGCTTTTTGGCGTACTATCTTTAGCACATCTACGGAAAATGCCGTTTGATTATAAAGCCTGTCAAATATATAGCAGGATATATCAATGCAAGAAACAATTTCATTTTCAACTGCTGATTTTCTTTTTATTGTCTTAGCTTGCTCAAGATAAGAAACATCTCCTGCAATATTTAGCAAACGCAAAATCTGCTTTTGGGTAACCGGCAGACCGTCAATCATGCTATTGCCATAATTATCAGCACAAATTTTAAAGGTATCTTCTAATGAAAAATACCTTAACCTACTTATAACCCTGAGGTAGTACTCTCTGTTCGCATTAACTATTTTATTTATATTGTGTGCTGTTTCGGTGGAAAATTCCTCATCTGTCAAAACAACCGACAACCAAAAATATGCATTGCCGAAAAATTCGGGAAGTTTTTTATAAAGATTTTTGATAAGCTGTTTGTAATATTCATCATCATTGTTGATGACATTTTCCACAAGCATATCATTCAAATCTATTATTTTATAATCCAAAAATACTCTTGCAACCGCCAAAATTTCCGACTCCAGCCCCTTTTTGTTGGCAAGCATTGTTACAATAAGTTCTTGTTCTTCTGGGGAAATTTTTCCGTCAAGTTTCTGGCTAATATAATCCTTAACAAATTTGGTGCAGGTTTCACCATTTGAAATTGCAATTATTTCCGCATTGGTTTTAGCAAACTTTTGACAAATTTTTTGCAGGTTTCTTTCGGCGATTTCTCCGCCTATTTTAGCAAGCGACATTAAAGCGGATTTTTTTGCATTACCCTTTTGTGTGTTGTAAATCTGCTCAAGTGTTTCAGCGTTTTGGGGCTGAAAAGCCATAGCTTTTATTGCAGATGCTCTAACCGTCTGTGGTGCGTTTTCATCAAAAGCTATATCAATATAAAAATCATTTTCTTTTTCCTTTGCAATAAGAGCAATATAATCAACCGCTTTTCCATTTGCTTTTGGATTAGAAAATTGTTCTTTAACCAGCTCTTTTAAAATTGGTATAATGCTTTCACCATAATAATTTTTCAACAAGGTTTCTGCACATTTTTCAAAATTAACGCTATTTGTGCCTATTTTCTTGATAAAAGCATTAATAAATCTGGGGTCAAAAGCTATGCTTTTATTGATTGAAACAACAGTATTATTTTGAAGTTCCGAAATTCTATTGCTAAGCACAGACGAATATATATACGCTGGCTGGGAATTGATACTATCTGTTTGTTTGTGGGTTATGGCTTTTTCCGCAAAAGTCCCCTGAGTGACGGCGAGAGCATCCGCTAAAGCTATGCAGTCAACAATAATTTCTGACGGTTTTTCACTGTCTATAAGACCAACACACATATCATAAAGCTTTTTAAAAACCTTGTTTGCTTTTGCAAGCGGTTCAAAAGCTTCTATTGCACGTTTCAATCTAAAATCTTCCTTTATTGTTCCGCAACCTGCCGCTACTGACGCATAAAGACGGTCTTTAAGCTGATAAAATGCTGAAATGTCCATTTTGGTATCCTCCTTTTATACAAGTCTTACTATGCCAGTTTTTACAACTATTGAAATAGGGCAAAGGCATATTTTTCTGCTGATTGGGTCATAAGAAAATTCGCCGAGCAATGCTCCGTCCTGCAAAAAGTTATTGTTCATAAGTTTAAGGACTTCGCAAGTTTCGGGATAATTCTCATTACTTTGAAGTAGTATTGTTTCCTCACCCTTCTTTAAAACTGGCTTTTGGTCATCTGTAAATTCTATACTATCAAAGGCAGTAAGCAAGGCAACAACCGGTTCTGACATTGTATTTTTAAGCTCATTTTTGGCTTTTTTTACCGCCTCCGAAAGTGTTGGCTCGGCAAGCGATAAAACTTTTTCAAAAATTTTATTGTCCTTTACCTTTTCGGTTTCGGCGGCTTCCCAGCGTATACGTCTGTTTAATCCTCCCGGATAGCGGTAAAGTTCTTTTACTTTGTAAAGGTCGAAAGCCGAATCCTGTGTTTTTATATAGGATAATGCTCTTATAGGGCGGATATTTTCGGTTCTGGATATTTCTCCTGTTTCAACATCAATCCAATAGGCTGTATCAACAAGTGCCTTGTGAATATCATCATCAATGACAACAAAAGAAAGCTGCAAAATACTTGCATTTTCTTTGTAAAGTCCGATTTCTTTAAGTTGAGCAAGTTTCCACACATTGCCCATTGCCTCATAAAGAATATTATCTTCGGGCAGTACTTCGCCTGTTTCAAGTTTTTCATCTATGTATGCTATGCTTTTCTTTATTGAAGAAGCAAGCTTAATACAAAGCGAAGTTATATTGTTTACTTCGCTGTCGTCTGGTTGTTCTGAAAGAAAAGTAGCCTTTTTGACTATTTCAGGAAACACCCCTTGTGAGTATATCATTTACAAAATCTTTAGCAAGCAAAAGCCCTTCACGTTGTTTTTTTAATTTTTTAGTTGCAGCAGCGGTATTGGTTTTTTTCTTTTTTGGAGTTTCTTCTGCTGATTTTTCAGCACGTTTAGCTATTTTTTCACGCTTGCGGGTTATATCCTCGGGGACGTCCTCCACAATAAAGTTATCTTTTTTGGAAAGGTAGTCAAACATAATAGCAAGGCAATGTTTGCAGGGTATCTGACGGCTGGGGCAACTGCATCTGTAAACAGGAGCATCTCCCGAAAAATCCGCTGACGAATAATATGGATTTTTGCCACTTCCTGAACATTCTCCAAAAATAAGCGTATTGTCTGCCGAACGGCGGAGCTTTGTAAACCCATTTTTCTGTGAAATTTTTTTGGCGTTTGCAATTGCCGAAGAATTTGTGGCTGAATTGAGTATAAGTTCTTCGGTTATCTGGTCTATCGATGACATATTTTTCTCCTATTTTTTATAAATATTTTTTCAATTTATAATTTATTTGTATAAAACAAAAAATTGCTGATTAAATTGAAAAGTTATATATATTATATCACATTTTAATTCATTTGTCAAATAAAAATACCCCCCATTCATGGTAGTCAACTTCTATAAAAAATATTTTTTATTTATATATTCCCACGGCAGGGAAATACATGAAAAATTTTAAGTAATTTAATATTATATTTTTTGAAATGGTAAATATTAGAATAACATATTATTGGCTTATTGCTGATGCTTTTGAACAAAATAGCTATTTTTAATTAAATATATATTATATTTTTCTATAATAAAGGCTATTGACAATTTACAGATTGTATGATATAATTAAAATATATTAGTGCGAAAGCGATAGAGCGGTAAGCGTGCGGGCTTTAGTTTGTGTTACAATAGTGCATTTACTTTCATTATAATAGTTTTTTTGTAGGTGAGGAAATGTGTAGGGCATCTGAAATAAAAACAGTTTTAATTCATGGATTGGGGCAAAATGCACAAAGCTTTGAAAAGGTTAGAAGTGTTCTTGAACACAATCAGATTGAAGTAACCTGTCCTGACCTATTCGCTTTAAGCAAAAAAGCCATAAAAACCTACGATGATATGTATAAGGATTTTGAGGATTTCTGCAATGGACAATCTAAAATAATGAATCTTTGTGGGCTTTCGCTTGGTGGAATTCTTGCTTTGGATTATGCAAAGAAAAATCCAGACAAGGTGAATAAAATTGCTATAATTGGTGTTCCGTATAGAGTTCCTAAATTGCTTTTTAAACTCCAAGGAATTATTTTTTATTTTATGCCACAAAAGATGTTTGTAGAAATCGGAATTGCTAAGAAAAATTTTATTCACTTGGTTAATTCAATGGGCAAACTTAACATATCAGAAGGTCTTGATAATATAGACCATGAATGTTTAATAATATATGGTAGAAATGATAAAGCCAATTTGAAAAGTTTGGATTATTTACATAATGCATTGAAAAATAGTCAAACTGCAATTATCGAAAATTCTTCCCATGAGGTTAATATTGATAATCCTAAAGACTTGTCAAAAACTTTGATGCACTTTCTCAAGCATGGTGAATATATCGAAAAAGCAGAAATTAAAACAAAAATGGAATAATAACTAAAGATTTGGTTTATATGCTATTAAAAAGTAAATTTGACATTTAATTTGCAGTGGTAAAATACCGCCTCGGCTTTTGGATTTGAGCCTAACAAAAAATCAAATCTTATTATAATATGCGGATATGGTGAAATTGGCAGACACGCTAGCTTCAGGTGCTAGTCGGGGCAACCCGGTGCAGGTTCAAGTCCTGTAATCCGCACCAAAAAGTGTTAAAGTAAAGACTCGATGTTTCGGGTCTTTATTTGTATAAAAAATAATTTTGTAATGAGGTGAAAAATATATATGTCAAAAAAACAGAATAAACAGAAATAGAAAAGCCGAGGGATTTTCCGTTAAGGAAACCTCTTGGCTATGTAAGTTTTACTATTCAATTTTAGATACTCAGGTCAGCGACAAATCAGAAGTTGCATTTGTATATCTCAATAAATTTTACATTTTCGGCATGGGTGCAACATAGAATC
>CANRLN010000088.1 GCA_947631445.1 uncultured Clostridia bacterium
GGTGGGAGTAACAGGGCTCGAACCTGTGACCCTCTGCTTGTAAGGCAGATGCTCTCCCAGCTGAGCTATACTCCCATACACCATACCGCATTTATAAAGCTATTTAAAAATTATTTAATTTTGTTTTGTTCGCTTTACCCTTGCGACATGATATATTATATCACACTTTTTACGGTTTGTCAAGCCTTTTTTGCAAAAAAATTTAAGTTTGTAGAATATACACAAAACAATTTTTATATAATAATTTTATTATATATTACATACAACAAAATAGCTTATTTTTAGAAATATCTTCTATATTTTTCTGATTTTTTAATGTTCAAAAAATATTTTAAAATAAAAAAACAAAAAAATTTTCCCCCTAAAAAATTATTTTTTAGGGGGAAAATTCTAAAAATTCACAAAATATTAATAATTACAACTAACAATAATAACTTATCTTTCCAAAGAACTCAATCCATTTATCAATAATTTCAGAACTTCTTGCTTCAATAATATCCATAATGTTTTTTAAAGTCTTTTTATCAATTCTTGAATTATTATTACATAAATAGCATTTTCCTTTTTTGGTTATCCAAACTTTAGTTGCATTGCTTGTTGGCTTTCCTTCTGCGATATGAACATGAATAGGCTCTAATGGTTCATTTTCATTTGACCAAAAATATATCCTATATGCACCAATTCTAAATATCTGAGGCAACTTTAAAACCTCCTTGTTTTGAAAACTTAAGAATTAAATGTGCTGTGGATTCGATAATTTCCTTAAAATATTCAAGTTCAATATTCGTAAATCCTTTGTTTTCCACCCATTCATATTGTGGCAAAATGCAGATTACACTATGAAAAAAATCCTTTTCGTCTGGTCTTTCAATATACACTTTAACCGTTCCATCTTCTCTCATTTCCGAGTGTGTAATTTCGGTATCATCATTTAAGGTCAAAAAAGGATACATCATTTAAATCACCTCCAAAATATATTTATTCTATTACACTACAAGAATTTTCGCAAGGCAAAACAATTTGAGTTTTTATAAAATCCTGTTGATTTTCAAGCTCTGATTTTGCCTTTTCAGCTTTTTGCTTGCTTTCAAAAATTCCAAAAACAGCACTTCCGCTTCCTGTCATAATAGCACCCAATGCACCATTTTCAAGCAGAATTTCTTTTGCCTTAAAAATAGAGTTATATTCTTGCTTTCCCGCTATAACCTCCTCAAAGGCATTGAACATAAGAGAGGCTATATTTTCGCCATTTTTGAGTGAATTTACAAAAGCTTGCTCATCATAATCTTTTTTGATAGGAAGTTTGTCATATTCACCATATGCAAAAGGGGTTGAAACGTTAACCTTTGGTTTGGTTACTACTATATAGCAATTGCTTATTTTATCCAAGCCGTTAATAGCCTGCATTATTTCTCCCCTTCCCGTGCAAATCTGGCAACCACCCTTAACACAAAAGGCAACGTCCGCACCAAGGCTTGCCCCCATGCTACACAGTTTTTGCTTGTCAAAAAAATCATCAAAAATTTTATTAAGTCCAAAAAGCACCCCAGCAGCGTCCGCCGAACCGCCTGCCATTCCTGCTTGCTCAGGAATATTTTTATTTATAAATATATCCACACCAATATTATCTATATTTTTAAAACTACTAATTTCTTTAAAAAAAACCTTTGCCGCCTTATAGGCAATATTTTTTTCTCCTGTGGGAATATCTGCATTATCGCAGGTTATATTTATTATATTATTATTATTTAATTTAATTTCAAGCTTATCGCCAAGGCTTACCGACTGCATAACCGTATGCAAAAGGTGATAACCATTTGGCAGTTTGCCAAGAATTTTAAGCGAAAGATTTATTTTAGCGTTAGCAAGCACTTTAATTTTATCTATTTTATTCATAATAAAAAATCCTTTTTATTTATAATATTCCCCGCCGTTGGCAGGGAATATAAATATATATATTATTGTTTTAATTCTTCTAAAAATTCGCCGATACGCTGGAGAGCCGTTTTAAGGTGAGAAATAGAATAAGCATAGGAAACACGCACAAATCCCTCTCCGCAAGCTCCAAAAGCATTACCTGGAACAACAGCAACCTTTTTCTCATGCACAAGACGTTCACAAAATTCATCACTGGAAAGACCCGTGGATTTAATGCAGGGGAACACATAAAAAGCACCTTTAGGTTCAAAACAGGTAAGACCGAGTTTGTTAAATCCGTCTACAACAAGTCTTCTTCTCATATTATATTCATTTGCCATTATTTCTATAGAATCCTGACATTCTCTTATAGCGGTTACAGCCGCATATTGGCTGGTGGTCGGCGAGGACATAATTGCATACTGATGTACCTTAAGCAACTGTTTTGTTATTGGTTTTGGAGCAGCAAGAAAGCCCAGTCGCCAACCGGTCATTGCAAAACCCTTTGAAAAGCCGTTTACAACAACCGTTCTCTCTCTCATTCCGTCAATGCTTGCAATAGAACAATGCTTTTTACCATAGGTAAGTTCGGCATAAATTTCATCAGAAAGTATCATAACATTTGTGCCTCGGAGAACCTCAGCAATTTCTTCAAGGTCTTTTTTCTCCATAATAGCACCCGTTGGGTTGTTGGGAAAAGGCAGAACAAGAATTTTGGTTTTGTCGGTAAGTTTTTCTTTAATTTCCTGTGCGGTAAGTCTAAATTCGTTCTCAACCTTTGTTTCAATCGGCACCGGCACACCGCCTGAAAGTGAAACAATAGGAGCATAACAGACAAAACAGGGTTCAGGAATAAGAACTTCATCACCGACTTCAACAATAGAACGAATTGCAAGGTCGATAGCCTCCGAGCCACCAACAGTTATTATAATTTCAGATTTAGGGTCGTATCTTTGAGTGGTAAGTTTGACAAGATAGTCGCTTACCGCCTCACGCAGTTCAATAAGTCCAGCATTTGCCG
The DNA here is from genome assembly GCA_947631445.1 of uncultured Clostridia bacterium. Lineage (GTDB taxonomy): Bacteria > Bacillota > Clostridia > Oscillospirales > Ruminococcaceae > CANRLN01. Next base: position 2,939 of record CANRLN010000088.1, read on the forward strand.
TATAGACTGTTTTACCCTGTTCAAGGGTAGAAATAGCCGTTTGACGAATTTTCCAAGGGGTTTGAAAGTCGGGTTCACCGACACCGAGAGAAATAACCCCCTCTATTTCCTGTGCAATGTCAAAAAACTTTCTTATACCAGAGGGTTTCATTTCCCTAACAGTTTTTGACAATACTTTTTCATAATCTATCATGGTGATACAAGTCCTCTTTCATCTTTTTCTTCACTGCATATAATAATGCCATTTTCCTTATAGTTTTTAAGCATAAAATGGGTGGTTGTCGAGGTTACATCTCTTATTCCTGCAAGACGCTGAGAAACAAACTGGGATACTTCAAGAATACTGTGTCCTCTGACGGTAAGCAGAATATCATAAGCACCCGACATAAGCATAACGCTTTCAACCTGTTCATAGGAGCTTATTTGGTTTGCAATCATATCAAAACCGCTTTGGTGCTGAGGAGTAATTTTCAGTTCAATAAGAGCGGTTACTTTTTGAGGGTCAATAATAGTATCATCGCAAATAGCACTATAACCTTTAATTATGCCCTTGTTTTCATAATCTTCTATTTTGGCGGCGACTTCCTCCGCTGTAATTCCCAGCATAACCGCCAGTTCCTGATTGGTAAGACGGGCATTTCCTTTTAAAAGTTTCAATAAATCGTCCATAAAAAATCCTCCTTTAATTAATTTTATGCACACCAAAAAAACAGTCTGCATTATGATTTTATTATATCACAATTTTTTTAATTTGTCAACATTAGCATTGATTAGGGAGTGGCTAAAGGAGTTGTTTATAATTTTTTGTATTTGTAGTGTTTCCCCGCCTACGGCGGGGAAACACACAAGATTTTTTTAATTAATTTTATAAATATATTTTTTTTACAACGCAAATTGACCAGTCCCATTGATTAATAAACACAAGCATTTTTTATATAAAATATTTCCCCGTCAATTGGCGGGGAAATGTAATTAATCCTGTTCATCGTCTTCCAGCGAATCCATAAATTTATTATATTTTTTAACCTTATGTTCGCCCACAAGGCTATCAATAATAAAACTTGTTGCATACATAGAAACAAAGGTTATTATGCCCTCAAGCCAAATCTTTTTTGAAAATATATCGCCAAGAAAAATAATATCCATAGTTGCAAAAGCAAAGGCAAAAACAAGGCTGTGGAGTGCATATCTTTTAAAACGGTTGCGTTTACCCTCTTTGGTAGGGGAAGTATCATATTTTTTGTCATATTCGCTAAAATCAAAATTGTTATTTTTAAGGTCATTAAAGCTTAATACCGCACAAAACACCAAAAGCAATATAATTTCGGGCAATGCCAATCTATCCTTTACAAAACCCATATAAATAATTCTTCCAATAACATAAAATATAGAAATTACTCCACAAATAGCAAGCCCGTTTTGGCTTATTTTTTGCGTACGTTCATCATATACTTTTTCTTCAACTTTTTCTCTAAATTTCATAGTTAGTCACCTTTCTTTTATTCTTCATCTATCCAAAACAATTGGTCAAGGGTTTTGCCAAGTGCTTTACATATTGCAACACAAAGTTTAAGTGTAGGGTTATAATTGCCCGATTCTATCATTCCTATTGTTTGTCTTGTAACGCCAACTGCCTTTGCCAAATCGTCTTGATTCATATCATTTTCCAGTCGGGCAATTTTCATTTTTTTATTTTTCATCTACAAGTTACCTTTCTTTCGTTCTACCACAAATACAAAAAGCTTTCTGTAATTATTATTATACACTATACCTTTCAAAATGTCAAGTATATTTTACAAAAACATATATAAATCTTACATATTTGTATATACTCACAAAATACATATAAAATTTTTTTACATATTTAATATAAATTTATAAAATAAAAAAGTCCCTAAGGAACTTTTCTATTTATATATTATTAGGACATTATAAATTTGACATATACACCATTTTTAAGAAATTTTTCAGACTGTTTATAATATTCATATTTAATACATTATTTAAGACTTTTCCCATTTTTATAATGCTTAATTGCCTTTTTTAAAATACAAACTATAAAAATAATAATTTGTATAGCAATTATTACAAGAGAAATAATTTTTAGTATTTTGTTTTGTATAATAATTCCAATAACTAAGAGAACTATTCCAACAAAAAAGACTGTTATGTAAACCATTACACATAAAAGAAGCTTTTTTATCCAATAAATAAGTATTCCCATAAAAGCCATTTTATTTTTCTCTCCATTTCTTAAAACCCTTTTTTATACAAATCCTTTACAATTTCTGAATAAACATCAATTATATCACTAATGCCATCACCAGTTTTGCGAGAAAGTTTTTTTCTTCTCATATCCACCTCATCGCAATGAGATATTCCTCTATAAGAATTGCCAGTGAAAGTTCCACGGAAATTTGTCCATTTTGTAGCTCTTGGAGCAAGTAACCCATCATTATCCCCTTCAAAAAATTTAACTACAAGGGACGGAACGAACATAAAAATGTCACTATATGTATGTTTCATAACAAAGGCATAACTTTGATAATATATATTCGGATTATCTATATTATTTTTATTAAATTCTTCTGCATAAGCAGTTGTAAACGATTGAATTGATTGATAAGTATTAGGCTTTTTATCTCCGCAAATTTTAAACCACAAATCTGTACATTTACAAAAAAATTTAACAATAGGCTTTGGGAAGCATAGCAGTTTATCAACTGTTATTGAACCATTATGAGGTGTGCTTATTGTTGTCAGAGAAGCTATATACTTTGACATTCCTAAAGATGAAATAGCATATCGCATATCAAGTCCACCTTTGGAGTGTGCTATTACATTTAATTTTTCCGCTCCACTTTGTTCTATAATTTCGCTAATTCTTTTAGCTAAAACTTCACCATTATGTTCAATACTGCCGTTAGCATCTTGATTCCCCAAATAAATTTGACAACCCATTTCTTCCAACTTTTTGGGTATTCTTCCCCAATAGCCAATATGCTTATAATCTTTAAAACCCATTCCGTGAACAAGCAACAAGGGATACTTTAAATTGTTCATATTATCACCTAATAATTAAAAATATTTTATTAATTATATCATATTTTTTTAAATTTGTCAATGTAAGAAATATACATTTGGAATACTCTTTCACAGTCTTATTTTTTGCATTTAATATAAAATAAAAAGAGATATTCAAACCTGAATATCTCTTTTATTGGCTCCCCCAGTTGGACTCGAACCAACGACCCTGCGGTTAACAGCCGCATGCTCTACCGACTGAGCTATAGAGGAATATCTGCGTCGGCGACGACCAATTTTCCCAGGCAGTCGCCCGCCAAGTATCTTAGGCGAAGATGAGCTTAACTTCTGTGTTCGA
>CANRLN010000089.1 GCA_947631445.1 uncultured Clostridia bacterium
ATGCTATGAATATTATACAGCAAATGGCTGAAGACAGAAAGGATATAGAATATCTTGAATATATAAAAACTGCAAACGCAGGTCTTTCTAAATCTCTGGACAAATGTTGGGATAAGGATAGATTTATAAGAGGAATAAGAGAAAATGGCGAGGTTGTGGGGGCAAGAGAAGACCCCGAAGCTTCCATGTGGCTTAATCCGCAAAGTTGGGCGGTAATTTCAGGCTTTGCCACCCGTGAGCAGGCTGAAACAGCAATGCAAAAAGCTTATGAAATTCTTAACACACCTTATGGTGTTAAAATCCTTGAACCGCCTTATGTAGACCATCATTTTGACGGAGCTTTAATGAGTATTTTTAATCCCGACACCAAAGAAAACGGGGGTATATTCTGTCAAACTCAAGGTTGGGCAATTCTTGCCGAATGTATGCTTGGGCATGGCGACAGAGCATTTGAATATTTTATTGAATCCTGCCCCGCAAGCATGAATGACAAGGCAGAAATAAGGGTTTGTGAACCATATATTCACGGACAGTTTACCGAATCCACCCGCTCCCCTTACGCAGGAAGAACCCATGTTCATTGGCTTACCGGCACAGCATCAACCGTTATGGTTGGTTGCGTTGAGGGAATTTGCGGTATGCAACCCAATGCAAAGGGACTTGTTATAAATCCTGCTATTCCAAGCAGTTGGGACAAAATGACAATTGAAAAAACCTTCCGTGGCAAAAAACTGTTTATAGAAATTTTAAACCCAAATGGCAACCAAATCGGAGTTAAGTCTATGACGGTAAACGGCAAGGCTTTTGAAGGGAATTTTATTCCAGAGGATAAACTCTTAAGTGAAAATAAAATCATAGTAATATTATAATAATTATATTGTTTATTTCCCTGCATATAGCAGGGAAATAACTTTTTACTTACGACAATTTTGGTATATTATCCATGTAACAATTTATGAAAATTTGTGCGGAATTAACAATATTTTGATTTTTATAAAAAATTAACGTAAATGCTATTTACAAATTAAAGCAAATGTGATATAATCATATTATAGAGATTAAATAATACAAATGTTAAATAAGCAGAGAGGATTTAGTGATGAAACCAACATTTTCATTTGGATATGTTTTATACATATTAGTTTATTTTTTGGCAATGCCATTGATTTTTTCTTCAACCTTGTCCATAATAATTTATCTATTTTTTAGTAGCGTTATTCCTGCAGGCTTTATAAAACTGATTTTTTTCGGTTTTATCGGGGTGGTGTTCTTTTCAATGCTTGGTTCGGAAATTAAGGTTATAGTCAAAGACAACCCTAAAAAACTTAGAAAAAAAAGCAAGGTGGGTTCGGTTGAAAAAAATTTTTTAGGAACTGCGGACGATGACATTAATGTTTATAATGCAATAGATTTAATTCAACAAGAAAATTTTGATGAGGCTATTAATCTTCTTTCTAAAGTAAATATTGGTAATCTTGATAAAGATGAGCAGATTGTTTATTATAGCTGTACGCTATATGCTTATTGCCTTGCCTGCGATAATACTATGGCTGACAGAATCTATACTGCCTGCAAAGACCTATTTTTTGATTATCTTTATGAAGACCCTGTACCTTTTGTTTATCAAACTTTGGGTGTGTATTTTTACATGAAAAAGGATTATGACAAAGCTTCCGACTTCTTTTTTAAAGCTGTAAATTCATCACCATATGAAATAGGCAACGAGGCTTTAAACAGCAAACTTTATCTTGCCATGATTTATATAAAGTGTGGCGAGATAAAATATGCCAAAAGTATTTTAAAAGAATTATTTTATGAGAAGAATATGACTGAAGTTCAATCAAAGCATTTTAAAACGCTTTGTTCTTATATTGAGCATTATTATTTTGTTTAAGGAGCTGAAATTTTACATGAAGTGCAAAAGAAAATATTGTAAAGGTTTTACCCTTGTTGAACTTGTGGTAGTGTTGGCTATATTGGGTGTGCTTATAGCCATACTTGTTCCGTCATTTATTGGATATGTTAAAGAATCTAAAATAAACACAGCAAATTCCAGTGCAAAGCTTGTTTATGATGCAGGTTGTTATTATGTTCACCAACAAGAATTGGTTGCGGATTATGTAAATGTTGAAAAGATTGAATGTGATGATGCAGAGGCTGAAGAAATAGCAAAAGAACTTGGTAGTGCTGCTAAAGATTCTGTTTGGTCAATCAAGCTTGTGGACGGATATGTTGTTGGGGCAATATATGCAAAAACTGAAAAGGATAAAAACGCAGGATATATAGGCGGATATCCTTTAAAGAACACAGCAGTTCAAAGCTGGACGCTTGATGACGCATCTGCTTATTAACTTTAATAAATGCCGTGCCAAAAATCAATTGGCACGGCGTTATTTTTAATTATTTTCCAAATGAAGCGGAATTAATATGTTTGCAATTACTTCACCGTTTTTTGGCTCAATGCTAAAACTCCCGTTTAAATCCTCCACAATTCCCTGAACGCTCTTAAGCCCTATTCCATGAAAGACAGGTTTATTTTTGTGAGTTTTAAGGGTAAGTCTGCCAGTGAATTTGTTTATAACCTTTATAATCATAAACTGTTTGGCAGGGGTGATTATTACATTTATATATGGTTCTTGTTCCTTTTCGCTTGCTTCGATTGCATTGTCTATAAGATTTCCTAAAATTGAACAGAAATTAAAATCGCTTATTGGACATTCGGGCGGTATTACAGCGGTGGCTGAAAAGGCGATGCCTTTTTGTTCGGCAATAGAAAGTTTGGTGTTAATTATAGCGTCAACGCAGGTGCTACCAGTTTTGATTACAAAAATTCGACTGTCCATAAGTTTGTTTTCCTTCTCAAGATAACGGTTTATTTCAGCAAGCTCGCCATTTTTTGCAAGATTGGTCAGGGCATAAATATTATTTTTATAGTCATGAATACTTTTTCTCCAAAGTTCAAAGGTGCGTGTGTTGTCCTCAAGGGATTTTTCAAGCATCTTATTTTTTTGTTCCACAAGTTTCATTTTTTCGTGTTCGCTTTGCCAGGTTTCAAACTGAGAAACGCTTGAAAACAACACCAGCAAAAGCACAAACATAAAAAGATAAAACAGGTCGGGAAGAAGATAGCCGTCCTCAACACTGCGAGCATAAAACATAAATATTCCGCCGACCGATTGGCAAAGCATAAAAAGTGAAAATGAAAAAAGCATCAGTGCGGTAAGATATATTTTTTTGGATATTACAAGATTTTCTTTAGAATAGTGCATTATAACAACTATTAAAATCATTATAAGATTATAAAAACAAAGGGTTAGGATTTTTTCGTGAAAAGCTGAAAGGGTAAGCGAAAAAAGCGAGCATATACAACCAAGGGTAAAATCCACAAGTCTTTTGCACACGGTGACGATTGACGAAAAAAACACACAAAAGCATACGGCTTTGTATCGGTTGCGTTTGCTGTACAAAATAGCCTGCATTATAAGCACAAACACAAAGCTGACGGCATCGGCAACCAAATTGCCGAATTTGTCAGAAATATTAAGCAGACCAAGAAACGAAAATAGGATGGATATAAGCAGGATTATTCCAATAGATGGGTTTCTTTTAACTTTTGGAGATTTTTGAAATGTCATAGATTTGCAAAAGATATTGCAAAGTAAAGAAAATAAAAAATAGGATATACAGTTTATATAAATCATGTATTGTCCCCCCAGTATTTTATAAGTTTATCCTTTACAACCTGAAGGTTTCGGCGACTGACAGGCAGTGAAGTGCCGTCATCAAGAATTACATCAGAGCTGTTGTAGGAGGATATATGTCGTACATTGGCAATACAGCCACTGTGAATTTTTACAAACATATCTTCGGGAAGAGTTTTGGAAAGTTCTTTTATGGTGGTTCGGGTTAAAAAACTTTTGCCGTTTGCAAGGGCAATTTCCACCTTTCGCTGGACTATCTCAAATTTTAATATATCCTTTAGATTGAGATGCGTTTCACCTTCTTCGGTGCGAAAGGTGTAAGAATTTGAAGAATTGGCTTCCATTGCGGTTAAAATTGCATTGACGGCAAGAGGCAGTTCTTCTTTAATACGGTTTTTTCGTATATAGCGAAAGGGCATAAATTCAATAGATTCAAACACATAGTGTTCGTGGGCGGATACAAATATAAGCAGTATATCAACTCCGGCTTTGCGAATGGCTGCTGCGGTTTGCAGTCCGGTTATTTTCGGCATATCTATGTCCAAAAAGATTACGTCCGCTTGAGATTTTTTATCTACAAGCATTTTAATAACATCATTGCCATCGGTAAAGGTAAAAAATTCTGCATATTGTCCATGGGATATAAACAATTCCCTCAAAGCTTTGCACATTAAATCAACATTTTGTTGGCTGTCGTCACAGATAATAATTTTCATAAGTCATTCTCCTTTCATTTTGATTATACTATAATTATAACATAATACAATAAAAATTTCAAGAGATTTTTTATTAAATTATTTTTTATGCTGGGAGTGGACAAAAACGTTGTTTATAGTTAGTATTCCCCCGCCTACGGCGGAGAAACACATAAGATTTTTTTAAGTAATTTTAAAAACATATTTTTTAACAACGCAAATTGCCCAGTCCTAACTATTTTAACCATAAAAAATTTATCATATATGTAAAATATATGTATAAAAATTGAGCTTTTTTGTTAATATCTGTTTTGTGAAATGTAAAACGTTTTCTTGATACTAAAATAGTGGATTTTTGCTATTTTAAGGGGAAATTTGAATTTTGTCAAATCTAAAATCCTTTCACAAAATGTACACCTTAACAGTATAAAGTATACAAATTAATAGCAATGTTATTGTTGCTATTCACGAAATTGATATAATTTTTGATTGTTCTCTTGATTTTTTTATAAAAATAGTGTATAATTATATTATAAACTTGTAAAGGAGGATAAGAAAATGAATAAATTTAACAATCTTTCCGAAAGTTCGGTTGCCATAACCTATGGAAAATATAGTGTTGATGCCGAAAATGACTATGTCGTTTTAAGTTGTGACGAAGGATTTACTAAAATTACAGGATACACCAATGATGATTTTAAAAATCGAGATATTATTATGTGGCAGTTTATCCTCCCTCAAGATTTAGATGAATACCTTAAACTTGCTTTTTCGGAACTTGCAAAGAAAAACGAGGCTTTTTTAAAACACCGTCAGTTATGCAAGGACGGAACGGTTATATGTGTGCTTTGCTTTGGAAAAATTGTTACCCGAAAGGACGAAACCGGTTCACAGCACAATTATATAGATGTTATGATTGTTGATTATACAAGGTCTAATATTCTTGAGGAATATTGCAATAATCTTAATACAAATCTTGAAGCGTTGCAGGTGATTGTTCCCGGAGGAGTGGCACTTTTTGATATTGATGTAAAAAATCATGTTAGCAGAATTGTAAGCAGTAACAACGCTTTTCTTAAAACTTTTGAAATTGAGCAGTATTCAAGCGAGGATAATTTCAGCCAGTTTTTAAAAACCCTTGTAAGTCGCAAAACCTATGAACAGATTCTGTACAAACTTTCTGAATGTCTTTCAAGCGATGCACCGGTTAATTTTCAGTTTAAAATACATATTAATGGCAAGGATAAGTGGCTTGAAGTCAATGCAAAGAAACTTTCAAATAATGATGAAATATACAGTTTTTGCTTTACTGTTTTTGACATTACAAAGCAAAAGCTTAATGAAATGGAAATTGCTTTTCAAAGTGCAAGATATAAAATAGTGGCGGAAAATTCAAACGAATACTTTTTTGATTATGATATAAAGCAGGATACCCTGCTTTTGCCTAGTGGTATGCCAATGAGCAAGGACAAAAAAAGAGAATGTCTTTTTAACTTTTTTTCCGATTATAAAAAATATGGTCTTCTCCACCCGGATAATATAAAAGAAATTTTTGGAAATCTTGATAGGATTATAAACACAGAAAAAGAAACCTTAAGAATACAGTTGCGTAAGGATAACAGTACTGATAAATA
>CANRLN010000090.1 GCA_947631445.1 uncultured Clostridia bacterium
AAGATTTCCTTTCGGATTATTTTGGCACGGTGCTTGTTGTATCGCATGACCGTCATTTTCTTAATAATGTTTGTACACATATTGTTGATATTGACTACACAAAAATTAAAATGTATGTTGGCAACTATGAATTTTGGTATGAATCCTCTCAGCTTATTCAGCGAATGATTAAACAACAGAACAAGAAAAATGAAGAGAAAATTAAAGAGTTGCAGGAATTTATTGCAAGATTTTCCGCCAACAAATCAAAATCTAAACAAGCAACATCAAGAAGAAAATTGCTTGACAAACTGACGGTCGAAGAAATGCCGGCTTCGTCAAGAAAATATCCTTTTATTGGCTTTAATATGGATAGGGAAATCGGCAAGGACGTTTTGCAGGTTGAAAACCTCTGTAAAACGGTAGACGGCGAAAAGGTTATAAACGACCTTTCATTCACCCTTTCAAGAACAGATAAAGTCGCTATTATAAGCGAATCGGAGCAGGCTGTAACCACCCTTTTCAAAATTCTTGCAGAAGAAATTGAACCAGATGAAGGCTTTATGAAATGGGGAGTTTCTACCTCACGTTCGTATTTTCCGAAGGACAATTCAGAATATTTCAATGGTTCGGAGCTTAATATTATCGAATGGTTAAGACAATATTCTACAACCGAAGAAACCGAAACATTCCTGCGTGGTTTTCTTGGAAAAATGCTCTTTTCGGGCGATGATGTTTACAAAAAAGTATCGGTGCTTTCGGGTGGCGAAAAGGTAAGATGTATGTTTTCAAGAATGATGCTTTTCGGCTCAAATGTGCTTTTGCTTGACCAGCCGACCAACCACCTTGACCTTGAAAGTATTACAGCAGTAAACAATGCCCTTAGGGATTTTAAAAGCGTTGTTATCTTTGCAACCCACGACCATGAAATTATGCAGACGGTTGCCAATCGAATTATAGAAATTCTACCTGACGGCGGTTGTGTTGACTACAAAGGCACTTATGAAGATTATATAGAATTTAAAAAGAACAGATAATCAAACTTTCGGAGATTTGACATGGACTATATATTTCATTATGATTCGCCACTTGGCGGTATTACACTTGCCAGTGACGGAAATTCGCTGGTTGGCTTGTGGTTTGATGAGCAGAAATATTTTGCCGATGTGCTTGGTACGGAATACCAAAAAAAGAACCTACCTGTATTTGAACAAACGGTCAATTGGCTGGATATATATTTTAGTGGTGGTATACCGAATTTTACCCCAGCAATTAATATGCGTACTACAGATTTTCGCAAGGCTGTATGGAATATAATGCTTTCTATTCCTTATGGGCATACAATGACCTATGGGGAAATAGCGGGTATTATTGCAAAACAAAAGGGTGTTGAAAAAATGTCAGCACAAGCGGTTGGCGGTGCTGTAGGTCACAATTCTATTTCGCTTATTATTCCGTGTCATCGTGTTGTTGGTACAAACGGTAGTCTTACCGGATATGCTGGCGGATTGGACAAAAAGATTAAATTGTTGACAATGGAAAAGGTCGATATGACTGGTTTTTTTGTTCCTCAAAAGGCAATGCCTTAAATTAATTGAATATATTTGTAACAAAATTCCTCTGCTTTATTTAGAGCAGAGGAATTGAAATTATAAAATAATTCTTGTTTTTATCAAAAACTGCTTGACAAATTGTGCATATTGTTGTATAATATATATAGCAATCTGAAAATATACAGGGGGACTATTTTTTTTATGAAACAATATCAATTCCATTTTACGGATACACAATTATTTATAGAAACACTTGAAAAAATTAAATCATGGCAGGAACAAAATTCACAGGCAACCATTATGTTTCATATTTTTTCCGAAATAGTTTCAAGCGAAATTCTTGAAACCATTTCGGATATAATAAAAAAAGTTCTTCCCAATGCACTATATGTTGGAACAACCTCTAACAGGAATATTTTTAATGGGGAACTTTCTAAAACAAAAATTACTGTGATGTGTAGCATATTTGAAAAGCCCACAACCAAAGTTGAGGTTTTGCAATATGACTTTACAAGTGAAACAGAAATTGAAGTTGCAAAGGATTTTATAATGCAGATAAACGCTCGCCCTTGGATTAAAGCAGTTGAAATATTTATGACCATTCCAGAAAGAGCAACCTCGGATTTTTGTAATCGTATAAGTATTATTCCCGAAAATATACAGATTTTTGGAGGAATTGCCTGCAATAATGATGTTGTAAGCCCTTTTTCTTTTATCTGTTCCAGTGATAAAGGAATATCAGAAGATTCTATTATATTTGTGCTTTATGGCGGAGAGGAGTTTTTTGTAAAATCGCTTTATGTTACGGGTTGGCAACCGCTCGGGCAAAAGCTTAAAATTACCAAATCTAAAAACAGGGTGCTTTACGAACTGGACAACAAACCTGCTTTTGAAGCTTATCATAAGTATCTTAATATTCCAAATGATGATAATTTTTACATGAACACTCTTGAATTTCCTTTTCTTTATGATTGCGGCGGAACGGTTATTCTGCGTACGCCGATTAGCTGTAATTCAGATGGTTCGATAAATATGGCAGAAAATATGGAAACCGGAAGTATGGTAAAGCTTGCTTATGGTAACCCAAATTCAATTATGGAGGCAACGGAAACTGCTTGCAGACAATTGCAGGAGTTTTGCCCTGAGGCAATACATATATTTTCCTGTGCGGCAAGGCGTGCTTTTTGGGAGTCTGATTATAAATCGGTTCAGGAACTGGAGTTGTTTAAATCGCTTGCACCTTCTTCCGGATTTTTTACCTTTGGCGAATATTTCCGAAACGGTCAAAAATTAAATCAACACAATATAACCCTTGTGTCGGCGGCAATGCGAGAGGGCGAGCCGGTGGAAAAACCCCAGAAACCTATAGCCAGAAAACATAATAATGATGTTATTCAGCTTACAACAAGGCTTGCAACCTTTATTGGAGTTGCGTCGGCAGAACTGGAAGAAGCAAATCAAAAGCTTGAATATTTTGCAAACCACGACGGACTAACCAAACTTTTTACAAGAATTAAATTTCAGAATATAATTTCAAACAATATTGATATGGTTGGTGTTCAACCTTTTTCTTTGATAATGCTTGATATAGACAATTTTAAGCGAATTAATGATATTTACGGTCATAAGGTTGGAGATATGGTTATACAATCTCTTTCGGATATATTAAGATGTGATGTAAAAAACTTTGTTGAAACCTCATCTGCTGGACGCTGGGGCGGAGAAGAATTTATGCTTGTTCTTCCCTCCACCAAACTTGAGCAGGCTTTGGATATTGGCGAATATATTAGAAATAAATTTGAAAAATTAGATTTTGAAAATGTTTTAGAACATACGGTGAGCATTGGTGTTGTGCAGGCAAAAAAAGATGAAACATTAGATGGTCTTTGCGGTCGTGTGGATATGGCACTATACAAGGCAAAAGAAACCGGAAAAAACAAGGTGGTTTGCATATAATAAAATTATTTTAAAACTTTCAAGCAATTAATATAAATACTAAAAAAATCCCGAAAGAGTACTCTTTCGGGATAAAATTTATTTTGCTTCATTAACCTCGTCGGCAGGAAGAATTTTTATATCTTCAAGCTCTTCTTTGGTCATCGGAGTAACCTTGGTTTGTTTTACAAGATTCAGCATTGGATTGTCTTTATAATAGCTTGTTTTGGTGGGAAGATTTCTTTTAGCAAGTTTTTGGTTAATATGTTCGCAGAACATGGAATAAATGAGTGCAAAGGTCGGCACTGCAAAAAGCATTCCGACAAATCCAAAAAGACCGCCACCAATAAGAATAGATATAAGCACCCAAAACGCAGGAAGTCCTGTGGAATCGCCTAAAATCTTAGGTCCTAAAATGTTTCCGTCAAACTGCTGAAGCACAATAATCATTATAATAAATATAAGTGCTTGTTTTGGAGAGATAAGAAACAACAGAAGTGCAGAGGGTACAGCACCAATAAAAGGACCAAAGAACGGAATTATGTTTGTAACTCCTATTATAACCGAAATCATGGTTGTATAATCCATGCCAAGAATTGTCATAAGAATAAAACAAAGAAGTCCGATAATAAGCGAATCGATAAGTTTTCCGGTCAAAAATCCAGAAAAAATCTTGTTGCACTGACTGCTGACCTTGAAGATATTATTACTTGTTTGTCTTGAAAAGGTAGCCGCAACCAACTTTTTAAGCTGTGCAAAGAAAAGTTCCTTGTTTGCAAGGATATACACCGAAATGATAAATCCTATTATAAAATTTTTTACAAATGTTATAAGGTTTAAAGCACCTGTCCATATATTTCCCAACATTGGTTGAATTTGTTCAATTACCTTGTCAAGGTTGGTATATAGTTTGGAAAGCTGTTCGGTAAGTTTGGATTTAAGTTCCGGATAATCTTTTACAGCATCAAGAATCCAGTCGCTTGTTTTGTTGTAAAGGGTTGTCATATTGCTTATTATATCGCTTAAAGAGCCTGCAAATTGCGGAACAACAACCGCAATAATTCCAACGACTATAACAAGAAATATAAGGCAGGAGAGAACAAGCGAAAGGTTTTTGGATAGTTTGGGGTGAGGGTTTTTCTTGAAAATCCAATTTTCAAAAACTCTTGTGATAAATTTCATTATAGGATTTATAAGAAATGCAATAATACAACCCATTATTATAGGCATAAGCACCGACACTATTGTTTGCAAAACCGAAGCTATTGATGAAAACTTGAATATTGCCAGCACCATAAGCATACTCAGTGCAATCACTATAAGAATATAGCAGAAAAGCGTGTTATATTTTTTATTGAAATTCATTCGCATCTAAATTCGCCTTGCCTTATTCGTAAAGGGGATATTTTTTGCAAAGTTCGGTTACGCCCTGACGAACCTCGTCTGCATATTTATCAAAGTCACTTGCTGTTTTATAGATAAATTCAGCAATTTTTTCCATATCTTCTTCCACAAGGCCACGGCTTGTAACGGCAGGTGTACCTATTCTTACGCCACTTGTAACAAAAGGACTTTGTGGGTCGTTTGGAATAGCATTTTTGTTTACTGTGATATAAACCTCATCAAGTTTCTTTTCAAGTTCTTTACCTGTGATATTAAATGGTTGGAGGTCAACAAGCATAAGATGATTTTCTGTTCCTCCCGAAACAAGATTAAATCCACGCTTTAAAAGACCGTCTGCAAGAGTTTTTGCGTTCTTTACAATCTGCTGTTGATAGGTTTTAAATTCTGGCTTAAGAGCCTCACCAAAGCAAACAGCTTTGGACGCAATAACGTGCATTAAAGGTCCGCCCTGTGTGCCGGGGAAAATAGCCTTGTTGAATTTCTTGAACAAATCTTCGTTATTTGTAAGAATAAGACCACCACGAGGACCTCTAAGTGTCTTATGTGTAGTGGTTGTTACAACGTCAGCAAAAGGAACAGGGGACGGGTGAAGTCCCGCAGCAACAAGACCCGCAATGTGTGCCATATCCACCATAAAATAAGCACCAACGCTTTTAGCAATACCCGAAATTCTTTCAAAATCAATAATTCTTGGGTAAGCAGAAGCACCAGCAACAATAAGTTTAGGCTTTACCTCCTGTGCTTGCTTTTCAAATGCTTCATAGTCAATAAATCCATCATCGGTAAGACCATAAGAAACAAAATTAAAATATTTTCCCGAAATGTTTACGGGAGAACCGTGGGTAAGATGTCCGCCGTGGGCAAGGCTCAT
>CANRLN010000091.1 GCA_947631445.1 uncultured Clostridia bacterium
ACTGCAAGTGCATTGTTTTTTCATCATCAGCAACAGTTTATGGTATGAACAATGTTGCACCTTATGTTGAGGAAATGCCAACAAGTGCAACCAATCCTTACGGCTATACAAAGGTTATGATTGAGCAGATTTTAACCGATGTGTATGTTGCAGATAATGACTGGAGCGTCAGCCTGCTTAGATACTTTAACCCTATTGGAGCCCATCAGAGCGGACTTCTTGGCGAAGACCCAAACGGTATTCCAAACAATCTGTTCCCATATATTCAAAAGGTTGCTGTTGGCAAGCTTGAAAAACTTTCGGTATTCGGTGATGATTACGACACACCAGACGGAACGGGCGTTCGTGATTATATTCATGTTGTCGACCTTGCACAAGGTCACCTTAGTGCGTTGGAATATGCAATTGGCAGAACAGGCGTTGAGGCGGTAAACCTCGGCACAGGAAAAGGCTCAAGCGTTCTTGATGTGGTTCACGCTTTTGAAAAGGCTTGCGGTAAGCCCATACCTTATGTTATTACAGGCAGACGTGCCGGAGATATTGCAACCTGCTTTGCAAACACAGACAAAGCAAAGAAGCTTTTTGGCTGGACAGCAAAATACAACCTTGACGATATGGCAAAGGACGGTTGGAACTTTATTCAGAAAAATCCCAACGGACTTTAATAATTATAATAAAAAGGCTGTTTTCCCAAGTGGAAAACAGCTTTCTTTTTTATAGTGCAATAAGGCAGGTTTCCCAAGCGGGGTAATGGGGTGGTTGCCTTAAATAAATCTTGTAATCTTTGTTTAGATTGTTAACAAGAATTGGCAGTTTAAACAGGTCGTCAATCTTGTGATAAGCCGAAACGAGCAGGGTAGGGCAGGAGTTCTTAATAGTCTGTTTGCAACCAAGTAGGGCATTATATTCTCCGCCCTCAACATCAAACTTGATAAAATCAATTTTGTTATTCTGCACGGCATTATCCACCGAATTTGCCCATCTGCTTTTGCCATTGTTGCTAATTTGCGAACCCCTTCCGCTCCCACCGTCAAAATTAATTCTTGTTTGGTGTGAATAAACCACCGCATTATAATAATTTATATTTTTTATATCGGCGGTATTTTTAAGCAGTTTGCGGAAATTCTTTCGGTCGGGTTCAAAGGCATAAATGTTTCCAGTAAAATCCGACAGATTTTCACAACCAGATAGTTTTATATATTTAAGTATAGTATCGCCATTGTATGCTCCAAGGTCGACAATGTTTTTGCCATTGCAAGGTTTTATAAGATTTTTATAAATTTCCTGTTCGTCACAGAAAATTGGTTTTATATCGTTTATATTTCCCGAAAGTTTAAATTTTAAAACCGCCTCAAAGGTTTTTTTTGAATAATCATCGGCAAGCAGGTTATAGGCTTGTTTAAACAAATTTAAATTTGCATTTACAAAATCCATTGTAAATGCTCTATTGCCAACAACCTCCATATCAGGGCAGTAAAGTTCATATTTTTCTGCAAGGTTTTCTATTTTTTGTTGTAATTCTTTATAGCCTGCTCCAAATGCAGTTACAATGCAGATATTGTTATCTTGTATATCCGATAGTTTGCCGACAGTATAGCCATGAAATTCGGTGTTTCTTGCAAACTCATCGCTTGCAAAAATCCCGCTTGTTTGTATATTTTGAGATTTCATAAAATCAAGTATTTTTTCACAGCCGTTCCCCATGCCATAAATATAAATGGTTTTTTTTGTCTGTTTAAGATGCTCCCAACAACTTTTCATAAACTTCCTCATTTCTTAAAATTTTAGTACTCCTCAAGACAGATGTCCTTTAGTTCTTTCGCCGATATTCCAACAAACCGAAAATGCCATGGTTCATATATTATGCCGGTTTTATCCTCATATTCTCGCTTGTATCTTAATATATACCCAAATTTGTATGCGTTTTTGACCAGCCATTCAAATTGCTCCGTATTTTCAAAATCTTCTCTTAATTCACCGTCCTCAAGGCAAAAATCTATTGCAAGTCCTGCATTATGTTCGCTTGCAAGCGGAGGCAGTATCTCTTTGTTTGTTTTTTCTTCCGCCTGCTGTTTGCTTAAACCCTCTGCCATATATTGAACAATGCTTTTATGTATAATTTCCTGCTGATGCTCGATACTGCGGAAAGCCGAACAGATGTATAAATTTATTCCTTCACTTTCTGCACTTTCAAGCATTTTTTTCAGACTATGAAAAGCATTTATTTCAAGACGGAAAATATTGCCGTGGTTTTCAAATTCAACAAGTTCTAAATTTAAATAATCCGCATATTTAAGCGGAAACTCTCTGCTTATGATTTTAGAGTAATCCATAAAAATCTCCTCTCATAACAATTTAATATTCAATAAAAAGTTTTTTGATGTTTACAGCATTGTAAACAATCGATAATAAAATTGTTATAAAATATTATATTCATAAATTTTGTAGTCTGTGAATATGCTTGTACAAAGGAGATGAAAAACAATGGAAAGAAAAGCTTGCATAGGTTCGATTGTTGTTATTTTGCTTTGTTTGGTGTTGCTTGCCTGCATTTATATTTATAGGGACAAAATTCCAAAGATTTCAAAAGCTGAAATATACAACACAGCCGTCACCAAAAATTTTGACGGTAATCTCAACAAAATGGAACGCTATTTATTGTGGGGGAAAAGTGCTTTTAATGTGAATATGGACGAACAGCCAAGTTCCAAAGGCTTTAGAATACCGACCGCCCAACCAGACGAAACCGTTTTAAATGCTATTGCGTACAACAACAATACATCGGACAATGATGGCGATATAGAAGAAATCACCTTTGAACACTGCACCGACAGCAAGTATTTAAATCTTCCCAACAATGCACAGGTTCGCAATTGTTCGGGACTTAGCAACAGTGAGGTGCTTAAACTTTGCACCCAGCCAATCAAGCTGAATTTTAATGCACAGCAGGGAGAGCCACTTGTGCTTATATATCACACCCACACAACAGAAACCTATGAACCATATCAAAAAGATTATTATGACAAGGATTTTACTGCAAAAACCACCGACCCCAAATATAATATGACCGCTGTCGGAGATGCAATATGCGAGGAGCTGGAGAATGCAGGAGTATGTTACATACACGATACCACCGTTCACGACTACCCAAGCTATACGGGAGCGTATGACGATTCAAGGGCAACGGTTGAACAGATTCTTAAAGAATATCCCTCAATACAGATTGTGCTTGATGTACATCGTGATGCAATCGAGCGTGAGGACGGCACAAGGGTTAGTGCCATAGCGGATATTGACGGAAAGACAGCCGCACAGCTTATGATTATTTCCTGCTGCGACGATGGCACAGACCGTATTCCAAACTGGAAAGAAAACCTTGCCTTTGCATCGGTTCTTCAGCAAAGATTATATGATGACTATCCCGAACTTGTAAGGGGAATATTTCTGACAGACAGATTTTATAATCAAGATTTGTCAACCGGTTCTTTGCTTGTTGAGGTCGGCAGTCACGGCAACAGTCTTGACCAGTCGGTTTATTCGGGGCATCTTTTGGGAAAATCGCTTGCCAAAATCATAAACGAAAATAAACAATAAAAATATAAGGCTGTTATATTAAAAATACAACAGCCCTGAAAAATTTTTTATGTGTTCATCATTTTTTTGAAACGCTGCATAGCCTCAATGGTTCTGTCACGGTCGCCAAAAGCGGTAAGACGGAAATAACCTTCTCCGTTTCTGCCAAATCCTGCTCCGGGAGTGCCAACAACATTGGCTTCGCTTAAGAGTTTATCGAAAAATTCCCAGCTACCCATATTGTCAGGGCATTTAAACCATATATAAGGAGAGTTCTTGCCACCGGTGTAGAAAATACCCATTTCATCAAGAGCATTTGCAATAATCTTTGCATTTTCCTGATAGTAAGCAATATTTTCCTTAATCTGCTCAAGCCCCTTTTCGGTGAATACAGCAGCAGCAGCACACTGAACGGGATAGGAAACGCCGTTGAACTTGCTTCCCTGACGTCTGCCCCAAATCTGGGAAATATAAACGTCTGTTCCGTCACTTGCCTTGAATTTAAGTTCGTTTGGAATAACAGTATAGCCGCATCTCATACCGGTAAAGCCTGCTGTTTTGGAAAGTGAGCAGATTTCAATAGCACATTCTCTTGCACCCTCAACCGCAAAAATACTGCGTGGTATATTATCTTCGGTGATAAATGCCTCATAAGCAGAATCATAGATAATAATAGCGTCATTTTTCTTAGCATAGTCAATCCACTGTTTAAGTTGTTCTGCTGTATAAACAGAACCGGTCGGATTGTTAGGCGAGCAAAGATAGATAATATCTGCCTTTACATTTTCGTCCGGCATAGCGGCAAAACCGTTTTCCTTGTTGGAATCGGCATAAATAACCTTTCTTCCACTCATAAGATTGGAATCAACATAAACAGGGTAAGCGGGGTCGGTGACCAAAACAACATTGTCATCTCCAAAAATATCTACAATATTTCCGCAGTCGCTCTTTGCACCGTCACTAACTCTTATTTCTTCAGGCAAAACATCAACACCGAAAGACTTGTAGTAGCCTGCAATAGCTTCTTTCAGAAAGTCATAGCCTGCACCGCTGTCTTCATAGCCTTTGAATGTTTCCTTAACTCCCATTTCGTCCGCACCCTTTTTCATTGCTTCAATAACAACAGAGGGGATAGGAAGTGTGACATCACCGATACCCATTCTAATAATATCTGCATCAGGATTAGCCTCTTTATAAGCATTTACCTTTTTAGCAATATTGATAAAAAGATAGTTCTTTTCCAGTTTAAGAAAGTTTTCATTAATTTTTGGCATCTTTAAATCCTCCTTATAATATAATTGACGGCTTTTAGTTAGCCTTGGCAAATTTATAAAATCTATTTATTTCCCTGCTCAAAGCAGGGAAATAATATAATTTTTTGATTATTTAAATATTAAAGAATAATATTGCCTTTGAATACTGTTTCGGCATTACCAGTAAGGTAAACTGCATCGTCAGTGTATCTTATTGTAAGAGTGCCACCTTTAAGGCGAACCTGAATATCGGTGTCCTTGTCGCAAAGACCGTTTTCGACCGCTGCAACCGCAGCAGCACAAGCACCTGTACCGCAAGCCCAGGTTTCGCCCGAGCCTCTTTCCCACACTCTCATTTTGAGAACATTTTTGTCAATAACCTTGACAAATTCGGTGTTTACTCTTTCGGGGAAAATCTTGTCGTGTTCAAACTTAGAGCCAATGCTTTCAAGGTCGATATGGTCAATCTCTTTGTTTGTAAACACAACGCAATGTGGATTACCCATAGAAACGCAGGTGATGTTGTATTTTCCGTCCGCAATTTCAACCTCACGGTTTATAATTTTATCGCCGTCAAGTTTAACAGGGATTTTGGCAGGGTCAAGAATAGCCTTGCCCATATCCACTTTAGCACCAACAATTTCGCCCATGTGATGAATAACTTCGGCTGTCATAACACCGCTGAGTGTTTCAATCTTCATAACATCTTTATCGCAGATGCCATTGTCACGCATAAACTTTGCCACACAGCGGATACCATTACCGCACATTTTACCCTCTGAACCGTCAAGGTTGAATATTCTCATTTTGGCGTCAGCAATTTTAGATGGAGAGATTGTAATAATACCGTCACCACCAATACCAAAGTGTCTGTCCGAAAGACGGATACTAAGACCCTCTGG
>CANRLN010000092.1 GCA_947631445.1 uncultured Clostridia bacterium
ACTCAGCGGAGTGGATCTCACCCTGTCTGTAATTGTACATCGCATCAATCATTTGTATCTGTCCTTTCGGTTTTATTGCTGTAAAACCAACCGTCCAAACATTACCAAATAATCGTTGCTAAGGTGTTGCTTACGGCACTCCTCTTAGCAACTCTGTAACCGAACTACATACAATGATGAGATATTTAGAGTATGATTTTCTTAAATCACATGGATTGGAAAACTTTGATAATTGGGTTACGGTTTTTGGAGAACAAAAAACCGATTGGGAGCTTGCACCTGCAGGTAACAAATTTAGGGAGAAAACACGAATAGCACAGTATACAGGACTTCCCGAACTTATGAGTATGTTCAAGCAGGTGGCGGATATACGCACGGCAGACACCCTCAAACTTAATGTTCCCGATTGTGAATATCATGTTGTAAATGCAGAAGCTACCGAATTTCAACAAACACTTGTTGCAGAACTTTCCGACCGTGCTGACGTAATAAACGAAAATAAGGTTGACCGTTCGGTTGACAATATGTTAAAAATTACATCTGACGGGCGAAAAGTGGGACTTGACCCCCGACTTATAGACCCGTCCTTTGAAGATAATCCGCAAACTAAACTCAATATTTGCATTGAAAATGTTGCGAAAATTCATGAGGAAACTAAAAGCGACAAAAGCACACAGATTATATTTTGTGATTTGGGTGTTCCACACAAGAAACAATCCCAAACTAAAGATAATGAAAATAGTGAGGATGAAGAAAAATCGATAGCCGAGCTTGAAAGCCTTGAAGAAGAATGTGATTTTTGCATTTATGAGGATATTAAGAAAAAGCTAATTGAAAAAGGCATACCCGAAAAAGAAATTGCCTTTATTCATGACGCTAACACAGACGCACAAAAAGCACAATTGTTTGAAAAAATGAGAAAAGGCGAAGTGAGGGTGCTTATAGGCTCTACTCCGAAAATGGGAACGGGAACAAATGTACAAGACAAGCTGATAGCTTTACACAACCTTGATATTCCATGGCGACCTGCAGACCGTGAACAACGTATAGGACGTATCGTCCGTCAGGGCAACAAAAACAAGAATGTTCATGTATATGACTATGTCACCAAAGGCACATTTGACGCATATTCCTATCAAATTTTGGAGAGCAAGCAAAAGTTTATTTCCCAAATTATGACCTCTAAAACACCTGCTCGAAAGTGTCAAGATGTCGACCAACAGGCACTCTCTTATGGCGAAATTAAAGCACTTTGCACAGGCGATGAGCGAATAAAAGAAAAACTTATGCTTGATAATGAGGTCAAAGAATTAAAAACAATGGTAGCTGAACATAACAACACAGTTTATGAAATGCAGGATAAAATAACCGCTTTTCCTGAAAAAGAACAAAAGCTTATACAACTGCTTGAAAATCTAAACAAAGACCGTGAACATATCAAAAAACTTTCGATTGACCCCGAAACCAAACTGCCAAGGTTTAAAATCACCATAGACGAAACCGAATATATCGACCGCAAAGAGGGAGCAAAAGCCTTTGAAACATCTGCTATTAGACTTCATGAACAGGTTGGCAAGCCATATTTGGTTGGCGAATTTCAGGGATTTAAATTGTCAGTAAAGAAAATTCATGAGGATTTGGGCGGTGGAGTGTCGGCAATACTTGAGGGTTCTGCCACACATACAATAAAGCTTACTCAAAACTTCGCCCATAACCTTAAGAAACTTGAATCAAGACTTTACAGCATTGACCAAAAAATCAATGATGTTAATACAGAGCTTGAAAAACTCCGCCTTGATTTTAAGGAAGCACAAAGTATTGTAAATGCTCCATTTCCTCAAGCTGAAGAACTTGAAATCAAGCAGGAAAAGCCACAAGCACTTACAGATGAACTTAACCAAATTGCTATGCAGGAAAAACTCAATGCTCCAAAACGTGAAAAAACAAACTATTTTGAACAAGCACAAGCTAAAAAGAAAGCTTTTGAAGAAAAGAAAAAAGCTAAAAAATCGGGTTGTATAAGCACAGCTGACCTAAAAAGCATAGCACAAAAAATATCTGCTAAAAAGCCTGAACCACAACAAAATGCCGATTTGAACGCCGATAAAGCTATGTAAAAATATATGTGTTTGTGCAAAATGCTGAATTTTAAAATAAATTTAAATTTTTGTTGACAAAATTCAAAAAATGTGATATAATATAATTATAGAGAATAGCTATAAGCTACTAACGTGGGGCTGACACGATAAAAAATCCGATATTATTGTCGTACTTCGTGTGACGAACAGTTGGCAGGCAACAGAAAAACCTGAAATATTGCCGTACTTCGTGTAACGGACAGTTGGCGGACAACAGAATAAATCAGTCATTAAAGAGAAACGTTTTTGCTATGGCGAAACGTTTCTCTTTTAAATTTTATGCAAGGTGATTTAATGAAAGGAAAAATGAGCAAGAAAAATGCAATTGAAATAATAACAAAAAGTGCAAAAATATATGAAACCGAATTAAAGGAAAAGAACCTACTTATAATATTTGGAAATCCCATAAAACCAAACTATATTGAAATAAAATCACTCGGAAGAAATTTTTTGCATTTAACAGGTGTAAAATTAAATAAAAATATTAAAGACAATTCAGCTGAAAGGTTTTATCAAAAAGCAATTTCGGGCAAATTAAATGAAAATGATTTTGATTTTAATAAAGATGGTACTACAGTATTAAAATTAAATGTTCTCTTACAAACTTTAAAAATTGCCAGTAATGTTAAAATGATTGGTGATTATAATGGTATGCGTCCTTATCTTCAAACAGATAAACTTGCAGGTGGAGTTAATTCCTGTATTGGCTTTTTAAAAGGTACTAATGATTGTTATATTCCTAATACTATACTTGCAACTGACATAAAAAAGGAAGTCACCTCCTATGCCCGTGTCTTAGCTGTACTTAGCAAAAAAATCAGCGAAAAAGAATATAATAAAATTGAAATGGTGGCAAAAAAAATAGATATAAATTTGTTATTAAGTAAAGTGAAAAATAATATCAAAGAAATTTCAATTGATAATTCTTTAATAAAATCAGTTGAAACAACAGAAAATACAAACACCAAAGAACTTAAGGAAAAAGAAGAACAAACCGAAAAATCAAGCAACATTATAAAGATTGAATTTAAATCGCCTGAAAAGGCAGGAAATACCGCTGTTCTTAATCCACCCACTTTTAAAATTCCAAGCTTGCCCAACCTTTGGGGAAAAATAAAAAAGTTATTTTCTAATAAAAAGTCTAAAGCTACTCCGCCCCAAAAAACTACACCCAAAAAGCCTATCCCAAAGCCAGTAGCCAAACCAAACCCACAAGAAAATACCCCTAAAGAGCAATCCCCAAGTGCTTACATATCCATAAAAGACCTAAAAAAAATATCCGAAAATATAAACAGAAATTACAAACAAACACCCCAAAAGAGCAAAAGCAAATACCATGACGAAATATAACCCTCTTGCCAAGACAAGAGGGTTAATTTTTTTATACATAAACCATAGCTTCATAGATTGGTTCTTTTGCCATAAGCTTGTACATATTGGCGATTCTTTCAGCCTCAAGCAAATTGCCCATTGAAACCGCCAAACGATATTTTTTATCGTCCTCAAGCCACATTTCCACCTGCCCATGAATAGCGTCCGAAACACTTTCATCAAAATCAATAAGATATTCTAAAATTTCTCCCTCGTCCACAAGGTCTTGAAAACGCTGAGGATATTTAGCCATTGTGTAACCAACATGACGCACAACATGGTCAGAATGAAAAGTTTTGGTAGAACCGTCAATGCCCTTTGCGGTAAGCGTTTCGGTGTCAAACATACAACCATTAATTTCATTTTTAAAAATCATAATTCTTCCTCTCTTTCAATAATCTTTTGCATATTTTTAGCAATCACTGTGTTATCGCCATTTTCTTCATAGAATATATCATAAAAACCGCATAAATCATTTTTAGCTTGTCTTGACAAACTTTTAAGTTTTTCCAAAGGAACATTCAAAAATTTGGAAACTTTTTCAAGGCTGGCGGTTTCCATATAATCGGTGCAAAGCCTATAAATATCCCAATAATCAGCACCAGACTTATATGCACCTATAACCTTTTGTTGCAGTTCTGCAGGAAGATTTGTAAGTTCGCCAACTGGCATTGAAATTCCCTCCGCCACCTCTTTCAGTTCAAAATAAGGAGTTGCGGAAACTTGCCAAAGGTCGCCCAAATCCAAAATATATTCAAGTTTATCCTCGTGTTGGTCTTTGTTGTCCAATATAAACTGAAATTCTTCAAGAATATCCTGCGGAAAACGTTTCAAAACTTCCATGGTTGCTCCCCAATTGGAAAGTTCATTTACAAGTTCTTGCATATTTACATTCATTTTTAATACCTCCATTTTATAAAAAGCTTATATTAATTTCCATATAAACATTCATTAAGATTTTTCAAGTACATATCACAAAGATTTTTAAATTCAAATTCGCCGTCTGTGTAATTGATTGTTGCTTTCAAAAGCTGTTTTAACGCATTGTTGGCTTGATTTAAACAAACGTCAAAAGTAATTTTCTTTTCATCAGCATTGGCAATATCGTTTTGAACTTGCGAAAGTTCAGCTTTAAGACTGTCAATTTCCTTTGCCTTTTGCTCCTCAACCTCTTGTCGGATAGATTGCTTTTCATCTTCGGAAATTTCCTGTACGGCAACTTCAACTGGACGGCTTTCAAGGTCTTTAATTTGTTGTTCTAATTCTTTTATACGCTGTTGTGATTTTTCAAGGTCTTGTTCATGAAAAGTGCTAATCTTTCGACTGTCTTCTCTCCATTTTTCAAAATCCTTTTCTCTCTCATCTATTTTTCTCTCTAAATAATTTATCTTGTCTTGATTCTTTTCGGCTTCTCTCTGTGCTTGTAAAAAGTCACGATGTTCAATATTTTTAACCTCTTCCAACAAAGCATTATCTTCTTGAAGTTTAGTATTGTGTTGTTTTAATTCCTCGATTTTTGCCTTTAACTCTCTTACACTGGTGCTTTCAAGGTCATTGTTCTCTACTATTTCTTCACGTTGCTGTTCTGAAATAGTGGTAAGCAACTGTAATTTCTGCATACCGATTTGTGCAGTCGACTGCACAAATTCACTTGGCAGTTTTTCACAAATTGCTATATAATTATATACGTTCCTGCGTTTCATACCCGTTTCTTTTTCACAATAATCACCGAACGAATTGTACCCTAAAGCCTTGTACAATTCCTCGTCACGCATTTTCTTAAAACCCATAGCCATATTGTAAAGGTTTTCTTGTGCTGACTTTGCACTTGCCATTATTTCAGCGTGTACTTCGCTTGCACGGGTAAACGCTGGATTGTTGGTTGGTGCTGTCAGCATTGTGTTCAAATCGAATTGTTTATTTTTCATTGCTATTCCTCCAATTTATCTTTTAAACTTATAGTTACTTCTCTTAAGCCCTGCCAATGTTTAGGAACAACATAATCTTCAGGCAAGCAGAAAGCCTCACATTCTGTCGGC
>CANRLN010000093.1 GCA_947631445.1 uncultured Clostridia bacterium
CCATATTCGCCACCGTCACCGCCACGACGTCTTAATTCGTCTGCCTCTTCGCCAAAAATTTCGCTGACAAAAGCTCCAGCACCAACAGCAGAAGAATAAGCTTTGACAACCGTTACAATTTCTTTAATCTCATAAGGAGGAATACCTGCACCGATTGCACCGTAAGAAGCAAGGGTTGAGGAAGATGTAACCATTGGATAAATGCCGTGGTCGGGGTCTTTAAGAGTGCCAAGCTGACCCTCAAGCAGAATATTCTTGCCCTCTTTGATAGCATTATAAAGATAGAGGGAAACATCACAAACATAAGGTTCAACCATTTTCTTATATTCAAGCAAGGTGCTGAAAATTTCTTCGGGGTCGATAAGCGGTTTGTGATAAAGATGTTCAACCAAAATATTTTTGGTTTCAACAATTCTTAAAACCTTTTCGTGAAGTCTTTCTTCGTCAAAAAGTTCCTGAACCTGAAAACCGATTTTAGCATACTTGTCCGAATAGAAGGGAGCAATACCCGACTTTGTAGAACCAAAGCTGTTTTTGCCAAGTCTTTCTTCTTCGTACTGGTCAAAAAGAATGTGGTAAGGCATAACAATTTGGGCTCTATCCGAAATAAGAAGTTTGGGAGAAGGAACGCCCTTGTCAACTATACTCTTAATTTCATTAAAAAGAACAGGAATATTAAGAGCAACTCCGTTTCCAATAATATTTGTTATATTATCGTTAAAAACTCCACTGGGGAGAGTGTGCAAAGCAAACTTTCCGTAGTGGTTCACAATAGTATGACCTGCATTCGCACCGCCTTGAAAACGAATTACTATGTCTGAAGTTTGAGCCATCATATCTGTGATTTTGCCCTTTCCTTCGTCGCCCCAGTTTGCACCTGTAATAGCTTTAACCATAAAAAATACTCCTCCTTGATGGATTTTAATAACAATTACTTATTGCACATTGATTAGTTTGTTTAGCATTAGAGCCATTCTAACCGCTATATGCAATAACAATACAGATATATTATAACATATTTTTTTTGATTTGTAAAGGGGTTTTGCAAATTTTTTTAATTTTTTTTGATAATATGCAACAAAATTCCTTTTTTAATCAGCCGTCAATCAATAATAACAAAATACCAGTACAAAATATGGTTATATTTTTGAACGTTCTGCAATATATTGATATAGACTATATTATTTTTATAAATTGTTTTTAGTAATGCTTATAGTCCAACACACACGAAAGGAATGGTCTTTATATGCAATTCACGCAGATACAGGAACGTGCGGTGGCAGTAGGAAGATATATTGTTGAAAACAATACAACCGTAAGGGTTGCCGCCAAAAAGTTCGGAATAAGCAAATCAACAGTACATAAAGACGTAACCTGCAAGCTTAAAACCATTGACCCAAAACTTTGCAAAGAGGTTAAAGCGGTGCTTGCCAAAAACAAGATGGAACGACATATACGAGGAGGGCTTGCCACCAAACACAAATATGAAAGACTAAATCAATTAAAAATTAAAAACAAAAAATAAAAAATTATTTTGAAGCAAAAGCTTTTTTCTTATTATTTAAAAATTATTTGAAAAATGGGGAAATGGCTGTAAAAAAAATATTAAAAACCGCCTGACCCGGATTAATGTTCCCGGAAAGTCAGACGGTTTTTATAATTTTTTAATTATTCTTCGGTTGGCTCAAATTCATCATAGTTGAACTCCAGTGTTTCGCCACAGGAAGGACATTCAATTCCGCCACTTTCAATAACGCTTTCATCAATGGTCATAATCTTTCCGCAGGTTGGACAGGTGCATTTATAAATAACATCATCGTCATCAAAACCAACATCTTCAGGTTCGTCATCAAAAAAGTCGTCATTGTCAAATTCAAGTTCTTCTCCACATTCGGGACACTGAATGCTACCTTTGTTGAATATATTTTCATCAAAAAAAATCTGATTTTGGCAGTTTGGGCAAACACAAGTATATTCTTCGTCCTCGTCAAAATCATCATCGCAATCGCATTTGCAATCGTTATATTCTTCATCGTCAATTTCGCTGTCGTACAAATCGTCTTCGATTTCCAATAAATCGTCATTAATTCCATCGATAACATCGGTTACAACGTCCAATTCGTCCGCAAGGTCGTCCACAATAACAGCCATTTCGTCCAAAACCTCAACAATAAGTTTTAAAACCTTTCCCTCATCGGATTTTTCTTCAATTTTCAAAGCGTCAACAACGCCCTTTATATATGCAATTTTTTCACTTAGCATGGATAAAATCCCTCCTATAATAAATACAATAAACACTCTTATTATGTTTACTATATATAATTATATCACATTATACCGATTTTGTCAACCCCGTAAAACGTTTACATAAATTTAATTTTTTAAACAAAATAATTTCAAATATTCAATTTGTTGAAAAAGTATTTTCGTTTAATATTATTGATTTATTTGAGTAAAAAATAAATGTGGTATTTATTATTTACGTTAAGGAAACAGATATTAAAAACTTTTTTATAAAATATATTAGCTATATTCCATATATGCAATTAGGAATATGGTTATATTTTTATCTATAAAATCTATTTTTGGTAAATTTTCTTGACAAATTAAGAAAAATAATGTATAATAATACACGAGAGGTAAATATAATTTACTTTTTGTCATCTAAAGAATTTGGGGAATTTTCTTCCATATATGCTAACTTAAGAAAATTATGGAGCTTTTAAGGGGCGTTGCCTCTTAACCCCAAAAATAACTTTTAGTAAATATTATATATATATTTAGATTAGGAGAAATTGAATATGAAAAATCAAAAAAAAATTTTGGCTGGTCTTGTTTCAAGCGTTTTAATGTTATCCTGCTTTGCGTCTTGTAATAATAGTGATAATGGCGATAATAGCACGAATAGCGAAACTATTAGCAATAGTGTATCTTCAAGTGATATTAGTAGTAGTGAAAGCGATAGTCAAGAGGCAGAGAGTAGCGAAGAAAGTAGTAGTAAACCTGATATAGAACCTCTTGAGGGTGAGGGATTTTTGGTTGATGTTATGTCGGCTATTGTTGATAAAACCGATGTGGACGGTGATATTCTTATTGTTGAGTATAAATATACAAACAACACAGATGAGGAAAAGTCTGCTGTAGATGATACACATATTGAAGTTTTCCAAAACGGTTTACAAATTGAATTTGATATTTTACATGGTATTCGTGATGGTGAATATGATAGCGAAAGAAATGAGGTGCAACCCGGTGAAACAGCGATACTTCATTATGAATATATATTATCGGATACCAGCACACCTGTTGAGCTTGAAATAAGAGATAGAGATAATGACTATGCACCCGTGCTTATGAAAACTTTTGATATAAGCGACAATTCAAATGTTAAAATTTCTGACACCCTCGAAAAGAATATAGTTGCAAAAGAGGGAGCAGAAGAATTTGGTGTAGAACTTTTGGATATTCATAGGTCGACCACATTTGATGGTAACCCTATGATTGTTATTGAATATAAATTTACAAACAATTCTGATATACCAGAATCTTTTTCGACAGCTTTTTGGTATGAAGTAAAGGAAAAAGAATCCAGTTGGAAACTTCCAAGAGCATTTTCTAATAGAGAGGAAATGGGAAATAATCGTACGGGAGATGTTTCAATTCAACCGGGATATAGCTATAATGTAAAAATGGGTTATACTATTTATGACGATACCGAAACAATTAATATTAAAATTACCGACATTGCAGGCAATATAACATATCTTGAAAAGGATATTAAAGCAAGCGATATAAAATAATATATTATTTTTATATTAATAAAAATTGCTTTTTTATAGCCTCTAAAATTCCCAACACTATCTCAAAAATAAAATTTTAAAAAAATTTAAAAAATTTGCTTTAGGGTATTGACTTTTTGAAAAAAATGTTGTATAATATAAGAAAGCCTATGTGTGTTATTATGGTGCTGCGGTGAAAACAGAGTAACCTTAAGCGTATACGCTTAATCGGGGGCAACCCCAAGGGGTTTAAAAAACCTTCACTATTCACCCACTGTAGCTCCTTTACATCTGGCTGGCTCTGTTATGGTGCCAAGGGAGGGGAAAGACAAATGGCAGAGATTCGTGTTGGCAAGAATGAAAGTCTTGATACAGCTTTAAAGCGTTTTAAGAGATCATGTGCTAAAGACGGCGTAATCGCTGAAGTTCGTAAGAGAGAACATTACGAAAAGCCTTCAGTAAAGCGTAAGAAAAAGTCTGAAGCTGCTCGTAAGCGTAAGTACTAAGCAAAAGGTATTTGAAATACCTATATTTTTTTGTGGATTAGGTGGGCAGGTGTAACAACCTGCCTGCTTTTTTCTTTGCAGTAAAAAAAGGAGAATGTAAAATGAAACTTGCCGAAGCCTTAACAAGAAAAAAGTATTATCAAAACAAAATAAACGAAATACAAACAAGACTTAAGAACAATGCCATTATCCCAAACAACGATATACCCGAAGAAAACCCTGTCGACCTGCTCAGCGAACTTGGAGAATACTGCGGCAAAATTCAAGATTTGTCGGTAAGAATTGCTATTACTAATTCAACAAATACAGACAGTGACGGACGAAGTATTACACAATTGCTTGCGTCAATGAAAAATCTTCAGACACAAATCAGCATTATTAAAAAGTTTTTAAACGATGCAAACGAGCTTACGGTAAAATATATCAATTCAGAAGTTAAAATAAACAGTAGCCTTAACATTCGCACCATGCAATTGCAGGTTAAAGAATTAGAAGAAGAACTTTTAAACCTGACCATTAAAGTTGGTCAGCTGGACAGTATAACCGACCTTGTTTCTTCGCCGGCAGAAAATAAAGAAGAAAGGAACTAAGGAAATGTTTAAACCAACCTATGTGTTTGAAAGGGTTTTTAAAATTACTCCTGATTTTCTTAATTCAAAGGGCATAAAAGGACTTTTTCTTGACCTTGACAATACCCTTACCACCCACAATAACGGCGAAATTCCTCAGTCAAGCATCGACTGGATTCAAAGCATGAAAAGCAGTGGCATTAAGCTTATACTTGTTTCCAACAATTCTTATGAACGTGTAAAGCCGGTGGCGGATATGCTTGGGCTTGAATTTGAACCCAAAGGCAGAAAGCCTCTGCCCGTTGGCTACATAAGGGCAAAAAAGCGAATGGGTCTTACAAAAAAAGAGGTTGCTGCTGTTGGCGACCAGATTTTCACGGATATTCTTGGTGGCTTTCTTATGGGAATACGTTCAATTTTTGTGTTTCCGATTGAACTTGAAACCTCTTTCTGGTTTACCGTCAAGCGAAAGATTGAAAAGCTATTTTTGCCTAAAAAATTTACAAAAATATAAATAAAAAAAAACCCGACAGAATAAACTGTCGGGTTTAAAATTGCTGTTTTAGTTATTATAGAAAAAACTTATGCTCTTTCCATATATTCGCCTGTTCTTGTGTCAATAC
>CANRLN010000094.1 GCA_947631445.1 uncultured Clostridia bacterium
CAATCTTCCATAGTTAAAGACCTCCATTTATATTTTCCCCGCCTATGGCAGGGAAAAATAATTAATAAAATTTATTTGAGCATTTCTTTTACAATATTAACAACCTCGGAAAGAGCCTTGTCAACAAGCGAATTATCTTTAATTCCCGAAACAGCACTGTCGGGGCGTCCGCCACCCTTGCCACCGGTAAGGCTTGCCACCTGCGAAACAATCTTTCCAGCGTTTGCTCCCTTTGCAACAGCCGATTTGCCAACAGCACAAACAAAGTTCTTGTCGCCTGCTATAACGCAAACTGCGTTTTCGTCCTTTGCCTTAATATCATCTGCCTGATTTCTAAGGGTTGCAACGTCAATTCCTTCAAGCCTTGCAACAATGACCTTTAAGCCGTCAACCTCAACAGCGTTATCCTCAATATTGCCTGCTGAAAGTTTAGCAATTTTAGCCTTGAGAGCCTCAACCTCTTTTTCAAGAGCCTTAACCTCTGCATTTACCGCCTCACATCTATTTACAAGGTCGGCAGGATTAGGAACTTTAAGAGCTACACAAGCGGATTTAATGGTGTTTGCATTGTTTTCAAGCAATTCAAGCACGCCCGTTCCGGTTACTGCTTCAATTCTTCTTACACCAGAGGCAACCGAACTTTCCGAAACAAGCTTGAACATACCGATTTTGGAAGTGTTGTCAAGATGAGTACCACCACAAAATTCAATAGATGCTGCATTGTCTTTGTCGCCCATTGTGACAACCCTTACAACATTGCCGTATTTTTCGCCGAACAATGCCATAGCTCCAAGCTTTTGAGCCTGTTCAATTGGCATTTCCTGCATTGTAATGTCAAGAGCGTTAAATATATATTCGTTTACAAGGTTTTCAACCTTTTGTTTTTCCTCCTCGGTCATTGGGCTAAAGTGGCTAAAGTCAAAACGCAAACGGTTTTGGTCAACAAGCTGTCCTGCCTGATGAACGTGTTCGCCAAGAACGGCACGCAATGCTGATTGTAAAAGATGGGCACAAGAGTGGTTTCGCATAATGCTAAGGCGGCGAGCCTTGTCAACTTCAAATTTTGCATCTTGTCCCTTTGATACACTTCCTGCTATAACCTTTGCTTTGTGTGCAATCTTTCCTGCCACCGCTTTTTGGGTGTCAAGAACTTCTAAAGTTCCGGTAGGTGTTGTAATTATGCCGGTGTCGCCAACCTGCCCACCACTTTCAGCATAGAAAACAGTTTGACTGGAAACAATATAAATAATTCCTGTGTCAGCGTTTGCATTTTCAATAAGCTCATCTTCAGTTGCAATATAATCAAGTTTTGCCTCACATGATATTTTGTCATATCCCAAAAATTCACTATGGAAATTTTTATCAATTTTGTGAAACACAGTTTCGTCCGCACCCATATATTTTGAACCGCCACGAGCCACACGAGCTGTTTCTTTCTGCTTTTCATAAGCAGTGTTATAGCCGTCCTCATCAATTTCAAGACCCTGTTCCTCAAGAATTTCACGGGTTAAATCAATAGGGAAACCGTATGTATCCGAAAGCTTAAAGCAGTCCTCGCCATCAAGAATTTTCTTGCCATCTTTTTTAAGCTTTGCAATATAATCTTCAAGAATTTTCATTCCACGGTCGATAGTCTTGTTGAAATTTTCTTCTTCGGTTGTAAGCAGTTTTACAATATAATCATATTTTTCTTCAAGTTCGTTATATTCGCCCTTAGAATTATCCACAACTGTTTTTACTATATCTTTTAAGAACAAGCCATTTATTCCCAAAAGTTTGCCATGACGAACAGCACGTCTTAAAAGCCGACGCATAACATAACCTCTGCCCTCATTGGAGGGGAGAACCCCGTCAGATGCCATAAAGGTTACCGAACGGATATGGTCGGTAATAACACGGATTGAAACGTCCTTTTTGTGGCTTTCTCCATATGTACAGCCTGCAATCTTACAAACGTGGTCACGAATAGCCTTGACTGTGTCAACATCAAATATAGATTCAACCCCCTGCATAAGAGCCGCAAGACGTTCAAGACCCATACCAGTATCAATATTTTTTTGTTTAAGCGGGGTATATGTTCCGTCCTCATGGCGTTCAAACTGGGTGAAAACCAAATTCCAAAATTCCATAAATCGGTCGCAGTCGCAACCTACTGTGCAATCGGGTTTACCGCAACCAAATTCTTCTCCACGGTCTATGCCTGCCTCCCAGAAATTATCCTCCTTGCCCATTCTAAAAATTTTAGTTTTGGGAAGTCCAATTTTTTCGTTCCAAATTTTTTCTGCTTCGTCATCGTCCTGATAAACGGTAACATAAAGTTTTTCTTCGGGAAGTTTAAGCACCTGAGTGCAGAATTCCCATGCCCATGAAATAGCGTCCTCTTTGAAATAGTCGCCAAAAGAGAAATTGCCGAGCATTTCAAAAAAAGTGCCGTGACGAGCTGTTTTACCTACATTTTCAATATCGCCAGTACGAATACATTTTTGGCAGGTTGTCATTCTTGTTCTTGGGGGAACTTCCTGTCCGGTAAAATAAGGCTTTAAGGGAGCCATACCTGCATTAATAAGCAGAAGTGAATTATCGTTTTGGGGAACAAGCGGGAAACTTTTTGCTCTAAGGCAATTTTTGCTTTCAAAAAATTTCAAGAATTGTTCTCTAATTTGGTTAAGTCCTGTCCATTCCATTTTAAAAAAACTCCTTTTGGTGGCAGTTGCCGAATATTACAAACTTAATTATACCATATTATTTGTGTTTTGTCAATAGTGACATTACTTATAATGACAAATCAATTTTCAAAATTTTTATTTAAAATTTGTTTTTTATTTAGGCAAAATTACAAAAAGTTCTTAAAGTGTATTAAAAATATCTTTGTATTTCTCGCCTTAGGCGTGGAAAAATATTAATAAAAGATATATTTTTTGTGGGAAATAAATTTTTGGGGAGTTCATCCTAAATCTTCAGGTTTATAGTACTTGTTATAAACATTATTGTTAGTTATATATAATATTTGTCTAAATAAATTATGCAAAATATATAAATTAATAGAAAAATATATATTATTACATAAAAATACTTGAAATTTTAAAAAAATTGAGTTATAATAAATTATAGACAACTATATTAATTAAAAGTAATTAAGGTTGTTTTGCTGAATTTTAACAGAAAGGATTGAAATTAAAATGGTAGTTACAAGAGATACAATTATTGGCGATATTCTTGACGCTGACAGAGAAACCGCTCCTTATTTCTTTGAAA
Organism: uncultured Clostridia bacterium; assembly: GCA_947631445.1. Lineage (GTDB taxonomy): Bacteria > Bacillota > Clostridia > Oscillospirales > Ruminococcaceae > CANRLN01. The sequence continues at coordinate 3,256 of CANRLN010000094.1, forward strand.
TAGGTATGCACTGCCTCGGTTGCCCTTCTTCAAGAGGCGAAAGCATTGAGCAGGCTTGCGAAGTTCACGATGTGGACGTTGATGTTCTTATCGAAAAATTAAACAAGCATTTCTCTGAAAATTAATTCATAACCTTGTTCAAAAACAAGTGTGAATTATTAAAAATTGTTTAATAATTTAGTCGCTTTTCCCCTGCCTTTTGAACAAGGGAAAAGTGATAATTATTAAAATGTTGTAATCGTTTGCTAAAAAACTAATAAAAAGGATTTCAAAATGAATATTAATTTGGATAACCGACTTTTTGCTTGTGCCAATATGATTAATCACGCTGAAAAGGTTGCTGATATAGGCACTGACCATGGACTTCTGCCAGCTTTTCTTGTGCTTAGCGGAAAATGTAAGACTGCTTTTGCTTGCGATATTAACCAAAAGCCACTTGAAAGTGCAAAGGAAACAATAAAGAAATTTGCTCTTGAGGATAAAATTCAACCAATTCTTACCAATGGGCTTAAAGATGTTTGTCTTAAAGAAGTTTCTCATGTTGTTATTGCAGGTATGGGAGGAGAGCTTATTTCGGCTATTCTTCAAGATAGTATCGAAAAAATTAAGCAATATCCAAATATAAGCTTTATACTTCAACCAATGAGCAAACCTCAAAAGCTTAGAGAATATCTCTGCAAAAATGGTTTTGAAATTGCCTGCGAATGTGTGGCAAGGGATAAATATATCTATTGCATTATGCAGGCTACTTATACTGGTAAACCTTGGATTTGTGAGGATAGCTTTTTTTATAGCGGAAAAATTCCCACCAATCAGCCTCTTGCAAGAGAATACCTTGAAAATCTCGCACAAAAGCTAAAAAAAGCCTCAGACGGTTGCTTTAAGTCTGATATCGAAAAAGGACGTAGGTTACTTGAAATTTCAGAAAGTATATCAAACAAATTAAAATAAAGGGGTGTTTATTTTGCCGTCAACTTTAGATATATACAGATACATTGATTCGCTTTATCCTTTTGATTTACAGGAAAATTGGGATAATAGTGGTATTAACATTTACACCAACAACGATATTAAAAAGGTACATCTCACTCTTGATATAACAATGGACGTTGTAAATTATGCAATTGAAAGTGGTGCAGACCTTATTATTTCTCATCACCCGATTATTTTTAATCCACTGCGTCAGCTTGACCCAGAAAAGGTTGCGGTAAAGCTTGCAGCACACAATATTTCGGCTATCTGTATGCACACAAATTTTGACATTGCAAAGGGTGGAATGAATGATATTTTGTGCCGTATGCTGGAACTTGAACCAACCGACGAACCACTTACAGTGGAAAACGGAGTGGGCATAGGCAGAATATGTAAATTAAAACGACCTGTCGTTTGTTCTGAACTTGCAAGAGATGTTAAGGTAAATCTCGCTGCACCTGTGCTTAGATATATTCCTACCAAACAAAGCATTGTTAAAATTGCGGTAGTATCGGGAAGTGGCGGAAAATATTGCTTTAAGGCTCTTGAAAAACGTTGTCAAGCTCTTATTACTGGAGATGTTGCCCACAATTATTTTGTGGATATGGCAAATGAGGATTTCTGCATTATTGACGCAGGACATTTCTATACCGAACAAATTTTCTTTTCTCAGATTACAAACGATTTGAAAAAGAGATTTGAAAACTTGGATATTACCGTTTCGCCAATGCACAAAGACGTTACGGAATATATATTATAATATAATTATAATGGAGGAAGAATTTTTATGAACAAAACTATTTTGGTTACTGGCGGTGCAGGTTTTATTGGAAGCCACACCTGTGTGGAACTTTTGGAAAACGGCTATAAGGTTATTATAGTTGATAATTTTTCCAATTCAAAGCCAGAGGCATTAAATCGTATTAGACAGATTACTGGCAAAGAATTTGATTTTTATGAAGCCGATATTCTTGACAAGCCTGCTCTGGATAAAATTTTTAAATCTCACAAGGTGGATGCTGTAATTCATTTTGCAGGTCTTAAGGCGGTCGGAGAATCGGTTGAAAAACCTATTGAATACTATCATAACAATCTTACTGGCACACTTAACCTTGTAGATGTTATGAGAAACAACAACTGCAAGTGCATTGTTTTTTCATCATCAGCAACAGTTTATGGTATG
>CANRLN010000095.1 GCA_947631445.1 uncultured Clostridia bacterium
TTTGGACAAAATTAGATTTTTCTTTAACTACTAGAGGTTTCTTTCTTAATTTATTATTTACAATTAATTTAGGTTTACTTATTTTTATTACTCTATTTATATAACTATCTTTAATTATTTTGACTATTTCTTCCATATTATAATTACCAATAACAAAGATATCACAATTAGAAGTCTTCAATAATTCTAAGTAAGCTTCATATAGAGTATGGGGCGTAATATTTAAAACTTCTTCTCTTTCCCCAAAAACTTTAAAAGAACTAGGAGAAGTACTATCCATTTTTTCTAAAGCCTTTTCCTGAAGTTTTAATACTAATTGTTGTGTTTAAATTATCAGGTTGCCATATGCTAATTGAATACTTTTTTAGTATATCATATTTGCCATGGTTTGTCAAGGGAGTTTTTTGTAAATTATTTGTTAAGGAAAATTTAACCTTGATGTAAATCACCACAAATATTTTCTGATTATTCCAAGCAGGCATTTAGGCTTTCAATAACGGTCTTGAATTTTTTTAATATTTGCAAATGTAATAATAGCTATTATAAAAGTATATGTCAAAAGTTTTTTAAGTGAATATATACAAAACGCTTAACAACTTTTTATATATTCCTACAAAATTATAATATATTGCTTGCTAAAATTGGGAAAAGTATTGACAAATAAATTATCATGTGTTATAATAAGCTTATAGGATACTTCAGTATTCTATATTCAATCCCCTTATAATTTATAGTCGGATTGTAACGTTTTCTCACTTTTTTTACTTTTTTTACTTTTTTCTTTTTCACTTCTTTTTCGCCCATTTTGGGTGTACTAAGTTGGTTTATATTGACCTCCTTTCAAGCCGCTTTAAAAAATTAAAGCGGCTATTTTTCTTTGTATAATAAATTAACAGAAAATTAATACTTATTTTTATCACAAAACGAAAAATATATTGTCATAATATAAGAATAAGATATTTATGAATTGGGTGATAACCATTGACAACCATGCTTGTTCTCTGTCTTGCTATGATTGGTGACAGTTCGGACGGAGAAGACTTTGAACAGCTTTATTATAAATATAAAAACAGGGTTATGTCGATTTCAAGACGAATACTCCAAAATGACACACTTGCCGAAGACTGCACTTCTGAAGTGTTTTTTTCGCTGGCAAAAGGATTCTCAAAAATAAAAAGTTTAGAGGAACATAAACTTGATTATTATATTTTTATTGCTACCCGAAACACCGCCTATAACCTGCTCAAAAGCGAAATTCACAATACCGCCGACTGCGAATATGACGACACTATCGGCATTAGCAATCAAGAGCTAAGTGGTTATGATAAAATGTTTTTGCAGGACTGTATAAAAAAACTAAAAAAAGATGAACAGGAAATTTTATATATGCGTGTTTCTATGGCACTGGAATACAACCAGATTGCCAAAGCTTTGGGAACAACCAATGCAACCGCCCGAAAAAGATTTTAGTATGCAAAAGAAAAACTAAGAAAACTATTAAAGGAGGAATAAGCATGAAAAATTGTTCTGTACTTGCAGAAGCTTTACAAGAGGTTGTAGAGCAGAATATTTTTGAATACATACAGCAGATTGATATGGACGAAGAATATATTTTTTCTCCAAAATTTGAAAAGAAAATGCAAAAGCTTATAGCAAGCCGTAAAAAATCCTATTTTAATCTTGTCTGCACCACCTCCAGAAAAATCGCTTGTATTATGGTTGCCTGCACTGTGCTTGGCATTGGAACGCTGAATGCAGACGCACTGGGGCAATTCTGCGATTTTATAGTAAGGCACTTTGCTTTCCATGACGAAATAATTCTTGAAAGTAGTTCGGATTTGACAACAACAATAGAAAAAGAATATGTTTTAGGGAATATTCCCAAAGGATTTGTGCTTAAGGATTACCAAAAAGAGGACGGCTCAATTTATTATTCTTATAAAGACAGCAAAAATGGCTTTATAATATTTTTTCAACATTCCAAAGATAACTATATCTGTCGATTTGATACCACCCGTTCTACCCAATCTGAATTTATAGATGATGACGGAACAAAATATTTAATCTACACAATAGACAGTGGCAAAACAGATAATGCCGACCATGCAGTTATATGGCAAAACGAAGAATATGTATTTGAAATTTATAGCAACCTTAGCGAAAAAGAAATGATAAATCTTTCAAAATCTTTAACCGAAAAACAATAGGGTATAAAATAGGAGATAAAAAATGAAAAAAATTTTAGCCACAGTGTGTGCCTTGTGTCTTTGTTCTTCCCAAAACGCAATGGCTACCGACCAAACTACAACCAATAATGAAGATTTTAATCAAGATTTTTATAATAATTATGACAGTTCAAGCCAATATGACGATAGCTATAATAACTATGATTGTTCTGACTATAATAGTTCTAATAGTTTTGATGATTCTGATAGTTCAAACAATTATGATAGTAGCCAGCCTAATATTGGTGTTCCTGATAGTTCTCCTGTTAGTGATACTTCTTATCCTACTTCTCCTCCTCCCGACAAAACCCCATTTTATGGCGATGTCAATCAAGACAACCGCATAAACTCCGAAGATGCTCTAATGGTGCTAAAATATGTTGTGGGAGCGTGCAATCTTAATAGTGAGCAGTTTAAAAGAGCCGATGTTAATCGTGACCATAAAGTAAACACAAGTGACGCACTTTGTATCCTAAAATATGTAGTTGGATTGATTAATAGTTTTTATGCTTTGTGATTTTATATAAAAATAATACATATTTTTATGTAAATCGCCAAAATAAAAATTTTTTCAAAAAATTTTATCACATTTTGCAAAAATAATTGTCTTGGTTATATGAAAGGAGGACAACAAAACGGAAGAAACATAAAATTTCCTGCTTTAAAGGGGTGCAGGAAATTAATAAACTGCCCTTTGATTTAAGAGAAAACAAAGGGCAGACAAAAATAATTGGTTATAAGGAAACGAAAAAAATAGTGGAAATAGTGTCCCTCCGTTATAGGGAGCGGAGGGAGATTTATCAAACCAACAACACACATCATTATATTACTCCAAAAAAAGAAACTGTTCTTTACCAAAAGAGCAGTTTTTTAATTTTGGCTTAAAACAGAATTTAAATTTAGAAAAAGCATAAAAAAATTATTTTTTATAAAAACTGATTTGTATGTTTTGTTTGCAAAAGTGCTTGACATTTAAAGCATATATATGTTATAATATTATTATCTACTCAACAAAAAACGGAGGTTGTTTATGGAACAAACAAATTATACACATAGCGATGTGTTTAAACTTTCAAGCAAAATATTTGCTCAACTGAAAAAGGTTATAAACGGCAAGGATACACAGCTTTTTAAAATTATTCTTACTATACTGGCAGGCGGTCATATACTGCTGGAAGATGTTCCGGGGGTTGGAAAAACCACCCTTGCCCTTGCAACTGCAAAGGCTTTGTCACTTAACAGCAGACGAATACAGTTCACTCCCGACCTGCTTGCCTCGGATATTATGGGCTTTTCTGTATACAACAGCCAAACGGGCAATTTTGAATACATGGAAGGCGGTTGTATGACAAACATTCTGCTTGCCGACGAAATAAACCGTGCTTCTTCACGAACCCAATCAGCATTGCTTGAGGTTATGGAGGAAAAAAGAGTGACGGTGGACGGAATAACAAGAGAACTTCCAAAACCTTTTTTTGTTATTGCAACACAAAATCCACTTGGCACGGCAGGAACTCAGCCACTCCCCGAATCCCAATTGGATAGATTTCTTATAAAAATTTCTATGGGTTATCCTAAACCAAAGGACGAACTTGAAATGTTAAAAGCTCGCCATGCCCACAATCCACTTGATGATGTGCAAGCAGTAACCGATGAATACGAACTTATGCTTGCCATAAAAACAGTAGAAAAAACCTTTGTAAACAACGTTCTGTATGAATATATTGTCAATCTTTCTTGTGCCACAAGAAAAAACAAATATATAGATTTAGGACTTAGTCCCCGTGGAACGCTTGCTCTTGCTGGCGCTTCAAAAGCAGTCGCTGTTATAAACGGCAGGGATTTTGTAATTCCAGATGATGTAAAATATATATTTGGAGATATTGCAAGACACCGCTGTGTTATGTCCTCAAAGGTTAGAATAGATGGTTTAAATGCCGAACAGGTTCTTTTGGATATACTGCAAAAAGTCCCTGTTCCCAAAATTTAAAAGGATTTTTATAATGAAATTTATTTATCTTATTATTATTTTGTCCCTTGGAATATTTTATGTAATGTACAAGCCGATTTTGTCGCTGTATGCACTGATTACAGCTATTGCTTTTCCTATCGTTACAATCCTGCCTGTTATTATATTTAAACGCAGACTGAAATTTAAAACGTTTTTTTCACAAACCGAAAAGGATACAATCGAAACAATTATAGACAATCCTACAATTATTCCTTTTTCAAAACTTACGGTGGTATTTAATGTTCAAACGCCTTTCAGCCGACCTATGCGAAAAACCGTTACCACAGCCATTTTCCCGACTGCAAGGCAGACACTTAAGCTAAAAATTTCTAATCAGCAGTGCATATATATAAAAATCAGAGCAATTTATGCTTATGTTTCCGACCCTTTATGCCTTTTTAAGTTTAAAATAAAACTCCCCAAAGCTGATAATATTGCAAGCAAGCTTGTTTATTCCAAATTTGAAGAGATTTCAGAAAAACCTCAAAACAATTCATTTTTGGCTTTAAGCAACGCTTACACACCCGCTAAAACTAACCAAAACACCCTTGATATATCTGATTTGCATGAATATCAAAACGGGGACAGGCTAAATCATATAAACTGGAAAATGAGTGCAAAACATGGAAAAATATTGGTGAAAGACTTTTGCAAGCCAATAAAAAGCAGTATTCTGCTGTGCCTTAATCTATTCCCAAAGGACGAAAAAAATTTCTGGAAAGAAACCGATAGAATTTTACGTTCTTTTGTGTCGGTGGCATATTTTCTTTTAAAAAACAACATTGCATTTTCGGTGTTATTGCCAAACAAACAAAAACCTGTAGTGATTGAAAATGCTGAAGTGATGCAGGAGGTTATCCGGCAGGTGATGTGGGATATAGAAGAAAATCCTCTTGACCATATGGAATATTCGGAATTTGAAAGTATATCAAAATTTGTATATTTTACCAACCTGTCTGACGTAAAGGATATTAATTTTATATCCGAAAAAATCCCGACTGCCCAAATAACTGTTATCGGCAATGTGGAACTGATGGGCAAAACCCAAACTGAAATAAATACAATAG
>CANRLN010000096.1 GCA_947631445.1 uncultured Clostridia bacterium
CATTCTTGCCGAACCTATAAGCGACTGTGCAAAAAGATTTTTGGCACTTTCGCTGTCAATTCCAACACTGTTTGCATATTCAAGAAATGCCTTTGCATAAAGATAGATAAAAGCAGGAGAAGAACCGTTGATTGCGATAATCTCTTTCATTTTGTCCTCGCTTACCACCTCGGCAACTCCGCAGGTTGCAAAGATAGACCTTACAAATTCAAAATCTTCATCTGAAATAGGTGCAACCTTTGCAAGAGCGGTTGCACCGCTGCCCAAAAGAAGTGGAGTGTTAGGCATAACAATAACCACGTTTACAGCAGGATTGGTTGCCTTTTTGATATAATCCGCTCCAATTCCGGCACAAATGGAAACGATAACGTTGTTTTCGTCCACTCCTTTAAGTTCGCAGAGAACCTCATCAAGCTGTTGTGGCTTTACTGCAAGGAAAATATACTTACACTCCTTTGCAAGCTGGCTTATTTCTGAAAAAGGCTTAACGCCAAGTTTTGTAAGATTTTCAAGTTTTTGTGTGTCTTTATCCACTGCACAAACTTCAACATTCTTTGCAATATCCGAATGTAAAATACCATTGATAATTGCAAAACCCATATTGCCTGTGCCAATAAATCCGATTTTTGTCATTTTAAAACGCTCCTTAATTATAATATTAGCCCTAAATAGGGGAAGTCCCAAAAAAGATTTTTAAAATTATTATGTATTTTTATCTACCTGATGAAACTGCTTAAGGTTGCCGATTTTTTCATTTCTTTCTTCCAAAACCTTTTCAACCTCTGACCATTCAAGACCCTGATTGGCAGCAAGCACCATTACATGATAAAGCAGGTCGTTAATCTCGTTCATAAGTTCGTCATTATCGCCGTTCTTTGCAGCAATAACCGTTTCGGTAGCCTCCTCGCCAACCTTCTTGCAAATTTTATCAACTCCCTTATCAAAGAGATAGCAGGTATAGGAATTTTCCTGTGCCGTACCCTCCTCATAGGCTTTCTTTCTCAACTTAATAACCTCAAAAATTTCTTCATAAACTGTCATTTTTTTATCCTCCATTTATTCTTGATTATAAATTTCTTTAAAGAAGCAACTATAACTTCCTGTATGGCAGGCAACACCTGTTTGCTTTACGTTTAAAAGCAATGTATCATCATCGCAATCAGCATAAATCGAAACAACCTCCTGCAAATGACCGCTTGTTGCTCCCTTGTTCCAAAGTTCCTGTCTGGAGCGACTCCAATACCATGTATAACCCGTTTCAAGTGTCTTTTTAAGGCTTTCCTTATTCATATATGCAAGCATAAGCACGGTTTTTGTATCCACATCAAAAGCAATTGCAGGGATAAGTTCAGCCTTTGCAAAATATTTATCCAAGTTATTAATATCAATTTTAATCTTTGACATTTTCATTCCTCCATTTTATTATTCAATATAACAAACAACAATTTCAATATTCGTGTTTTCAAAAATTGATTGAACGCATTTTGAAACCTCGTTCCAATTAAGACCATCAATTCCGCAACCAATTTTTGGCATACCAATTTTGGTTATATTTTTTTCTATTGCCTGCCTTTTCATATCTTCAAGTGCAAAAATAACATTATCAAGAACTGGCTTAAAAATACATAGCTTTTTTGTCACAAGATTAAACACTTTGTTTTGCTGGTCAAACACACAAAAACCTTTTCCCTCCCATTTGCATTTTTGAGATTTTAAAAATTTTTTTTGGTCAAATCGCTTGACGAATTGAACGGCAATTCCTGCACCCATTGCAAAATCTGCACTAACACAATGTGCAAGAGCATAATCATTTGGAAGCGAAAACAAATCCATCTTAATTTCACGATAATACATTTTTGCTCCTTTACCAAACACCTATCAAGTGCTGAACAAGCAAGCTTGTTGCTGTTATCATAACCCAACAACAAAATCCCATAAATATTGGCTTTACACCTGTTTTTATAAGCTTTACAATGTTTGTGTTCATTCCAATAGCTGCCATAGCCATAACTATGAAAAATTTACTTAAATTTTTAAAAAATCCAAAAATATTATTTGCTGTTTCAAGAACGGGTGCATTTGTTGCAAATACACTTGTTGTAACGGTTGTAATAACTGATGCCAGAACAAAATACAAAATAAACATTGGGAAAATCTTTTTAAAATCCACCTTTGTTCCGCTTGCATTGTTAGCATTTTTCTTTTCCTTGCTTATTCTCCAAAATGCAAGAACAAGGGTTATTGGAATTATTGCAAGGGTTCTTGTAAGTTTAACAATGGTTGCGGTTTCAAGGGTATTGCTGCCATGTATTCCGTCCCATGCTGAGGCAGCAGCTGTTACCGAAGATGTGTCGTTTACCGCAGTTCCTGCAAAAAGTCCAAAGCCCTCGTTTGAAAGCCCTAAAATTCCACCAAAGGTTGGAAAAATAAGAGCAGCAAGCACATTAAATAAAAATATAACAGAAATAGATTGTGCAATTTCTTCATCGTCTGCATCGATAACCGGAGCGGTTGCTGCAATTGCCGAACCTCCGCAAATGCTTGAACCAACCCCAACAAGAATTGAAGTCTTTGAAGGCATTTTAAGCAATTTGTGCATAATAAACGCTGTAATTAAAGAAATTGCAATAGTAGAAATAATAACAGGAAGGGACTGTTTGCCGGTTTTCAAAATGGTGGAAAGATTAAGCCCAAAGCCCAATAAAATTACCGCATATTGAAGAATTTTCTTTGAAGTAAAAGTAATGCCATCTGAAATCTTTGTTTTATCTTTAATAATAAGGGTGAGAACCATGCCGATAATAATTGCAAAAACTGCCCCTCCAATTACAGGGAAAAAATTTCCCAAAATAACGCTTGGAACAGCAATGACTATACAGAATAAAATTCCTAAGCCTTTTTCTTTAACAAAATTCATGCGTTTTCTCCTTTTTTTAATTTTTGCAAAATATATACTAAAATATCTTTGTTTCTCCTGCCGTGGGTGGGAGAAACAACCTATTAAAACTTCCTTTACATAAATTTTTATAATATTATAACCCTATACAGTCTTTATATTCAATGCACCTAATGCAATTTGAGTCATATTCACATGAATCTGCCTCTGTCAAAGTAATTGTTGTATTATCTTTTTTATCTATTATGTAGTATGTTTTACCTTTAGTATAAAGTTTTGATTGTTTTTGAGTAACACGAATACCGCCCCTGCCTTTAAACACCATATAATATTGGTAACTGTTGCTTGCTTTTCCGTCACTATCATACTCCACAGAAGATGTAATATTCAATTTCTCATAAATCGATTTAGTAATTTTAATCTTGCCTCTTTTAATCAACGATTTGGTGTGATTATAAACAACAATATTTGCAATTGCAAAAACAATAGGCATTGAAACAAGGCTAATAATTATATCAGTAGAAACAGAAAATTTACCTTGATATACGCATACTATAAAAATAAGCATGGCTATAAGTATCATAGAAACAATTGTTCCAACTGAACCCAATGAATAGTGGCGTTTATAGCTTTTAATAATTTCTTTTGGGGTAAGTTTCATAAAAAATCTCCTATTTTTTTTACCTAATTATTATGCCTTTGGATTTGCAATCATCTTTAACCTGCTCAACAGTAAGTTCTTTAAAGTGGAAAAGTGACGCTGCAAGAGCTGCTGAACAATCGGTTTTTAAGAAAGCGTCTGCAAAATCCGAAAGTTTGCCTGCTCCACCGCTTGCAATTACAGGTATTTTAACACTATTGCAAACGGCACTAAGCATATCAATGTCAAATCCGCCTCTCACTCCGTCAGTATCTATCGAGTTAAGACAAATTTCCCCTGCTCCAAGCTGTTCAATCTGCTTTACCCAATCAATCAAATCTATATTCATATCGACCCTTCCGCCGTTGATATAAACCGTCCATTTTTTGTCGGCGATTTTTTTAGCGTCAATGCCAACACAGATACATTGTGAACCAAAAATGTCCGCACCCTCACGAATAATCGATGGATTTTTTACCGCCTGCGAATTTACCGAAACTTTATCCGCACCGGCAAGCAATGTTTCTCGCATATCCTCAACGGTTGCAATTCCTCCGCCAACAGTAAGCGGAATAAACACCTGCTTTGCAGTTCTTCTAACCACATCAAGCATTGCTCCTCTGCCCTCGTAAGAGGCGGTTATATCATAAAAAACAAGTTCATCTGCACCCTGTGCATTATATTCCTTTGCATATTCGACAGGGTCGCCGACCTCTTTTATTCCCTCAAAATTAACTCCTTTTACAACCTTGCCATTTCTTACATCAAGACAAGGTATAATTCTTTTTGCAAGCATTGTCAATTCCTCACTTTACTAAAAAAATTATTTACATTCCAAACATATTCACATCGTTATAATGTGCATCTTCGCCATACATTTCATACATTCCCTCATAATATTGACAAGCTTTTTGTGCAAGCTCTTGTTTTTGCTTTTTTATTGCATTTTTTGGGAAAAAATACACAACAATTGATGCTATCATAAAAAATATTGGAGCATACCAAATAAAATCATCTATAAAATTAAAAACAGCATCGGATTCTATAAACAATCCGAAAAAATCAATTATTGGCAGTGCAAGAATCTTTATCGCAAGCGAAACCCAGAAAACAATTCCCCCTATTTTTGAAACCCTTTCTTTTTTGGCAACAGGCTTGTAGTTTTCTTTTATATAAGGGTCTTGCATATCAAGATTGCACGCTGTTCCATGGGGGTCGTACCAAGTGCCTTTAAAATTATTAGAATTTATATATTGTTCAAAAGTTTGACCGGAAACAGCATACCTTTGCCATGTTTCTTTGGATTTGCATCTTATAGCCGTGGTAGGAATACTGCAATAATTGGTTGTAGTATTATTGTTGTCATAATTTGCATTTGAATTGTTTCCTGTATTACCCGAATTATTATAATAATAGTTATTAATTTGAGTTGGAGGAGGCACAAACCGACCTCTTGACGGCGGTGGAGGCATCATGTTTCCCATTGGTGGTGGAGCATGATGATAATTATTTGAATGATGCGTTGGCATTGAAAACAGCATATCAAACAAATCTCCCCCAGAACTGTGATGAGAACTTGTATGATGAGAAGCGGAATGGTGCGAACTTGTATGGTGAGAACC
>CANRLN010000097.1 GCA_947631445.1 uncultured Clostridia bacterium
TCTATTTTTTAGGACTTTTAAGTGCAAGCAAACAAGGTATTTGACGATATTTTTCATCATAGTCAAGACCGTATCCAACTACAAAACTGTTTCCAATCGAAAAAGCCTTATAATCCGGCTGAACCATCTTGACCCTTTGAGAAGGCTTGTCCAAAAAAGTTATGGTTTTAACCGACAAAGCCCCTCTTGACAACATTTCATTTTTAATCTGAAAAAGGGTGTTGCCACTGTCGACAATATCCTCAACCAAAAGAACATTTCTGCCTTTCACGGAATTTTTTGTCTGCATTGTTTTGGTTATATCTCCGTTTTTTGTTTTATGATAACTTTGGCATCGAATAAAGTCTATATCAAGTGGAAATCCAAGGTTTCTTATCAAATCCGAGAAAAACATAAAAGCACCAGTAAGCACGCAAACACAAAGGGGATTTTTGTCCTTATATTGCTGTGTAATTTCTTGTGCGAGAGCTGTAATTCTTTGCTGTATTTGTTGTTGGTGAAAAATTATTTCGGCGTTTAAATCGCCATAATTTTCAAACATAGTAATCCCTCCTTGGTTTAAAAGTCAGTTGTAGTATCTGCTTTGTGTTTTTGTCCGGCAGAAAATTCCTGTCTGCTCCCAGCGACTGAACAAAAACAACCTTTTCTCCTGCCGAAACAACTGCCATCTGCTTTCGCATATGCTGAGGAAGCCTGTTTTGAAGCAGTTTTCTGACATCTGCATGAAAATCATTATTTTTTAGAAGTATTTTATCCTTCCGATTTGGATGTCTAAGATTTACTACACCTTTTATTTTACCATAATCTAAGTTGATTTTTGTGAACATTTTGTAAATATTTTGTGTTGAATTATTTCTTGCGTTTTCCACCGGAATTATTTCCGCTGTAATTTCGCCGTTATACCATATGTTTTTTCCCATATTTAAGGCTTTATCCTCAAAAGGTTTTGGAACAGAAAAGATAAAAAATTCTTTTTTGGTGCAGGAAAAAAATAAATTTTCAGCCAGTTGAATTTTTCCTGTATTTTCCAAAAAACTTATACAATCCTCCACCTTTTGAAATTCAAGCAGGTTGTTCTTACGCAAAATCCTTGCAATACACCGCCGTTTAATGGCAACATCTGCAGAAATTATTTCGTCTTTAAAATAGCCAAACTCGCTTTTGTTTCGCTCAAGCATCTGCTCGGCAAGTTTTTCAAGAAAGTTATCCTCAGCCGAAACAATTTCGGAAAACTCTGCAAAATTCTGCTCACAACCTTGGCTTATCTGTCTTAAAACCGGTATTACATTATGCCTAATTTTATTTCTCGTATATTCATCGGTAAGGTTGGTGGAATCCACCATGTATTCTATTCCCTGTTTGTCCAAAAAATCTCTTATCTGCTGTGAAGTACATTTGATAAGCGGACGAATTATTTTTCCTCTTTGTGGAGCAATTCCTCTTATACCTCTTGTGCCTGCTCCTCTTGCAAGGTTAAACACTGCCGTTTCCAGCGAATCGGTCAGATTATGAGCCACAGCGATATAATCACAGTTGCATTTTTGCAAATATCTTTCAAAAACTTCATATCTTGCATTTCTGCCTGCAAGCTCGGCAGATATCCTTTCGGCTTTAGCCTTTGAGAGTATATCCACCTGCTGGCAATAAAAATCAATTTCGTTTTGCCTGCAAAAATCTTCGCAAAAGTCCATATCCCTAAAACTTTCCTGCTGTCTTAGCAGATGATTGACATGAACAGCACAAATTTCAAAACCCAACCGCTTAAGGCAAACACAAAGGGCAATTGAATCCGCTCCTCCGCTAAGTCCTACAAGTATTCTGCTTTGTTTAGGAATATTATCCATTGATTTTTCTGCAATATCTAAAATATCTGGCATAATTTATCCTCTTGAATTTTTCTATTAAAATAATTAAATAATATTATGGGTTGGGTTATGGTCAAGCGACCTGAACTGAGTATATTCACCAACCCATGCCAATTCTGCCGTGCCTGTTTTACCATGACGGTTTTTGGCAACTATACATTGTGCGGTGGACTGTATTTTTGAATCATCATCGCCCTCTTTATCCTTGCTGTAATATTCATCACGATACAAAAACATAATAATATCTGCGTCCTGCTCAATAGAACCAGAATCCCTAAGGTCGGACATAATCGGGCGTTTGTCATCACGTTTTTCAACGCTTCTGGAAAGCTGAGAAAGAGCAATAACAGGGACATCAAGGTCTTTTGCCATAATCTTTATCTGTCTTGTTATTTCGCTTATTTCATTTACACGATTTCCATATTTGCTTGCACTTTCAATCAGCTGAATATAGTCTATTATAACAAGTCCTAAATTTTCCTCATTTTTAAGGGAAGCTTTCATTTCGGGAACGGTCATTCCCGCCTTGTCGTTAATAGCAATAGGATATCCCACAACAAATTCAAAAGTGTCTATTATTTTTTCCATATCATCACCTTTCAGCTGACCATTATTAAGTCTTGTGTTGCTTACTCCGGCTTCTGCTGCCATTATTCTTGTTACAATCTGAAGCCTTGACATTTCAAGCGAAAATATAGCTACTTTTTTTTGATTTTGTTTTTTATTTTGACTTTCTTTTTTAGCCACATTAACTGCAATATTAAAAGCAAATGCAGATTTTCCCATACCCGGACGGGCGGCAACTATAATCATATCCGACTTGCGAAGTCCCGAAATTATATTGTCCAAATCAGAAAATCCAGTGGATAGTCCTGTAAAATTACTTGCATCTGAGCTACTTATATCTAATATGTATGGCTGAAATTCATTAAACAAACTTTTATTAATAGGAACAAGACCGCTACTTTCCTGCCCCTGTCTTAATTCAGAAATTTTCTGCTCAAAATCGCCCAGAACCTCTTTAATGCTTTTTCCGCCAATATTAGTTACCGTTTCTTCCATATCATTTGAAAGTTCAATAATACAACGCATATAATATTTTTTGCTTAAAATATCACAATACTGTTCGGCAACACTTTCACTGGCAGAGGTTGGAGTTTCTTTAACAATTTTTCCTATATAGTTTCTTGCCTCCTGATTGCTTTCAAAAACCCCAAAATTTGTAACTTCAGCAGATACAACAGCAGCGTCAATATGTACAGACCTCAAATATTGGTCAAGAATTACTTCATAAATTTTTAGATTTCTTTCATCATAAAAATACTCTTTTTTGATTTTTGAACTTACAATATCCATTAGGCTGTTATCCAAAATAACAGCACCCAACAGGGTTTGTTCAGCGTCCAAAGAGTTTGGCAATTCTACATTCTGAAATGACATCAGTTTTCACTTACCTTTATTTTTACCGTGCAGGTTACACCCTGCGACATTTTAATGGTTGCGGTATAGTCACCGAAATTCTTTATTTCCGACCTAAGCACAACATTTTTCTTGGTAATATTCACATCAAAAGTTTTGTTGATTTCCTCGGCAATATGTGCGGGTGTAACCGAACCGAACAATTTTCCTCCTTGTCCCGCCTTAACGACAAAGGCAATCTCTTTATCCTTTATCTTTTCGGCAATTGCTTCATTTGCTGCCTTTTCAAGGTCAAGCTTATGTTGGTTGGAGGATTGCTTGTTTTTAAGTTCATTAAGGTTCTGATTGCTTGCTTCAACCGCAAGACCCTTTTTGATAAGCACATTTCTTGCATATGATTCTTTAACTTCTAATGTATCGCCTTTTTTTCCTGTTCCTTTTACATCGTTTGTAAGAATTACTTTCATTTTAAATTACTCCTTTATATTTTATTTTTTTATATGCCACAGTTTAATAAACTGTAAATCATTTGTTTTTAATTATATATTCGTCTATTGCCTCAAGCAACTGCTTTCTTGCCTGTTCAAGGTCGGTTTTAAGCTGTGCCGCCGCCATTGTCTGATGTCCGCCACCGCCTAAAGATTCCATTATAATCTGTACATTATAGTCCCCCAACGAACGAGCGGAAATATTGGCAATATCTCCTGTCATATACAGTGTGAAAGCAGCTTTCACCCCATCTATACCAAGCATTTCGTCCGCCGCCTGTGCGGCTGAAATACGAATATCACCGCCTTGTTCGGAGGTAAGCGAAATTGCACATTTATGATACACTTGAGAAGCGTTTATAAGTGCAGATTTCATACGATAGGTTTCAATTGAATTTGCAAACATTCCCTTTACTGCTACGGTATCCGCTCCAAGACGCTTAAGGAAAGCCGCTGCCTCAAATGTACGAACGCCTGTACGCATTATAAAGTTTTTGGTGTCAAGCATTATTCCAGCAAGCATAGCTTCGGCATGGCAAGAGGAAATTTTAACCTCTTTTTCCAGATATTCTATAACCTCCGCTACCATTTCGCAGGCAGAAGAAGCGTTCGGCTCATGATACAAAAGCAGGCTACTACTTTTGGCTTGGTCAGAGGCAAGTCGATGGTGGTCAATTATTGCTCTGTCGGCAACATTCCGAAAAATTTGTTGGGATT
>CANRLN010000098.1 GCA_947631445.1 uncultured Clostridia bacterium
TGTTAAGGTTTCTGTTGAGCCAGCCGTGGTTTTCACCAGACTTCGGATTTTCTTTACCATATGTACCAGAATCCCAAAGAATGATTGGAATATGACGCTCGCTTGCAAGGTTTGCATAGTATTTGCACCATTCTTGTCTTTGTTCACGGTTGTTTCTGTTTGTGATACTTGTTTCGCCAAGAACTACAGGAATGTCATTGTTGATAAAATACTTGTCAAGGAGTGCAAATTTAGCATCAAGAACCTTTTTACCTTCTTCGGTAAATTCAGTTGTAATTTCTTCGCCCTTGTCACCCTTTGCAAGACAGAGATTGATAGGTTCGTAAGCGTGAATAGAAACAATAAGGTTATCATCATCGATTTCCTTCATACCCTCAAACAAAGCTTCGATAGGAGCTTCCTTAAGCTGAGCAGCATATGTAGGAATCATAATAGCTCTTTCTTTTTCAGAGTTACCATCAACCGAACGGATAGCCTCAACGCCTGCTTTGTTAAGTGCGTTTACTACTTCATAATATTCAGGTTTACCGTCCCAGTCCTGTCCGTCCTGGAAAGCTGCTGCTTTTGTTTCGTCTACATAACGTGGCTCATTGATAACCTCAAATACAAGGTGTTCGTCATAGTCCTTAAATTCTGTAGCAATCTGCTTCCAAATATTCTGGAGTGTAGCAGTTGTTTCAGCCTGCTTATCCTTTGTTACCTTAAGCCAACCGGTAGCATACTTGCAAACGGTTTGTGCTTCGGTATACTCAGTATATTCAGACCTAAATTTCGTATTATTTTTAGTGTTTGTAAAACCGGTCATTTCTTCGTGGTGGGTGTTGATAACAACATACATACCCTCATCATATCCCCAGTCAACAATTTCCTTAACACGAGCCATCCACTGTGGGTCAATTTTACCGCTTGCGTCAAGCTTGTCGCCCCAGGTGACTGGTATACGAAGTGTGTTAAAGCCCTCTTTCTTAACCTTAGAAATCATAGCTTTGGTTGCAACAGGGTTGCTCCAAGCAGTTTCCCAATCGGAAGGCTTTGTACACTCTGTAAAGTTTACACCAGAGCAGTCAAGGTGGTTACCGAGGTTCCAACCAAGACCCATCTGTTGAACAACCTGCTTGTTGGTAAGACCTGTAAGACCGCCTTTCTTAGTGCTTTTAGTATCCACTGCTGCAGCAGGAACCGCGAAAATTCCTGCCATGATTGATGCTGTTAAAGCACAGCATACTGTCTTTTTAATTGATGTTTTCATATGACAACACTCTCCAATCTTTAATAATTAACAGAAAATTTATAATTTTCATCTTTTCGCTACATTTATTATACAACATTTCCACAAAAAAATCAAGTGTTTTCTTAAAAATTTCACAGAGATTTTAAAAATTATTATATTTTTCACATTTTTTTAAGAAAATCATTATGAAAATATAATATTTACATCAAGTTACATGAACTATATGTAAACCTTTTCAGTAAAAAATATCCTTTTTGCATTTTTTTGCATAAAAAAATATTATCCCCTGCATTTTAAGCAGGGGATAATATAAAAGGATATTACAAATATGTAAATCATTGGAATTTATACAAGCTCGTCCGCAAGCTTTTCAAGTTCTGCAAGGGAAGTTTCATCAAGAGCAGATTTGATTGTAACGGTTGTAGGGGCAATTGTACAGTTTTTAAAATTCTCCGCATAGGATTTTATACCCTTGCTGCTGTTGCTGCCCAAGAGCCGTTCTGAACAATACCAATTGTACGGTTCTGATAGTTTTTGCTTTTAAGGTGCAAAAGCAAATCTTCCATAACAGGGAAAACACCTGCATCATAAGAAGATGCTGCAAAAACGATTTTGTCATATCTAAAGGCATCTTCAATAACCTCTGCCATATCCTCACGGGAAATATCTGCAAGAACAACCTTTTTTGCACCTTTTTGTTCCAAAATTTCTTTAAATTTCTGCATAGCCTTAAAAGTATTTCCGTGAATAGAAGCACAAGCAATAAATATTCCCTCGTCCTCCGGCTGATAGCTTGACCAAATATTATATTTATTAATATAATACTCAAGATTATCCTTTAAAAGCACACCGTGCAAAGGCAATATTGCTTTTATATCAAGTGCTGATGCTTTTTTAAGGAGTGTTTGAACCTGCATACCATATTTGCCTACTATATTAAAGTAATATCTTCTTGCCTCACAAGCCCAATCTTCCTCAGCGTCCAAAGCACCAAATTTGCCAAATGCATCAGCAGAGAAAAGCATCTTTTCCGACTGTTCATAGGTTACCATGACTTCAGGCCAGTGAACCATTGGAGCCATTATAAACTGGAGTGTATGTGAACCAAGTGAAAGGGTGTCGCCCTCTTTTACCGTGACTGTTTTGCCGTCAAGGCAAATATCAAAAAATTGCGGAAGCATAGCAAAAGTTTTTGCATTGCCAACAATCTGTGTTTCGGGATATTTTTCGAGAAATTTTTCAATGCTTCCCGAATGGTCGGGTTCAAGGTGCTGAACAACCAAGTAATTTGGTTTTTTGCCATCAAGAGCCTTTTCAAGGTTTGCAATCCATTCATCGGTTGCACGGCTATCGACCGTATCCATAACAGCAATTTTTTCATCAAGAATAACATAAGAGTTGTAAGAAACACCATTTGGCACAACATACTGGCTTTCAAACAGGTCAATTGTTTTATCATCTACACCAATATAAACAATTGAATCGGAAATTTTTGTATCTTTCATTTTAAATTCTCCTTCTATCAATAAAGTATATTTAAATTATAACATATATTTTTCATTATGTCAATAGCAAATTTCACAAAATATATAATATTTTCTGTATAACTTTTCATTTGACAACTATTTTGTTTTAGCAGAGTAATAATACATTATCATTATATTACACTAAATAAGAACAAAATATATTACTACAAGTTAAATTCATGTAAAATCCGTGTAAAAATATACATATTTTTTGAAAATATACTTGACTTATTAGTAAAAACGTGATATAATAGAATAAGATACAGAAATATCATATTTCCAAATTTTTATCTTATAATTTTAATATCTTTATGTGAAAGGAGTGTTTGTTTTTATGACACAAAATGTTTTTGTTAATCGTGAGCTTTCGTGGATTAAATTTAATGAGCGTGTTCTTGAGGAGGCAGAAAACAAGGAAAATTCGCTTGAAGAAAGGCTTTCGTTTATATACATTTATCAAAACAACCTTGACGAATTTTTTCAGGTAAGAGTAGGTTCGTTGCAGGATTTAATTAACCTTGGCAATGATGAGAGGGACAACAAAACCAATATGACCCCTAAAAAACAAATTAGTAAAATTTCAAAGCAGGTCAAAAAGCTTTCGACACGTCAATCCAACGCCTATCTTGAAGTTATGAAAGAACTTATGGATAGAAATATTCATCTTATCAATTTTCAAAATCTTATTGACAACGAAAACGAATATCTTAAAAAATATTATGAACTTGAAATTGCTCCGTTTATCTTCCCTTCGGTAATTGATGACAATCTGCCGTTTCCTTATCTCAGGGATAAAGAAATATATGCTGTTGCCGTGCTGGAAAACAAAAAGGGCAAAAGAAAAATGGGGATTATCCCCTGCACAAACAATGTGGTTAAAAGGCTTATTGAACTTCCAAAACGAATGGGAAATTTCCTGCTTTCGGAAGAAATTATTCTGCATTTCTGTCCGCTGATTTTTAAAGGCTATAGAGTAATAGAAAAATCGCTTATACGAGTTACAAGAAATGCAGATATTGATGTGGACGCTTTTTATGATGAAGAACTTAATTATCGTGATTTTATGGCACAGGTTATCAAACGCAGACGAAAACTTGCTCCGATAAGACTGGAACTGTCCCGTGTGCTTGGCGACAAAACGGTTGAATATTTACGGAAAAGTCTGGGAGTTGCCAAAAACAGGGTTTACACCGGACAAATTCCCCTTGACCTTTCTTTTTTAAGCGAATTTCAAAAACGACTAAAGTCCGAAAGCAACGAGCCTAAACGTGTTCCGCAAAAATCGCCTATGTTCCTTGAAAACCAATCTATTATTGAGCAGATTCAAAAGGAGGATAAGGCACTGTTTTATCCGTTTGAAAGCATGAAAACCTTTATCAATCTGCTTTACGAAGCTGCCAACGACAAGAAAGTTTTATCTATAAAAATGACGTTATACAGGCTTGCTTCAAACAGCAAAATTGTTGACGCACTAACTCAAGCCGCCGAAAACGGCAAAAATGTTGAACTGTTAGTGGAACTTCGTGCAAGGTTTGACGAGGAAAACAATATTGAATGGTCAAAAAAGCTTGAAAAGGCAGGCTGCCATGTTATCTACGGCTTGACCGGATTGAAAACGCACTGTAAGATTTGCCTTGT
>CANRLN010000099.1 GCA_947631445.1 uncultured Clostridia bacterium
GATTCAACCAAATCTGGATTGTGGGTATCTACAATTATAAGCAGTGTAGTGGGATTTATTTTTTCCATTGCCGTTTCTGGAGATATATAAAAATCATAGATTTCCTTTTCTTGAACATGAGTTATAAGCTTTTGTGCAAGGTTTCTTTGCATATCCACCACAACATGACATTCTCGCCCCATGCTTCTTACAGCGGCACAAAGACCCGTTGCCGAACCAATGCTGTCCAAATCGCCAAATCTGTGACCCATAATAAGCACATCGGTATGGTTAAGACAAAGTTCTTTAAGTGCGTTTGCGAACATTCTTACCCTTACTTTATTATGCTTTTCATAGCCACCCGAAACACCGCCATAAAATTCAAAGCCGTTTTCGGTTTTTACTGCCGCCTGGTCGCCGCCTCGTCCAAGGCACATATCCAGTGCCTGTTTTGCATTTTGAAAGCTTTCTGCAAGATTGTTTGAATTTCCTCCAACTCCTATTGAAAGGGTGATATTCTGCTTTTCGCCTATTCTTATTGCTCTTGCCTGCTCCAGAATTTCAAATCTTCCTTCGATTATCTTTAAAAGATAACGTTGCTCAAGAACTATAAAAAATTGGTCGGCATCGCTTTTACGAACAATTCCCGTAGTATTTTCCAGAAAATTTTCAATCAGCCTTTCGATATCCACCAGAATATGTGCCTTTTCGCTCTCTTTTGAATTGTTTAAAAGTTCGTCATAGTTATCAACAGTTATAAGCACAACCGAATTGCGGGACTGTCTGTATTCATAGTCAAGTTCGATATAATCGGTAATATCATTGAAGTAAATCATATCCAGCTCGCCCGAATATTCCGTATGAACCGCTTTGACACGATAAAAGTGCTTTTTAAGCGAAACAACATCTCCCTTTTCCGAATAGGTATCCTGAAGATTTATATTAAATATATCCGTAATTTTTTTTGCGTACGGGTCGTCTTCGCAATATACATTTGCAAAAAAGGATTTGTTAAACCATATTATTTCATAATTTCCATTTACAATAACCACAGGAGCAGGAAAGTTTATAAGCGAATCCCTTTCGGTTTTGGAAATGGTTGTAGATATTCTGGCAATCTGTTTGTTTACATAATTTGCCGAAAATTTTTCCATTTTTTTCTCCAAAAGCGACTAAAAACTGTATTTTTCAAGAAAAGTCCAAGATTACGGCTTGCCTGATTTTCAAACATTCTCCAAGAAGAAAAAATTGCAATCGCAGCAAGAATTGCCGTTATAGACTTAAGGGCTATACTAAAAATAAATTTACTGTCTTTTTCGTTCATTTAAATACACACCTCTGCCGTATTATTTTTTTACACGTCCATAATTATCGGCAAAATCATAGGCTTACGTTTGGTTTGAGCATAGATATATTCCGAAAGCACATCTTTCATTTTGCTTTTCAGCGTGTTGTGGTCAAAGTGGTTTTTATAAAGGCATTTTTCCATTTCTCTGACAACAATTTCTTTTGCACTGTCCATAAGTTCTTCGCTTTCACGAACATAAACAAAACCTCTTGAAACAAGGTCGGGGCCGGAAACAATCCGTCCGGTTGACCTGTCTATGGTAGAAACAACTATAACCAATCCGTCCTGCGAAAGATGGGCTCTGTCACGAAGAACAATCGCTCCGACATCTCCAACTCCCAATCCATCCACAAGAACCTGTCCGCTTGGAACGGTTCCAGTAACGTTCATATCTACGCCGTCCGTTTCGATAACATCGCCGTTGTGTGCAATAATTATATTCTCCTCGTCAATGCCAATTTCCTTAGCGGTTCTTGCGTGGCGGGTTATATGCTTGTATTCACCGTGAACGGGAATAAAAAACTTAGGTTTTGTAAGAGCAAGCATAAGTTTTTGTTCTTCTTGACAAGCGTGTCCCGAAACATGAACTTCATACATACTTTCATAAATCACCTCTGCACCCAGCTGCATAAGTTCGTTGACAACACAGTTGACGCTCTTTTCGTTTCCGGGAATTGGAGTTGCAGAAATTATAATAAAATCGTTAGGGCTTATTGACACCTGACGGTGCATTTTAGACGACATTCTTGTAAGTGCCGACATTGGTTCGCCCTGACTTCCGGTTGTGATAATACAAAGATTTTGGGCAGGAATGGAGTTTATGCTGTCTATATCCACAAGCAAGCCATCGGGAACTTTTAAATAGCCAAGCTCGATACTCTTTGAAATTACATTAACCATACTTCTTCCGGATATTGCCGCTTTTCTGCCTGTGCGTATGCAGTTGTCAACAATCTGTTGTATACGGTGAATATTAGAAGAAAAGGTCGCTATAATAAGACGTTTTTTATCAGCCATTGCAAAAAGTTTTTCAAAGCTGTCACCGACGTTTCTTTCGGATTTTGTAAAGCCTTGTCGTTCTGAGTTGGTGGAATCCGACATAAGGGCAAGAACACCCTTTTGACCAAGTTCGGCAAATCTTGCAAGGTCGATTATCTCGCCCGAAATCGGGGTATAATCCACCTTAAAGTCGCCCGTATGAATTATAACACCCGCAGGGGTTTTTATAGCCATTCCGACAGCATCTGGGATTGAGTGGTTAACCCTTATAAATTCAACACCGATACAGCCAAGCTTGATTGTATTGTGAGAAGCCGAAGGGGTTTCACATATAAGCCTGCACTGGTCAAGCAGATTGTGTTCACGAAGCTTTCCCTCCACAAGACCAATAGTAAGAGGAGTTCCATAAACGGGAACATTAATTTTTTTAAGGAAATAAGGAAGTCCACCAATATGGTCCTCGTGACCATGAGTAAGAACTATTCCCCTTATTTTTTCTTTGTTCTGTTCAAGATAGGTATAGTCGGGAATAACAATATCAACCCCAGGCATATCTGCATCGGGAAAAGCCATTCCACAATCGACAATCACAATATCGTTAACACACTCAATAGCGGTCATATTCTTTCCTATTTCGTAAAGACCACCAATAGGAATAATTTTAACATGGGTTTTTCTTTGAGCATCACGCTTTTTGTTGTTTTGCTGAGATTGTTGTTTTTTAGCAGAACGGTTGACCATTGCTGTTCCGTTTTTCAGATTAGGACTTATGGCAGAATCATGTTTAAAAGAAGATGTGGTTGGTCTTTCCAAGTTGCGGGATTTGCCAGAAACATGATATTTTCGTTTATTGTCACCTTTTCCATAGTTACCCTTTTGGCGAGCCTGTCTGGGGCTTCGCACGGCAGAGCCTATGCCGTTTGAATTAGCATTAGAATTGTTCATTTAGTTAGTAATTTTCAGAAAATTTTCTGAAGCTCCTTTCATAAATTTTTTTAATATATCTAAACAGTTAACGCACAAAACTGTTTACAATCATTTTCATTTTTTTATATCAAATTTAAAAATCAATTTTTAACTTAATATTTTTTCATTCCGATTTTTTTAAACATAAAAACACCTTATATTATTATACTATAATTTGCTCTCGTTGTCAAGTAGTATAATATTAATTTTTTCGTATTTTATATATTAAAAAGCTAAAAAATTAATAAATTTGTAGAAAATTACCCCTTAATTTTTTGCTGTTTTTTGTTATTTATACATATAGTGAAGAAAATACGCCGTTTTTTTATATTTAACAAAAATCATAAATTTTGTATTGACAAAGTTATATTTTTTTGATATAATTATACTATAATAATTAATAGTTAATAATTTTATAATTTATAAGAAAGGTGATAACTATGATACATAAGGCAGGAGATATATTAAAATCCTATATAAATTCAGCCGTTCCCGATATTCCATCTATAAAATCGGGCGAACTTGCCAATCTTGAATGTCAAGCCGAATACGGCAGTTTTATTGTACAGATGGATAGCTTTAAAGGCTGGAAACTGGAATTTGACAGCAGAAATAATCTTGCCCGAATTGTCGACCCAAACGGCTTAAGACGTGCTATGGGAACACTTTTTGCAATGCAGGAAAGATTTGATATTGTAAAATGCCACCCAAGGCTTGAATATGGAGATATTGTCGGCATGAACCGTGGAATATATCAGCACTATGGAATTTATACAGGCGGTCGAGAGGTTATCCACTATGCGGCAAAAAAGGGGGATTTTGGCGGAGATGTATGTATTCAGAAAACTACTATTGACAAATTCACATCGGAAGGAGGCGGATTTTTTGTTATAGATTTTCCACCCGAAGGATATGAAAATATAACAGTATTTTCACCGGAAGAAACGGTAGCA
>CANRLN010000100.1 GCA_947631445.1 uncultured Clostridia bacterium
ACCCGCGAGGGCAAGCTTGGCAATTTTTAAAGCTTCTTCGGCAGTTCTTGCTCCCGATGTGTTGGGAAGCAGGGTTACCCCTTTTGGGATATAGTCAAGAATATTTTCGTTAAAACTGTTTACACGTCTTACGGCAAGGGTTATAATTTCCGCTCCTGCGTGCTGTACGGCAGCATTAATAAGTTCCATATCAAATTTGCCAGAACCTAAAATAAATCTTGAATTAAATTCACGTCCTGCAATTATAAGTTTATCATTCATATTAATTTACCTCTCTTATTTTTTAGTTTTAACCGCCACCAACAAAACCAACGATTTCTAAAATATCGCCGTCTTTTAAAACAGTGTTTTCAATCTGCGGTTTTTCAAGAATATCATCATTGAGCATTATTGCTACCGAATGTACAGAAATATTTTCCTTTTCAAGATACTCTTTAAGTGGCATACCACCTATATCCTTTTTTTCGCCATTTACAATAATCATTAAATCACCTCTGTAAAGTTTTTACATCATAACAAAAAAACTGCACTAAGCCAACACCCTTGGTGGTGTTCCCCTTAGCACAGTATTTATTACACTTAATATTATATCATATTTTTTTAAAATTGTCAATAGCTTTTTCAAAAATATTTAGAAAAATCAAAAAGCAATTGCTTATATTGTATTTTGATTGTTAAAATTGCATAAATGTTAGTGCTGATTTATGGCTAAATTGTCAAAAAGTTTAAAAAGGTATTGCAAATTCAATAAAAATAAGTTATAATAATTATAGGTAGTTATAAATTTTTGAAAACGTTATCAAAAAATTTTAAAAAAATCTTAAAAAGAATGGAGAGGGTTATAATGAACTTAAAATCTAAAATACTTCGGAACATTTGTACTTTAACGGCAGGAACAATTATACTTTCAATGTTTACAGCTTGTGGCAAAAACAATTCGGAAGAAAAAAGAACCGAAAAGCTCCTTGACAAGGACTCTCCCATTACCATAACAATATGGCATTATTACAACGGTGTTCAGCAAACTAAATTTGACGAAATGGTAATGGACTTTAATAATACTTTGGGTGCAGAAAAGGGAATTATAATAGAAGCTAATACAAAAAATGGAGTAGATGAACTGGCAAATAATGTAGTAGATGCAGCCAATGGTGAACCAGGAGCAGACCAGCTTCCAGATATTTTTGCTTGCTATTCAGACACAGCTTATAATTTGGACAAAAAAGGTATTATTGCTGACCTTAAACCTTATTTTACAGATGAAGAACTTGCGGAATATGTTCCTTCTTACATAGAAGAAGGAATATTCTCTGAGGATAGTCTTAAAATTTTTCCTACTGCCAAAAGCAGTGAAGTGCTTATTATTAATGAAACTGATTGGAACAAGTTTGCGGATTCGGAGGGGTTAAGTTATGATGACTTAAAGACATGGGAGTCGCTTGCCAAGGTTGCCGAAAAATATTACAACTATACTGACGCTTTAACTCCAGATGTTGAGGGGGACGGCAAGGCGTTTTTTGGACGTGACGCACTTGCCAATTATTTTACGGTTGGTGCAACCCAACTTTTTGGAGAAATGGTAAATTCGCAAGATAAGGATAATCCTGTTCTTAATCTTGATAAAGATACTGTAAAAAAGCTTTGGGATAATTATTATGTTCCATATCTTAAGGGATATTATACTGCTGAAAGTCTTTATCGTAGCGATGATGAAAAAATTGGTACTATTATTGCCCTAATTGGTTCAACTACTGGTTCAGCTTATTGTGCAAATGAGGTTACAATAGATGATGAATATACATATCCTATTGAAAACAAGGTTCTCCCCGTGCCGAATTTTGAAGGATATGAACAGGATAAATCCTATGTTATTCAACAAGGAGCAGGAATGTCGGTTATAAAAAGTGACAAAAAAACCGAGTATGCTTGCAGTATATTTCTTAAGTGGTTTACCGAAACCGAAAGGAATGTTGACTTTGCCACTCAGTCAGGTTATCTTCCTGTAAAAAAAGAAGCTAATGATTTTGAAAAAATAACCAAATTAATGGAGGATAAGGGCATAAACATTGACCCAATTATTTCAGATACTTTAAATGTTGCAATAGATGAAATAAACAATCGTACACTTTATTGTTCAACACCTTTTAAAAATTCTCCTCAGTTTAGAACCGCCCTTACAAATTATGTTTCAAACACGGCAGATGAAAACCGTGATACTATGATAGAAAGGGTTGAAAACGGTGAGGATAAACAAAAGATAATTGAAGAATATACAAATGATAAGGCTTTTGATGAATGGTTTGAGGGACTTACACAACAGCTTGAGCAGGCAATAAATTAATTTACGTAAGAGAGGTCTTGCTTAATGAAAAAAAGCTTTTCCAAAAAAATTAAAAAAGGCAAGGATATGCCACTCGTTATTAAAATATGTATTCCAATGATATTGCTTAGTATTTTGCAGCTTTTAGCTTTGGTCTTTACCATGTTTTTTAGCGGAGAGTTTTCTACCATAAAAAAATATGCTTATAATGTACTTACCGAAAAAACCGTAAACCGTGCTAATTATATTGAAAATGCACTTAATCAGAAAACCGCTCTTGTTTATGAAACCGCAAACGAGGTGAATACGGTTGTGGAAAAAATACTAAAGGAAAGCGGAAAGGATATTTCGGATATAAAAACGGATAAAGAACTTAACAAGCAGATTATTTCTGAAAATGCAGACAATATAATTTCACTTATACGCCGTAATGTCGTAAATGATGCTTATATTATTTTAGATTCGGATTTTTTGTATGGCGAAAGAGATGGTTATCCTTTGCTTTCGGGTCTTTATCTGCGAGATTCTGATGTTGAAGAAAATGACCTTATTAAAAACAAGGATTTGTTTGTTGAAATGGGAAGCACGGAACTTTCCCGCAGTTTGGGAATAACCATGGACAGACAGTGGACGCTTTATGTTCAGCTTACAGATGAAGAAAATTTTGATTTTATCCATCAGCCTATAAAAAATCAAAATAAAAATCCTGCTACTCCTGTTTATAATTCGGGGTATTGGAGCGGTCTTTCTAAAATTTATCCAACCAGCTCGCCCAGCATTAAATATTCGCTCCCGCTTGTTGACAAGAACAATGTGGTGTATGGAGTTATCGGAATAGGTATTCTTGAAAAGGATATTTTGAGCATGATTCCGTCCAATGACTTTTTAAACGACAGTGCCTGCTATATTTTAGGAACGGATATTGATGGTAACGGAAGATATAAACCCCAACTTCATTCGGGTGCGGCATTTTCAAAACTTGTAACAGCCAAAACTGTGTTTGATAAAAGCAATCAGGACGAATATAATCTTTATTCTTATAATACAAAATATTCATCGGTTGGATGTATTTCAGATATAAATATATATTCCCCATCTTCGCCTTTCAGAAATGAAAAATGGGTGCTTATTTCGATTGCCGATTCGGAAAAAATTCTTGAAATATATCATACGCTTGTAAATACTTTTATAACCTCCTCGGTGTTTAGTCTTGTACTTTGTATAATCTTTGCAATTGCGATGAGTAAAAGTGTTACCAGACCAGTTTCAAGAATGATTAAAACTTTGAAAAAAGAGCCAGATATAGACGGAACGCTTAATTTTGCTCCTTCTGGTATAACCGAAATAGATACGCTTGCAAGCTCTATTGTGGATTTGCAGGCAGGAATAAGAGAGCAGTCAATGAAGGTATCCAATATACTAAGTATGTCGGATTCGGGAATTGGCGTGTTTATGTATGAGAATAATGGCAATACGATATTTGTGGGCAAAAGCCTTGTCAAAATACTTGAATTTCCTGATGTTCCAACCGACAAGGATATTACAATTTCCTTTGAACAGTTTAAATATTATATAATCGACCTTTGCAGTGATAAAGACATATTTGAAAGTGGGAAATTTATGCAGGAACTTAATGAAAAGTTTGAAATAACAACCGAACAGCTTTACAGAAGAAGGGATACAAATTCTTCTAAATGGCTTAGATTTACCCTTACAAAGGATTCCAGCGGCAATGTAATGGGTCTTGTTCAGGATATAACCAAAGCTATTATCGAACGCAAAAAGATTGAACACGAACGTGATTATGATGTTACAACAGGGCTTTTTAACCGCCGTGCGTTTTATGTGGGAATTGAGCAGCTTTTTGCAAATCCCCAAAATTTAGGAGTGGG
>CANRLN010000101.1 GCA_947631445.1 uncultured Clostridia bacterium
AAAAATTCCCTTGACTTAAAATAATCCCCAACATATTCCGAACCGTGGAAATCAGCCGACGGAACAATATAAGCATCAATATTATTCTTTTTCATCTGCTCTCGCAGATTGCTAATTTTTTTATCACAGCTTGTATACATAAAAAATCACACTCCCATATCCTTGTTATCATAATTTATTATTTTATCCATAAGTTTATAAACCTGACCTTCATTTTCGGAATTTGCTATACTCCACGAAAGCTTGGCAAGCAGGGATTCCACCGTCATATTTTTATAATATTTGATATTTTTAAGTTGTGTTCCGCTTGCATAGGCTGAATAGTCGCATATTCCGCTGAAAACCTGAGTGGCAAGTATTACAATATGCCCCTGTTGTCTTAGTTTTTCAAGACCTTCGGCAAAACCCTTGTTGCCTGAAAGTCCTCCCATTCCAAAACCCTCTATTATTATTCCCTTATATTTTGAAATAAAATCTTCTATATCCTCAAATTTCATGTTGGGCAAAATTTTAATGCTTATAACGCTTGGTTCTAATTTATGATAAAATTTTACTTCTTCAGAACTGTCATAATCACAGAATATATACCAACCTACATAATTATCCTTTATTCCTGCAAGAGGAGGAAAATTGGCATTTTTTATAGCGTTTTTGGCGACAGTATCTGCCTTTTTAACATGGGTGGCACAAAATATTTTACCGTCAAAACAAACACTTACATTGTGTGCGTCCTCATTAAGGGCAAGGCAGATACTGTTGATAAGGTTACTTTTTGCATCGGAATTTTCAGCATCGGGAGGAAGCATTGAACCAGTAATTACAATAGGCTTTGGGCTGTTCTGAATCAAATAAGAAAGAGTTGCAGCCGTATAGCAGAGTGTGTCTGTGCCATGGGTTACAACAAATCCATCAAAATCATTATAGTTTTCCTCTATTGTTTTTGCAATTTCAAGCACAACATCATTATCCATATCGCAGCTGTCACAGGAAAAAAGTTCTTTTATTTCGCATTTATCTTTAAGAGATTCGGGAATAAGCCTCGCTATCGTTTTTCCACTGTTTTTGGGAGAAAGACCGTTCTTTGTTTTTTTGCAGCAGATTGTTCCGCCGGTTGAAATTATTAAAATCTTCATTTAATATCCTTCCTTTTGTTCAAACAAAATTTTCTTATTTATATTATACTTTATTTTAAGGAAAAAATCAAGAGGAATTTTGATTTTTTTGTAAATATTTTTATTCCTTACAGATATGACTTTATCCTTAATATTACTGTTTATATATTGACATTTTTTTCACTTGGCTGTTGTAATCAAATTATTTTAACAAAATCTTATAATATTTTCAATTAAAATTTATGATAATTCATGAATTTGCAAAGAAAACTTGTCAAAAGTATTGACAAGTACACTTGGCAGTGCTATAATATATTTGACAAGTAAACTTGTCATAATATAATTATAGGAGGTATTTATTATGAACAAAGAGGAAATCCTTAAAAAAAGCAGAAATGAAAACAGAAAACGCGACGAAATGGAAATATCTGTTCATAACAAATCATTAAAATGGACATATGTTGTGCTGGTTTTAACCGCTTCAATATTCACGCTTATAAGAGATATTAACGGTCAGCCTATGATGGATTTAAGTGCTACCGTTTGCTTTTCGATTGCGGCAGGCAATATTTACAAATTTATAAAACTTAAAGACAAATTTTACTTAATAATATTTTTTATAACTTTGGCTGTTGGTATTTTTGCAACCGTTAGATTTTTTATGGGGCATTAAACAATGGACGATAAACTTATACTGAAAAACAATCTTAAAAAAGTAAGAAATGAAAAAGGAATTTCCCAAACCGTTCTCGCCGAAATGATAGGTGTTTCCAGAAACACCATAAGCTCTATTGAAACAGGACAATTTAATCCCACTGCAAAACTTGCTCTTATCCTTTGCATTGCCCTTGACAAAAAATTTGAGGAATTATTTTTCTTTGATTAACCGCATATGTTGTTTAAAAATTCTGCCAATTATAGAATAAATTTATTTTATAAATTTTTCTCTAAACATATTGACAAAATAAAAATTATGTGATATAATTTTGTTTGTAAATATTTTATAGAAGAGTGAAACAAATGAAAATTAAATCTATTACATTCGTTACAGCTATGGTTTTAGCCTGCTGTACTTTTGCCTCCTGCGAAAAAAAACAGGAAAAGACAGAATCGGTTCTGGATACAAGTTCTTCGGTTGTTCAAGCGACAGATTCAACCATAACTGCGGAGCAGGATAAACCCGAAGTAAAACAGCTTGGCAGTTTTGTTATAACTCTTTATCCCGAATACGCTCCCGAAACCTGCAAGAATTTTGAAAAACTGGTCGGTGAAGGATTTTATAACGGACTTACTTTCCATAGGGTTGTTAATGACTTTATGGCACAGGGTGGCGACCCATCGGGCGATGGCACAGGCGGTTCGGACGAAAAAATAAAGGGTGAATTTTCACAAAATGGTGTTGATAATCCGCTTTCTCACAAAAGAGGAATTGTTTCTATGGCACGCTCCAGCGATTTTAACAGTGCTTCTTCCCAGTTCTTTATCTGCTATAATGACGACTGCACATTCCTTGACGGACAGTACGCCGCTTTTGGCGAAGTTACCGAGGGAATGGAGGTTGTTGACGGCTTTTTAAATGTAGAACGTACCCAAAATTCAGGCGGAGAATATGCCGTTCCAAAAATTCCTATCAAAATCACATCTGCTAAAATGATTGAAAATGACCAAAACGGAAATCCACGTGTCGAATTTGCAATGCAACTTGGCGAATAAAAAAAGTCCCCCAAACGGGGGCTTTTTTTATTTTTTATTATATTTGTTATTAAGGTCGATTATCTCCTGCTGAATATTTTTGCTTATTGGCACAGGGTCAAACCTTGGGCAGGATATATAGTATCCCTGAATCAGATTTACTCCACATTTTATAACCGTTTCCATCTCCTGAATGGTTTCAACCCCTTCAGCAAGAACCATTACATTTTTGCTTTTGGCAAGCGAAACAAGATTTGTTATAATAGTAGTTTTGCTTGTATCCTTGTCACATTCGCTTATAATAGAACGGTCGATTTTAATTATATCGGGGTTCATGGTGATAAGTGCATATTCACTGTTATACCCCGTTCCGAAATCGTCAAGGGCAATTTTTCCTTTCCATCTTGCAATCATATTCTGCTTTTTCTCGGCATAGTCCTTGTTGGTTTGTTCGCTCTCCAGCACCTCCATTACAATATGGTCAAGAATATCACCATAAACGCTTTCAAGATTGCTTACACTTCGGTCGTCCAACTGACAGTTAGAAATAGAATTTATAAACAATTTTACATTGGGAGCAATAAGACCCTTTTTTCGGTTGTCATTATAGGACTTTAGAGCAAGAAACCATGTAAGACGCTCAATTTCATAAAGTTTTGCACTCGCCTTGGCAATTCTGATAAATTCAAGCACCGAAGTTATATTTTTTGACTGAGGACGCATTAAAGCCTCATAACCATAAATTTCACCCGTTTTTACGTCAACTATGCTCTGAAAAGCATATTTTATATCCCCACTGTCAATAATTCGGTTCATTTCTTCTATTCCTGTCATAAGAATGGAATCATTGGTGTAAGAGGATTTGTCAAACTCTGCTATGCTTCCTTTGATTGAATGTTTGATTGTATACATTGCAAAATCGGCATATTTGATAAGTGTTTCATAAGAAGTAGAATCATGATTTTCTTTATATAAATGAAGATATGTTTTAGGAGTATCCCATATTCCATATTTTTCATAAGAAGTAGAATCATCTGGATACCACGAAATACCGCCACTGGCACGAATTTTATAATGGCTTCCGTCCGAAAGTATACAGTAGCTTTCCGAAATATTATGTCGCAGATTGTCAATAAGCTGTCTTGCTTGTTCCTTGCTTTTAAAACCATGCAGGAACACAATAAATTCATCGCCCGAAAGTCTTGCAGCAATAACATTATCACAAAG
>CANRLN010000102.1 GCA_947631445.1 uncultured Clostridia bacterium
GGTGATATTGGTACTGGTGCAAGAGAAATCGGTTATATGTTTGGACAGTACAAGAGATTGAGAAACGAATTTACAGGCGTTCTCACCGGTAAGGGTCTTTCTTACGGCGGTTCTCTTGCAAGAACAGAAGCTACCGGTTATGGTCTTTGCTACTTTACAAACGAAATGATTAAGTGCATGAAGAACGAAAGCTTTGAGGGCAAGACTGTTGTTATTTCTGGTTCTGGTAATGTTGCTATTTATGCTACACAGAAAGCAACTCAGCTTGGTGGTAAGGTTGTTGCTCTTTCGGATTCCAACGGCTATATCTATGACCCTAATGGCATTAATCTTGATGTTGTTAAGGATATTAAGGAAGTTAAGCGTGGCAGAATTAAGGAATATGTTGAAAGAGTTCCCGGCTCTACCTACACAGAAGGTTGTAAGGGTATTTGGACAATCAAGTGCGACATTGCACTTCCTTGTGCTACACAGAATGAGCTTGACGGCGAATCCGCTGATGCTCTTATCAAGAATGGCGTATTTGCTGTTGCTGAAGGTGCTAATATGCCTTCGACTCCTGAAGCTATTGAAAAGTTCCAGAAAGCTGGGGTTCTCTTTGGACCTGCAAAGGCTGCAAACGCAGGCGGTGTAGCTACTTCTGGTCTTGAAATGACACAAAATTCTCAGCGTCTTCCTTGGACATTTGAAGAAGTTGATGCTAAGCTTCAGGATATTATGAAGAATATCTTCCACAACAGTTTCGACCGTTCGGTAGAATTTGGTGTTGAAGGCAATCTTGTTGCTGGTGCAAACATTGCAGGCTTCCTTAAGGTTGCTGATGCTATGATGTGGCAGGGCGTTTCCTACTAATAGTCTAAGTATTTGATATAAGAAAAGTTCCCATTGGTCGAAAGACCTTTGGGAATTTTTCAATTATTATTCCCTTGCCGTGGGCAGGGGAATAATTTATTTTATAATATATCATTTTTGTGGTTCTTGGCTTGATTTGTTGTTTGCTTCGTTTATAAAGAAGTCAAGACCTATTTCGTGAGCCTCAATACACTGTGTCCATGTGGTGCTGTTTCCTCCGGTAATCATTGTTGCCTGAGAAATATCATTCATTTGTGCGTCTACATCGTCCGAAACGCCCTTTTGGAAGTCAAAAACTGGATTTTCTTTTGCAAGGTCATAAATGGTTTCACGCATTTCAATCATCTCATCTGTCCATTTGTATTCGTCACGAAGATTGTCAAGACCAATATTCCTTACATCATCATTGTTTGCACATTTCATAGCACATTCGGCATAGGCTGCATAGCCTTCGGGATTTTTAGCATGGTTGCAAAGGCAGAATCCTTGTATTCTTGAGGAAATATAATAGGTGTCCGTGCCAGGCTTTTTGGGCATTGGAACAAACATAATTTCGTCCGATTGTGGGTCGCCAAAAAGCTTGGTGTTTTCGGTGCTGTCTTCAATTGCCCAAAGACCAATAGGAATAAACAGGGTAAGCCCCGAAGCAAGTCCGTTTCCGTTTTCGCCATGACCTCTTGTGTACCACTGGTTTTCCGCACGAGGAAACATTACATTATTTTTTGCAAGGTCATACATATAGTTTTGAACCTCAGAAATAGCGGGGTCTTTAAGATTGGAAACAATTTTTCCGTCCTTTACTCCAATAAGCGGAACACCGCTTGTTTCTGAAATTGCGTTTTGATACCAATAGCCGTCAAGACCGTATTTATCCTCATCGGGGTTTGTAAATTCTTTGCACATATCCGCAAAAGTGTCCCAGTCCCATTCGCCCTGGTCGAAAAGTTCTGCGGGGTCTTCCATTCCTGCATTTTTAATCGTTTGCGGATTATAAACACACACATAGCTTGGTTCAATTGCGGTTGCGGCTATATAGTGTGAGCCATTTAAAATAAATTTGTCGTTAAGGTCTTTGACATCGCTCCATGCGTCACTATCAAAATCAATATAATCATCAATTGGCTGAAACATTGAATTGATTGCACCACGAGGAAAAGTGTCCATATCGTTGGCAGGGAACATATCAGGGGCATCGTCTGCAATAACCAGTTTTGCAAGATTTTGATAGCGGTGGTCATAGTCGGTGACAATCCATTCAATCTTACCGCCGTATTTTTCTTCAAAAAGATACAGGGCGGTGTTTTTAACCTGACCTTTTCCAGGGTTGATATCGTAGTGAGAAAGCCATTTAACCGTTTTGTTTTCCAGCTGTTTATCCTCCATTTCTTTGGCAATAGAGTTTACAAGTTCTTTTTGATTTGCCTTTAAATCAACCGATTTTACGTCTTCTTTGCCTTCTTTATCCTTTTTGCCGACCGAGCAGGACGCAGTTGAAAAAATCATTGAAAGGCTAAGCAAACCGGCGGCAATTCTTTTTATATTTTTCATAATTTATACTCTCCGTATTCTGTATATTTTAATGCTTTTTTGCAACAATCCAATAAAATGATAAGCAATTCAGCATTTGCTGATACTACAAAAATTTTTTATTCACTGTTTGCAGGTAAAACAAAGTTTTATATTACTTATATTATACCAATTATTTGTAGTTAAGTCAAGTGATTTTTTTACTAAATTGCACAATTTAATTTTGTGCATTTATACTATTTTTGAATGTCATAAATTCAGAATATTGTAAGCTGTGTTTTTTTACCTGCGATGAAGAAAAATAGTTGAAAGGCTTTTGCCCATTGTGCATAAAATATTCATTAAAAATTTACAAAATTCACGCAAAAAAGTTCTTGAAAAAATTATTAACATATGCTATAATATAATTAATATTATATTTTAATAGTATAAATTCTGTCAAATTTATGAAAGGGTGAAAATATATGAAATGCCCGTTTTGCGGTTATCACGACACAAAAGTTATTGACTCACGCCCAAGCGAGGATAAAAAACGTCGCAGAAGAGAATGCCCTAAATGTCAAAAAAGATTTACTACTTACGAAGTGGTCGAAAAGCCAACCCTTATTGTATATAAACGTAATGGCAGTTTTGAACCGTTTAACCGCCAAAAGCTTATACGAGGGCTTCAGAAGGCTATACAAAAGCGTCCGGTTAGTATTGAGGATATTTCAGCCCTTGTTGACGAAATTGAGCTTAGCTATGCTAATGCTATGCAAACCCAAACAAATACCAAAGAAATCGGCGATAAGGCTTTGGCAGGTTTAAAAAAGCTGGATAGCGTTGCTTATGTGCGTTTTGCGTCGGTTTATAAAGATTTTTCAGATGTGGATAGTTTTATAGATATAATTTCAGAATTAAAAAAATGACAGATGATTTTTTAAGGCAGGATTAGGAAAATCCCTGCCTTTTTTGTTGGTCTTTTTAAAAAAGCGTCAAAAAAAATCAAAATATGCAATGGCATTTGTGCAAATTTGCATTTGAAATAATTATTAAAGTATGGTATAATATTAGTATACTTTTTAAAAACAGAGATTTTGTAAATTAAGGATTGATTTAATGGGATTTAATAAATATGACAATAATAATTCTCCGCAGAAAGAATTTGTGCCGGACTATGCCAATGATTTTTATGGTTATCAGGAAAAATATAACGGCTATGAAAACGGCTATCCAAACACCGGCTATGGGAACGGCTATCCAAACACCGGTTATGAGAACGGCTACTCCAACACCGGTTATGAGAACAGCTACCCCAACACTGGTTATGAGAACGGCTATCCCAACACCGGCTATGAGAACAGCTACCCCAAC
>CANRLN010000103.1 GCA_947631445.1 uncultured Clostridia bacterium
CAAGAAAACTAAAAACATATGTGTTCTTACAAGTAATTCTTTCGGTTCGCAAGAACTGGATAAAATTGTTGAAAAGTATGGTATAAAAAATTACAGAAAAGTGGGAAGTTCCCTTAAAGGCTGTATTATTGCTAAGGGAGAAGCTGAAGTGTATTATCGCTTTGGCGACCGTACCCACGAATGGGATACCTGTGCAATGCAATGTATAGTTGAGCAGGCGGGCGGAATATTCAGACAGCTGGATGATACCAAAAAAATCTATAATCAGCCAGATACAAGAAACAACAAAGGTTTTTATATTGTAAATCGAGAGGAAAATAAATTCAATTTAAACAATATATAGATGATAATAATTAATAAAATCCCCTAAATTTGTATATTTTGGGGATTTTTTTGATAAATAATGAATAATTATAATTTGCTTTATGAAGAAACAATTTCCGTTTTGTGATAATGATAAATATGGTTGCGGATATTTGTGATGTTGCACAATACTTATTTGATAATTTTATATAAAATATATATATGCTTGTTTGAATAGTCACTTTGCTTTCACAAAACAAACACAAAGTTTGTAGACTTTGCATATTTAAAAACGTTACAACTTGTTCATAGTTACAAAATAATTCAAAAGCTATTGACAAATAGGGAGTAAAGTGGTATAATAAATACATAAAATAAAGCGAAACAAAAATTGAAAAATTATTTACTTTGTATAGCTTTTGATGAAAGGCGATTTTAGAATGACAGATAAAGAAATAAGAAAATTAAATCGCTGTCAGTTGCTTGAAATTCTTGAGTTTTTAAGAACAAAGGTTGATGAGCTTACCGAAGAAAATCGAGTGCTTAAAGAAAATCTTTCGGCACACGAAAGCAAGGTGGATAAAATTCTTGAACTGGTTCAGAAGAACAACAAAATTTTAAGCAAAGAAAATTTATACTCCACGGAAACGGAGCAGGAGGAAAATGAAGAAAGCGATAAATCTAACCAATCTGGAGAGTTGTCCAACGGCGACCCAATTTCAAGCGGAAGTCAAGAGGATAAAACACAATAAAGAATTTGTAAGAATTCTTAAAAATACTTTCTATTCACTTGTTGTGGTGGGAGCAATAGCAGTGCTTATATCAATGCTGTTTATGCCTGTTTTAAGAGTTACGGGTTCGAGCATGACACCAACGCTTAAAAGCGATGAAATAGTCATTTGTGCAAAGAACGCTAAATTCAAAAAGCAGGATATAGTTGCTTTTTACTACAACAACAAGATACTTCTAAAGAGAGTAATTGCAGAGGGCGGAGATGTTGTTAATATTGATGAAAACGGTGTTGTTTATGTCAACGATAAAAAGCTTGACGAACCGTATGTTTCAAACAATACGGTTGGTGAATGTGATATAGAATTTCCGTTTACAGTCCCTGAAAACAGATATTTTGTTTTGGGCGACCACCGAGAAACTTCAATAGACAGCCGTTCAACAACAATTGGTTGCATTTCGCAGGAAGCAGTGCTTGGAAAGGTTATTTTTAAGGTTTATAAAATTAAAGATTAAAGGGTGGTGTTAAGAGTGCTGAGTATTAACGACAAGGTTAAGAGATACACTCGTTCTCGAAAGCTTAAACGAAGATATTCGCTTTTCGTTTCGGTATTATGTATTGTAACCGCAACGAGCGTTTGCAGTAGTCTTATAATGCCAGCGATTAGCACAACGGATAGAATGGAATATTATGGAGGAGATGCCCATGATGAGCTAAAGGCTATTGGTATCGATAGGGTTACAACATATGATGAAGATATTATACCAACTGATGAAGAAACAACTTCTGATGAGGTGGTAACGGCACGTGTTAGGGAAAATATTCTTAAAGGTGCTGAAACCGAGGCTACTTTTAGCGATTACAGTATTGCAAATATCTTAGCTAATTATGAAATATTTATAAGTGGCGATATTGAAACAAATAATCACTTTACAGGTGCAGCCGCTTGTGGTGGAACAATGATATTAGGTAAACATGGTGGTGCAAGTGGTGGCAGACTTGCTCCAGATTATGCAGAAAAGTTGGCTGTAAGTGAGATAGAAGATAATACAAATCTTAATCCTAATATTTATTACAAAGAATATCTTACAGAGTATCAAGTTACACAAGACAAGAAAGATGAAGATGGAGATGTTGTTAGGGATGAGAACGGAAACGTAGTTAAAGAAACAATAACAGTTTCTAATAATCCTAGTCCTCCTGAAAAATCAAAGCAAAGTGATAATTACATTAATATGGAAGAAGCTTTTAATCAAATAAAAGCTGAATCGTTGGCATTATCACAAGATACAACAGCTAAAACTCTTACTGCTACAACCATTAAACTTAACAGCGACCCAACAAAAAATAAGTTCATACTTCCATATAGTGTTTTGGAGAATAATGAAATACTTATCGATGCTACAGATTATAGTGGTGATATTAAACTTTGTGGTCTTACTTTAAGCATAACAGGTGTTGGTGAAAATAAAGTAGAATTAAATACTTATCCTAATTATGTAAAAGTAAAATATAAAAGTGATACGGGTGAAGAGGTAACAAAGAGTATTAGAGATGCTTGTGGTGGTCAGAAACAATTTGATTTTAGTGGCTTAAATATTCTATTTAATTTTCCTGATGCTACAGGCAAGGTTATGATGAACGAAATGGCAGGTCATGTGGTTGCCCCCAATGCCGATATTGAGTATAAAGGCGGTGAGGGCGGAGGAATTGGAAAAACATTAGAGGTTTCTAATGAAATTCATATGTTCCCTTATAAATCACCAGAGAGTGACCCCACTCCTCCAAGTAAATATGGCAAAATGATTGTGAAAAAGGCTTGGCTTAACTCAAATGAAGAAGATATCACAAGTAATCTTGATAATAATTATTCGGTTAAGGTGAGCATTTATAGCACAACTAACCCACCTGTTGATGGCAAGGTTCAGCATCTTGAGGGTGATAAAGAGGTTGCTAAAGACATTGTTATTAGTTCAACTGATAATTGGCAAACTATACAAAGTAACTTACCACTGACTAACGAAAAAGGTGAAACTCTTTACTATTATGTAGTTGAGGATAAAAATTCAGATGTTAAGTTTGATGAAAACATTTACAACGGTTGGGAGATTTTCAATTGTAATATACAAATTGTTGGTGAAGATAGCACAAATAATGCAGTTATAACAAATGCAACTTTTGCCGATAACAAATATCCTGCTTACCAACTTAATGAAAGCAAAGACACTGAATTTGTAATAAGAAATAAACTTAAGGAAAAAGAAACTGAATACAATCTCCCCGAAACGGGCGGTATTGGTACATGGAAAGTTTGCTTAGCAGGTTTTACACTTGCAGCAATATCAACAACGGCACTTATTTTGGGACGTAAAAAGCGTTCTGAAAACGACAAATAAAAAAATTTATAACAAGAAATGAGGTTATTATTTATGAAAACAATGAACATTATTAAGAAAATGGCAACTATCGGTGCAGCATTGGCAATGGTAGCAACAACAATGGCACTTCCTACAGCTTTTGCAACAAATGTTAATATTGGTACAAAAACTGAAACTGACACAACTGTAGATAGCAATGACTATAAGGCAGTTAAGCTTGTTCAATTTGACGGTAAC
>CANRLN010000104.1 GCA_947631445.1 uncultured Clostridia bacterium
ACAGCGTGCTGACCGTCCGTGAGGGACAGCCTAATTCTCATAAGGGCAAGGGTTGGGAACAACTTACCGATTCTGTAATCTCTAAACTGAATGAACGTGAAACGCCCATAGTATTTATGCTTTGGGGAGCAAATGCTAAAAGCAAAGCTTCGCTTGTTACCAATCCAAAACATTTGGTGTTGCAGGCTGCCCACCCCTCGCCTCTTTCTGCATTTAATGGCTTTTTTGGGTGCAAACATTTTTCTCAGGCAAACAATTTCCTTATGCGAAACGGACTTGAGCCGATAAACTGGCAATTATAAAAGAAAGCAGGATACATAATGACGCAAAAAATGACCTATATTGCTTTTGGATTTACTATAGGTGTATTTTTGGCGTCATTTTTTTGCCCTACTGTTATCGCTCTTACTGTATTTGGAGTTTCCTTACTACTTTGGATAATAAAATATAAGCATCGTAAATACACAAGCCTTATAGCAATATTTTTTATAATTGGTGTGGTGCGTTTTGCCTGCTATGACCAGTTTACTCTTGGCAAGGTTGACTATATAGATAGCGGAAACTGGGATATGGTCGGGACGGTTGAAAGCGTTAAAAGTTATAAGTCCTATAATCGTGTTGTTTTGAAAGGCAAAATAAACGGAAATTTTGAAACAAGGGTTATATTGAAAACAACCGACAGTATCCGGCTTTATGATAAAATAAGATTTAACGGTAGTTTTTCAGAAATTTCCGATAATCTTCTTTCGGACAGCAAGGATTATTATAATTCCAATGGCATAACCCTTTTGGCAGAGGCGAACAATTTAGAAATTCTTGAAAGAAAACCAACCTTGTTTAGGGCGAAAATAGACAAGCTTAAAAATATTTGCCTAAAGAAAATAAATATACTTCCAAAAAGTCAATCAGCTTTTTTATCTGCAATGCTTTGTGGGGATAAATCTGGGCTTTCAGTTCACACCACCAAAACATTATACAAATGTGGAATAGGTCATATTATGGCAGTTTCAGGTTTGCATCTTGCTATAATATGTGGTATTGTAAATTTCTTTCTGGGCAGGATTTTAAAACATCATCAGGTTGTTTTATTTTTCCTTTCAACTGCTTTTATATGGTTTTTCGCTGCCTTTGCGAATTTTTCAGTTTCGGTTGTAAGAGCTGCGTTTATGCTGACCTTGTATAATTATCAAATTATTGTAAAGCGTCACACCAAAGTGATTAACACCCTTGCGATATTCTGCATGGTTTCCGCAATAATTTCACCATGTATTGTCAGAAGCGGTTCTTTTTTGCTTTCGGTATCGGGTGTGGCGGTGTTTGGAGGTATTGCCCCTGCCGTTTGTAAAAATTTTAAAAGCAAATTCACTAAAAGTTTTATAACAGCGGTTTTGTCGGCTTGCGTCAACGCTGTAATTTGCGTTTTTATGTTCAATAGCATTTCGATTATTTCTCCTGTTTGCAATCTTTTGCTTGTACCACTTTGTACAATTGCCTTGTCTTTAGGTGTGATTGGTTTGATTTTCAAACCTGCTCTTTTAGCGAGCGGAATTATTATAAAATTTGTGCTTTTTGCCTGTGAAAAATTTTCTCATATTCCTTTTGCAAGCGTTTCGGTTGGATATAAAATAGTACCCCTTATGGCAGGAGTAGCTATTATTTTAATATTTATTTTTGTTGGACTTTTCTATACTCCAAAACTTTTGGGCAGGGTTATAATATTTTGTGGTTTTGCTATCACAAGCCTTTGTGTTTTCTGTGAAAACAGCAACGCTAAAATTACCAATATTACAATTATTTCAAATGATTATTCCCAAACAGCGGTGGTTTATAAGAACAAACAGGCGGTTGTGCTTGACCTGAAAAACAGCCAGTATATTTCAGTGGCGGTTAATAATCTTTTGGAGAGAAAGGGAATTGAAAATGTTTGTTATATAGCTGGCACAAAACCACACGAAAAGATTATTGAATATAAAAGCAGGCTTAGTATGGATAAAACCAAATTTGTTCAGGCTGATGAAAATATAAAAGATATGCAATTTTATGACAGTAATATTAAATATTCTAAAGAAAATATGTCGGTTGAGTTTTTAGATTTTAAACTTTCTTGCGACGGTGAAATTATTTATATTAATGGCAAGCCTGCCAGTGGGGAATATATTTTAAATTATAGTAATGGCGAATTGGTTTGGTCAAACAAGGATTTTTTGGAGTGAATAAAATTATGGCGGATATTAAAGAAAATCAAATAATAAATCAGATGAAAAACGGCAACCTTGAAAATCTGTATTATTTTTACGGTGCAGATACGTTAAGTGCCGAAAACTTGATACAAAGAATTATAAACAACCTACTTTCGCCCGAAGAACAGACCATGAATTTGAAAAAATTCAATGGTGACGAACTGGATATGGACGCTATTTTGGATTCGTTTGGGGCTTTTCCTTTTCTTGCTCAGCATCTGGTTATATACATAAATG
Organism: uncultured Clostridia bacterium; assembly: GCA_947631445.1. Lineage (GTDB taxonomy): Bacteria > Bacillota > Clostridia > Oscillospirales > Ruminococcaceae > CANRLN01. Next base: position 2,478 of record CANRLN010000104.1, read on the forward strand.
GTTTGAATGTTGACAAGGTGGCAAAAGCTCAAATGGACATTATACGCAAACAGATAACAAACATTGCCCCAACAACCACCGTTTTAATAAACGCATCGGGAGAACAATATTACAAAAGCCGAACCAAACTGACCGACAAAAACGAACGATTTAAAGCTGCTGTGGGCAAGGTTGGTTTGACCTGTGAATTTAGATTTAAAACCGCTTATGAAATAGCAAGGATTATATGCAGTGAGCGGATTAATATCGCTCCGAAAACGGCGGAATATCTTGCCGGCTATTGCCTTTGCGACCTTTTGGTTATAAAAAGCGAACTGGAAAAGCTAAAGGCATATACAATGGGCAGAGAGATAACTGTAAATGATATAAACCTTGTGTGTATTCCAAGGCAGGAGGCGGACGTTTTTTCGCTTATGGATAATCTGCTTTGCAAAAAGGCAAGCGTGTTTTTTCATTCGTTGAATATTCTTAAAAATTCGGGGCAGGAAAGTATATCGCTTGTAAGTGCAATGGCAATGACCGCCACGGATATTTATAAGGTCAAATTGGGCAGGGATTATCGCCGAACGGTAAGGGATATAATTGAAGATTTTAAATACCCGCCAAATCGTGAATTTGTGGTGCAAAGAATTTATAATTCCTGCCAAAGATACCCCATGCCACTTATAAAAAATGTGGTGCATAAAATCGGCGAACTGGATTGTCTTTTAAAAAGCGTTTCGGCAACCGAACAAGAACGCTTTGCACGAATAGAAGAATTTGCCTGCACCATTTTAAATACTATATAAAAATAACGCTATTGCCAAAAGCAATAGCGTTTTATTATTAGCCTGCTGGCCAGCCAAATTCACGACCTGCAAGAATATGAAAATGCAGATGTTTTACCGTTTGTCCTGCATCGTCGCCAATGTTGGAAACAATTCTGTATCCGTTTTTAAATTCGTCCTTTGTAGCGATTTTGGGGATAACCTCAAAGATATGTGCCACAATATGCGAATTATCCGCAGTTACTTCATTAACACTTGCAATATGTTCCTTTGGAATTGCAAGCCAATGAACGGGAGCAGTTGGGTTTATATCTGCAAAAACAAACATTAAATCGTCTTCGTAAATTTTTGTAGACGGAATTT
>CANRLN010000105.1 GCA_947631445.1 uncultured Clostridia bacterium
GGAAAACAATATTGAATGGTCACGCAGACTGGAGGACGCAGGCTGTCATATAATTTATGGAATTGAAGGATACAAGGTTCATTCCAAGCTTTGTCTTATCACCAGAAAGACAAAAGACGGAATACAATATGTAACCCAAATCGGCACCGGCAACTACAATGAAAAAACTTCCGAAATATATACAGATATTTCCGTTTTAACCGCAAATCCTGAAATTGCAGCGGACGCAGAAAATGTGTTTGATTGCCTTTGCATGGAAAAGTTTGTAGAACAGTCAAACCATCTGCTGGTTGCTCCGCTTTGTCTTAGAAATCCCATTCTTAAAATGATTGATGAGGAAATTGAAATTGCCAAGGAGGGAAAACCAGCTTATATTGGTCTTAAGCTTAATTCACTGACCGATAAAAAAATAATGGAAAAACTTATTGAAGCTTCCAACGCAGGGGTTAAAATTGATATGGTGATACGAGGTATCTGTTGCCTTTTACCACAGGTCAAGGGTGAAACCGAAAATATTAGGGTTATAAGCATTGTGGGCAAGTATCTTGAACACTCCAGAATTTATATATTCGAAACCAAAGACAGGCAAAAGGTTTACATATCCTCTGCTGACTTTATGACAAGAAACACAGTAAAAAGAGTGGAGGTTGCCGCTCCTGTCTATGACCAAAAAATACAAGCTAAACTTAATTTTATCTTCGACACACTGCTTGCCGACAACTGCAAGGCAAGAGAACTTCTTCCAAATGGGGAATATGAATTTATACACAACGACCAACAAAAGGTAAACGCTCAGGAAACATTTTATAGACTGGCTTATGAAGCAAATTCAGACAAAAAAAACAAAAAAACATAATTATTTTTACAAGCTGTGGCAGGAAACTGTTACAACTTTTGTATATTTTTCTAAAATTATTCCATTTTGTTCACTAAATGTTCAAATGTGTATGCTATGTGATAATAATTATTGTGTAAAGTGACATTTTTTTCACAAACTCTTGATTTTTAAAAATAAATATGTTATAATTTATTTAATGTTATACCTATAACAAGCCTAAATTTGTTTACACAATTAAACAGTTTGATAACTAATATTTTTTATTGATTTAATTTATTTAGGCTTAAAAAATTATGTTATGGGTAATATATCCAATATATTACATATTGTTTGCTAAATATTATTTACGCTTTTAATAAGAAGAAAAATAATAAGGTTATGTTATTTTTCATCTTTCTTAGTGGAAAATACGCTAAAAACAGCTGTTACAATCAGCCGACTTTAATATAAAATTATTGCATAAACTGGAGGTTTTTAAAATGAATGAAGCAACAGCAAGAAAAAATATAACACCTTGTCAAGTTAAGGTTAAAAATACTCTCTTTTATTTAATAATAAAAAGGATTTTTGATATTGTGGCAAGCTTATTTGCAATTGTAGTGCTAAGTCCATTGCTTTTGTTGGTTGCGATTATTATTTTCATAGACGACCCAAACGGAAGCCCGTTGTATACTCAAGACAGGGTCGGAAAAAATGGCAAAATATTTAAATTTTATAAATTCCGTTCTATGGTTGTAAATGCTGATTCAATGCTTGACCAGCTTGCTGAACAAAACGAAAAAGACGGTCCAGCCTTTAAAATTAAGGACGACCCAAGAATCACAAGAATTGGAAAGTTTATAAGAAAAACAAGTATTGACGAACTCCCTCAGCTTATTAATATTATTAAAGGAGATATGAGCATTGTAGGTCCTCGCCCTGCTCTGCCAAAAGAGGTTGAACAGTATACAGAACGTGAAAAAAATCGTCTGCTTGTTCAGCCGGGACTTACCTGCATTTGGCAGGCAAGCAAAAACCGTGATGATATTGAATATATTGAAAACAGAAGCTTCCGACTTGATATTAAGCTTATTTTAAAAACTTTTATTGTTGTCTTTACCGGCAACGGAAACTAAAACTACATAATCACAAAAAAATCTCTCTTGCCATACAGCAAGGGAGATTTTGTTTTAGTAATTGATTTGTTCTTCAAGCCATTTTTTATGTTCTTGGTCAAGATGGGGTGAAACCTTTTCCCAGATAAGATTGTTGTAATTGCTAAGCACCTGCTTTTCATCATCGCTTAAAAGGGTAAAATCAATAGCATTTTTATCAAAAGGCACAAGTGAAAGCGGCTCAAACTGCAAAAATTCGCCAAATTCAGTGGTTTTATATTCACTACAAAGAATTAAATTTTCATGGCGGATTCCATATTCGCCATCACGATAAAGTCCTGGTTCATCAGAAGTTATCATTCCTGCCTTAAAGGCAACCGCATCTTTAAGAGAGGATTTTCGTGCTGTAAAAGAATTGGGGGATTCATGTACATTAAGGTAATATCCCACACCATGCCCCGTACCATGATTATAATCAAGACAATGTTGCCAAAGGGGACTTCTTGCAAGCGAATCAAGAGCATAACCGCAAGTGCCTTTAGGAAATTTTAAATTCAGCAGTCTTAAATGTCCCTTAAGAACCAATGTATAATCGGTTTTCTGTTGCTGAGTAAGTTTAGAAGTCATAGGAATTGTTCGGGTTATATCAGTTGTTCCCTCAAGATACTGTCCGCCTGTATCCAAAAGCAAAAAGCTATTGTCTGAAATAAAACTGTTTGTGTCAAGCGTTGGACTATAATGTACTATTGCTCCATGCTTTTTGTAAGCACAAATTGGAGCAAAGGAAGCTCCCATATAGCTTTTATCCTGTTTTCTAAATTCTTCAAGCTTTTCCGCCACCCAGATTTCGGTTATTTGTTCTTTTCCAACCACATCACAAAGCCATTTGATAAATTTTATAAGTGCCACAGCATCTTTTATATGTGCCTGTCGTTCGTTTTCAATTTCTGTAGCATTTTTAATAGACTTAAAATAAGCAGTCGGGTTCATTCGGTTTACTATTTTTATATTTTCGGGCAAACGATTAATAACACTATAATTACATTTGGATTTGTCAAGAAGCAATTTGTTAACACTTATATTTTCAACAAAATCATAGAATTTGTTATAATCCATAATAATTATATTATCCTGCTCAAGGGTGGTTTTAATCTGCTCACTTATAACCCCATTTTGAACAAATAAATATACTTTTTCCATATCTAAATATAAATAAGACATAAAAACAGGGTTATAGGCAATATCGTTTCCACGCAGATTTAAAAGCCATGCTATATCGTCAAGGCTTGTAAGCAAAAAGCCAAAGCTGCAAAGTTCTTCCATTTTAACACGAACACGGGAAATTTTATCTGCCCTGCTCTCTCCGCAATATTTTATATTAAGTTCAAATATCGGCTCGGCTGATATAGGGGGGCGTTCCTCCCAGACGGCTGAAACAATATCAACATCGCAGATATTGAATTTTTTGGAAAGCATATTTGCAAACTCAAAACTTACACATCTTCCATCAAAGCCAACATTGGCATACATGCCCAAATGTTCAATCAAAAAATCCATAATAGACGGAGTTGTGGAAAGACCTTGTTTTTGCAGTTCAATTTTGCTTGAAGAAAGCTGTTTTTCCGCCTGAATATAATATCTTCCGTCTGTCCACAGACCGGCATAATCAG
>CANRLN010000106.1 GCA_947631445.1 uncultured Clostridia bacterium
CAAGTGTTTTGCCTTCTGTAAGGTTAGGAGCAATTTCCTTCTTATAAAGGTCAGCCTGCTTTTCGTCAGGAATAAGAATCATAATAACGTCAGCTGCCTTGGTAGCTTCAGCTACAGAAAGAACCTTAAGACCTTGAGATTCAGCCTTAGCCTTGCTCTTAGAGCCTTCGTAAAGACCTACTACAACATCAACGCCACTGTCCTTAAGGTTAAGAGCGTGTGCGTGACCCTGAGAGCCATAGCCGATAATAGCTACAGTTTTACCAGATAATACATTGATGTCACAATCCTGTTGATAGAAAATTTTGTTTGCCATTTTAAATAGCCTCCTTATACTTTTGGGAAATAATTCCTATTTTTTAGTGATGGTTTCAGAACCCTTTTGAATGGCGATTGTTCCGGTTCTAACCAGTTCAATAATACCATAGGGCTTTATAAGCTCTTGAAATTTACAGAGATGAGCGTATGTATCGGCAATTTCAAGGGTCATTGTTGTAAGGGTAATATCCATTACTTTTGCTCCCGTGATGTTAGCGATTGTAAGCACCTGAGTGCGTTTTTCGGCGGTAACCGAAATTTTTACAATCATAAGTTCTCTTGCAAGAAGTTCATCTTTTGAAAGCGTTTTGACCTTTATTACCTCAACAAGTTTGTTAAGCTGTTTTTCAATCTGCTCAACGGTATACTCATTTCCATCCGCAACAATGGTAATTCTTGAAATTTCGGGGTCATCGGTTGTTCCCACGGCAAGGCTATCGATATTAAAGCCACGGCGGGAAAACAGTCCACAGATTCTCGAAAGAACACCGGCGTTGTTTTCAACAAGCACAGATATAGAGTGTTTCATAAAAATCCTCCATTCCACCTCTACAATAACATAGTATATCATAATTTTGTTAATTTTTTGTGCGGTTTAAATTACCAAACTATTAATATATAACTATTATCAATTTGTTTTTATATTTTTTGCAAGCATTGTGGGGGAGAAAAGTTTATTTTTAGGAGATAAATCTCCTCAAGTCATATTTTTTTATATTCCCCGCTTATAGCGGGAAATATAATTAAAATTCTCATAAAATCCCCATATAGAAAAATAAATAATAAATTATTCAGCATAAATAGTAGGGGTATACTCCGCTACCATACATTCAATAAGACACATTTGGTTTGGCTTTGCAAGAAGTTCAAACGCTTTTGCATAATCCTGTTCACCCTGCACCCTAAATGCCTCAATACCATAAGCCTGTGCAAGTTTTATAAAATCAGGAGAACCGTCAAGGCTTACACCAATTTGACGGTCACCATAACCGTTTGTTTGAAGTTCCCTAACCATTCCAAGGCGGTTGTTGGTCATAACAATAATTTTAATTGGTGCATTAAACTGAATAGCGGTTGCAAGCTCCATAAACTGCATTTGGAAAGAACCGTCACCGCAGATTGCACAAACCGTTTTGTCGGGAGCAGCAAACTTAGCACCGATTGCACACGGAACAGAATAACCCATAGTACCCATACCGCCCGAGGTTAACAGTCTGCTCTTTTGCTTAAAATTATATCCGGTTGCTGTCCATATTTGGTTCTGTCCGACATCGGCGGTTATAATAACATCATCGGGGAGAACCTCTGAAAGTTCTTTGATAAATCTTCTTGGATTTACAGTACCCTCTTGTATTTCAGTAGGCTTATCCTTTTGTTGTTTAAGCTTTAAAATTTCTATCCATTCGTTATGCTTTAGTGGTTTAACCTCTTGTATAAGCTGTTCAAGAACATTCTTAGCATCGCCGACAAGCGGAATATCCGCTGTCATATTCTTGCCGATTTCGGCGGGGTCAATATCAATATGTATTACAGTAGCATTGTTTTCAACTTTAACAGGAGTTTTGACCGAGCGGTCGCCTACCCTTGCTCCTACAAGCATAACCGTATCGGCATGGTGAATAGCAAAGTTAGCGGCTTTAACGCCGTGCATACCCAACATACCAAAGAAAAGTTCATGCTGACAGGGAACAATCGACATACCCATCATTGTGCTTACAATAGGACAGCCTATTTTTTCAGCAAGTTTTATAATAAGCCCATTTGCTCCTGCCGATTCAACGCCTCCTCCAACACAGATAACCGGTCTTTGTGCCTCCTCAAGTGCAGAGGAAACCCTTCTTATTTGATTGAAATTTCCTTTTATAGTTGGCTTATAGCCACGGATATCCACAGTTTGCGGATATTCAAAATCAATTTCTTCAAGCTGTACGTCCATTGGAACATCAATAAGCACCGGTCCGGGTCTGCCCGAGCCTGCAATATAAAAAGCCTCCTTAAAAACCTTAGGAATATCCTGCGAATTTTTCACAAGAAAACTATGTTTTACAAAAGGTTCAGCAGCTCCGGTTATATCCGCCTCCTGAAAAGCGTCAGAACCGATTTGCTCACGGATAACCTGCCCTGTAATGCACACCATAGGCACAGAATCGGCATAGGCAGTTGCGATTGCGGTTATAAGATTGGTTGCTCCCGGACCGCTTGTTGCTATTGCAACCGCTGGTTTGTGGGTTATTCTTGCATAGCCGTTAGCCGCATGACCGCCGTTAGCTTCGTGCCTTACAAGTATATGTTTTATATCGCTGTCAAGCAAGGCATCGTAAAGCGGGCAGATTGCCGCTCCGGGATAGCCGAACACGACCGAAACGCCCTCCGCTTTAAGACATTCAACCATTGCTTGATTGGCTTTCATTTTCATTTTCCATTCTCCTCTCTGTTGAATTAATTTCAGCTCACAATACCCATTATGCAGGCAAAATGACTTGAATATATTATAACATACTATTTAATATTTGTCAAGTATAAGTTTTATTTAGAACATGTATAAAAATGTTGTTTGTAATATTTTTTAAATAAACAAAAATAATTTTTTAACAAAGCAGGTTGACCAATTGAAAATGTAATCTAATAATAGATGATTTTGGCATATAAACATAAAAGCCACGCTAAAAAGCGTGGCTTAAGTTTTTATTTTGTAAGGCAAGCATCAAGGTCATCAATAATCTTTTGCTTATCCATTCCCTTGCCGATAAACACAAGCTTAATAATACGGTCGCCGTATTCTTCGTCCCATGTTTTTTGGAGTTCGGAATTGCCATTTAAAAGTTCCTTTTGCTGAGCCTTAGGAGCAGAAGCAATCCATCTTCCGACCGGCTGTGCAGTAATCTGTTTGCCAGCTTGTTCAAAAAGATAAGCGGTTGAGCGGTCGTCCGAGAACCAACACATACCCTTGCAACGAATAACACTGCTCCACCAATCCTGTGCAAGGTCAAAGAGTTTATCCTGATTAAATGGAGCTTTACGATTATATACAAAAGTTGAAATTCCGTATTCTTCGGTTTCT
>CANRLN010000107.1 GCA_947631445.1 uncultured Clostridia bacterium
ACATTGCAATTGGCTTTTGTTTGGTTCAGCGAATTTGAAAATTCGTCATTCGCCTTTGTGGTGGTTTCAATCGCACTTCGGATTGACTTCATGACATTAAGCACACCATACATTACAAAAATTCGCCTTGCAGAATTGGCAACCATTTTGCCAAATTTCTTTACTGGGTTTTGGAGTGCCTCAAACTTAGATTTTAGGCTTGTTATCGGCTCTATTGCTTTTTTGCCGAAAGCCGACAAGGCATTTGTAGCAAGCTTTTTTATGGTTGGAAAAGTTTTCTTTGCCACTCCACCTAAAGCTTGTAATCCCTTTGCGGTTTGCCTTATTGGGTGGGTTAAAAAATTTGCAATTGCATAATTAACTCGTTTTAATTGCTGTTGCCACTTAGGGAGATTATCAAAATTTAATTGATTAATTCGTTCTTGTGTGCTACTAATAGTCCCTTGAAGTGAGGTCATTTGTGTTTCTACCGAACGTATATCCGACTGCATTTTTTTGTAGCTATCCGAATTAATATCGCCGTTGAAATTCGCCTTTTCATGCTGTAAAGCCTGCCATTTTGCCTGCAATTCGTCCATTTGTGCATTTGCATTATTTAGCGTTTGTTGCAATTGCTCGGCGGGAGTTTTTGGAATATTAAATTTTTGTGCGTTTGCTTGAGTTTCGGAAATAGCAGAATTTGCCTTGTCGCTGTTCTCTTGTATGCTTTGATTAGCCTTGTCCCTAACCCTATCAATCGTGCCTTGAAGTGAAATCATCTGCTTTTCGACCGCCGATATATCCGCAAGAACCTTTTCATATTCTGATGAAAGAATATCATCACCGCTAAAACTTTCTTGAACGTGCTTTAGCGTTTGCCATTTCGCTTGAAGTCCGTCAAGTTTCCCCGTCAAGCTGTCAATTTCCTGCTGGTATCGCTTGACAGGGTCGGTCGAAATTTTAAAGCTACCAATTCGCTCCCTAATCTCGCTTGACATTTCTTTTGTTGCCTTAGAAACAATGTCTTTAACGTTCTGTGTAGCCTTTTTCGCTTTTTCTTCGTACTCGTCAACATATTTCATCATGTCTTTATCATAGCCGTAATTAGAACTTTTTTTACCGCTGTTAGCCGTGCTTTTTTCCTGCGTTTCAGCAGATTTTTTAAGCATTTCTTCCTCGGCTTTTAAATTCTCTTGATATTTTTTTTGCCTCTGGTCTAAAGTTTCTTCAGCGACCTGCTCGGCTTTTTTGTAGGAATTTTCCGCCGTTTTAGCTGTGCTTTCAAAGGCTTGCTTAATATTTTCATTGCTTTTATTTACGGCATTTTCGGCGGTCTGTGTCGCATTTGCAAACGAATTTTTTATAGTTTCCCTGCTCTTGCTGACGCTATCATTTGCCTTTTGTGTGGCATTTTCAACCGCCTTTTTTATGCTATCACTGCTTTTGACTGCAACCATTTTAGCCGTTGAAAAGCTATTTTTAAAGCTATCCTGCATTTTCTGTGCAGGCTGTTCAAAACCACTTTTAAACTTCTCTTGAATTTTATCAAGCTGTGATTGCAAATTTTCTTTGATAATTAAATCAAGCGTAATAAAACCAACGCTTGTGCCTCCTGCCATTATTTTTCACCTCCAAACATACTCACAAACATATTTTCAAAATATTTAATTACCTCTTTATTTTCGCAAGTTTTAGGCTTGTTTTTATGGGTAAATTCAAACCAAATTCTTCGCACCTCTTTTTCGTGTGGTGACATTTTTTTAATCACCTCTTTGTCGTTTTCTTTGCGAATTAAAACAGTCTGCCCAAGTGGAGTATCCTCCATTATTCCCGCAACCAGCCTGTACCAGTCGCTATAATGGAGGTTTTCCTGTTCGCTCGGCAAAACATGATATTGCTTTGCGATTGATTGTATAATTAATTCTTTGTCAAATTCTAAATCATAAAAAGGTTTGCTATTCGGATTTGTGAAACTGTTCTATTTTCTCCTCGTCCTCACCAGTCATAGCCGACAGAACAAGTTCAAAAAGCCTATTATACGCTGAAAAAGACAAATCTTTATCCTCGATTTTTTTCAAATCTTCTTCACTAATAACAGTCTTGAAAACCTCGTCAAGCTTGTTTTCGTCCTCAATCTTTTCATCACGAATAATTTTCATAGCTTTTTTAACGGTTTTCTGTCTATCGTCGACTTTTATAATCACATCATCAATCTTAATTTCGGGAACTCCAACCAAAAATTTTTTATCAAGTGTGTACATATTTGCCATAATTTTATACCTCATTTCTAAATATTAATTTTAAAAATAGTGGCTGTTTCTATTTTGGAAACAACCACTTGAATAATTTAAACTGCTGGTGCAGGGGTGAAAGTCGGTTTGCCGTCCGATGCAATATCAAATGCAAGAGGAGCAACCGCCGTGCTGTCGCCACCACCCCATTCGGTAACGCTCACAACGCCTTTTAACACCAACTTTGCACCGCTTGGGAAAGTCCATGTAAGTTTTGTTGTTGCGTCCTTGCCAGTTTTGAGAGCAAGACCGTCTATATAATCGTTGCCAGCGTCACCCACGTTTCGTTTGCCAGAAACACTAATTGTAATAGATTTTCCAGTAAGCAAACGTCTTGTCCAACCCTCTTGGTCAAATGGTTTCCATTCTTCAATATTTCCGTCAATAGAAACGCTGAAATTTTCCATATCGGCAATGGTTACGTCGTCCTTGTCTGTTCCGTCAACACCTGCTGTGTTAATTTTAAATTGATTTTCATAAACTGGATAAACTCCACTTGTTGTTGCCATAAATTAATCAATCCTTTCGTAATAAACTTTAAAATTTATTGCATATTCGCTTATTCCTTGTTCGTTTTTGCCCAAACTAAAGGGCAAATCGCAGGAAATATACTTGATGCAAAAATCTTCAAAATCATAATTTTTAATGTCCAATAAAATTTTTAAAATCTCGTTTGCTTTCTGTTCGCAGACGCTTGCAACCTCCGACCAATGCACACAAACCGACAAATCGCAAGCCTTTGTTTTGGTGCATTGTTTGCCACCAATAGCCGTGTATGCTTTGCCCGAATTTCTGTCAAAAACACCTAAACATTTATCTTGGTTGCCGTCCAAATTGTTTGCATAGACATCTTCAAAATTCAAAAGCGTACTTAAAAAATCCGCAAATTCAAGCGTTGTAAGCATATTACACCTCCGCATTTTTCTTTAAAGCCT
>CANRLN010000108.1 GCA_947631445.1 uncultured Clostridia bacterium
TACCGTCCGTTTTGTTAACCTGCTCACCATAACTTTCATGGGGAATTTCTTTGTCAGAGTGGGCAAGTAGCGAACAATCGGAAAAATCAAACATATCCGATAAATCCAGTTGTATAAATTCAGCATTATAATAATCTGCAACCTGTTTTGCACACTTAACTTCTTTTGAGTGCTTTTGCCCATAGGTTATGGAAAGGCACACCACATTTTCCTTTCCATACTTTTCAACAGCAAGGGCAAGGCAGGTTGTACTGTCTATTCCTCCACTGGATAAAACCAAAGCTTTCATAAAAAATCCTCCATTTATTTTAAAAATAATCTATTTTGTAAATCCAATCTTGTTTTAAATTCACCACGCAAGGTTGTTGTATAGGTTTTGGCGGTAGAATTTTTTATTCCCCTTGCGGTCATGCAACTATGGTTTGCCTCAATAAGCACCGCAACATCTTCCGAACCTGTCACCATCTGCATTATCTCGGCTATATCATTTCCAATACGTTCTTGAAGTTGAAGCCGTTTTGTTACCATATCAGCAATTCTTGCAATTTTGCTAAGTCCCAGAACTTTGCTTTTTGGAATATAAGCAACGGTTATTTTCATATCATACATAAGTGCCATATGATGTTCACAATAGCTAAACGCATTAATATCCCTTACAATAACCATATCTTCGCTATCCGAATTATGTTCAAAACATTTGTCAAACATTTTTGCTATTTCCTCGTTGGTATAGTTCATGCCTTCAAAAACTTCTTCGTACATTCGTGCAACTCTATCGGGAGTTTCCAAAAGTCCCTCACGTTCTGGGTCGTCCCCCAAAGCCTCAAGAATGCCACGAACATGAAATTTTATAGCCTCTTTATCTATAGCTTTTTTTGCCATTTTTTAAACTCCTTTCTTGTCGGGACTCCAAATAAACTTGTGCATCTGCAATTGAAAATTAATCCCATTTAATTTATGTTCTATCATAAACTCCACAGCCTTTTGCGGAGAAAGTTTGCCAAACACACAACTGAAATATATCTTGCATATATTTTTTAAATTATAAATATCAATAATTTCACACGCTCTTTCCAAATCGCTTTGACTACTGCAAACAAATTTCACAATATCATCTTTTTGAAGAAGTTCAAAATTGGAAAGTAGCATTTTATCTTCTTCGCCACTTCCTGCAAGCTTATAGTCCATAGTAAAATGCGGACGATTTTTGATATCTTTTTTATAAATAGGCACAAGCGGAACGCTTCCATTAGTTTCAATTTCAACCCAGAATCCCAAATTTGTCAGCTGTCTAATAAGTTCTTCTATGCCATTTCTTAAGAGAGGTTCTCCACCAGTGAGAGTAATATTAGTAACGCCAGTTGATTTTATATAGTCAATAATCTGCTCACCGCTTAAAATTTCACAAGGAATATTATCATCTCTTGCCCAAGCGGTATCGCAATAGTTGCAAGCAAGATTACACCCGACAAATCTTATAAAAACCGCAAGTTGCCCTGCCCTTTGCCCCTCGCCATTTATGCTCACAAATTTTTCAGCAACCTTAAAATTCATTTTTTTCACTCCCCGTAAACAGCACAGTTTTCAGCAGTTTCATAAACATACACTCTATATGGATTAAATCCCTTTTGCTTTAGGCACTCAAAAATATGTTTTGAAAAATTTTCGGCGGTGGGACGAAAACAAACCGGCGTAAGCGAAAAGCCCTCGCTCTCAAGAATATCTACCGTTTCTTTTTTTAGTGTTCCTTTTTCATAAATAAATGTATGGTCAAGGGTTTTTGCCAAATCTTTCAAAGCTTTTTTGAAATCAGAAAAATCAACAATCATTCCTCTGCACTCACCCGATTTTATAAGTTCCTCACTGGAAATTTCGGCAACAATCTTCCATGTGTGACCATGTATATTTTTACATTTTCCATTATATCCGCTTAAAAAATGTGCGGAATCAAAAGAAGTTTCTGTTCTTAAATAATGCACTATATAAGCCCCCAAAAAATAAAAATGACTGTACCCAAAAATAAATGCAGGCACAGTCAGAATAGTTTACACTGAATGCGTCCACGGTTTTTTTTAAAGACAGGAGGGTACGAATGAACTGTCTATACATCTTTTATATTATAGCATATTTTTTGAAATTTGTCAAGTGGAGGTGAGAAATTTTTTGGCTTAGATAAATTTTTATAAAAAATATTCCCCGCTATTGATGAATAGTGAGGAATATAAAATTAATTTTTAAAATTCTTGGATAATTCCAACAACAAATTTGAGGATTTGCAAAGCGTCACTACTGTTAATTTCTCCGTCTTTGTTTGTATCAGCAATTTTCTGCTGTTCTGGTGTCAAATCTTTAAGACCAACTACCTGTTTCAAAATACAAAGTGCGTCTAAAGTATTGATTTTGTTATCACCATTAACATCACCAACCACGACTTCTTCAATATCAGTTGTTTGGTCATCAGTTGGATTATTATCGGCTATATCATCAATACAATGAATATTAGCAGAAGTTAAACAATCATTGCCATAATTACTAATGCTAATTTTATTCCATTGTTCCTGCGTGCCATGATAATAAACATCTGAAAGTTTATAACAATCCCGAAAAGCGCCACTATCAATAGAGACAACCGAGTTTGAAAACTCTACATTTGCAAGATTGTTACAATACGCAAAAGCACCTTCTTTAATAGAGGTAACTGAATCTGGGATTTGTATGCTTTGAAGATTTTCACAAAAACTAAAAGCACTGTCTGCAATAAATATAACAGAGTTTGGAATTTCTATATTTTCAAGGTTTTCACAAAAGCTAAAAGCATTATCTTCAATAGAAACAACCGAGTTTGAAATTTCTATGTTTGCAAGGTTTATGCAATTATAAAAAGCACTTTTTCCAATATAAGTAACTGAATCTGGGATTTGTATGCTTTGAAGATTTTCACAAAAACTAAAAGCACTGTCTGCAATAAATATAACAGA
>CANRLN010000109.1 GCA_947631445.1 uncultured Clostridia bacterium
TTCACCTCCGGGATATGTTGGATATGATGATGCAGGTCAGCTTACCGAAAAGGTAAGAAGAAAGCCTTATTCGGTTGTGCTTTTTGATGAGATTGAAAAGGCTCACCCTGATGTTATGAACATTCTGCTCCAGATTTTGGACGAAGGCAGACTTACTGACGCACAGGGCAGAACTGTAAGTTTTGAAAACACTATTATAGTTATGACCTCTAATGCAGGTTCAACCGATACTACTTCGGGAGTTGGCTTTAACAAAACGGCTGAGGATATAACCAAAGAAAGAGCTTTGTCGGCTCTCCGCAAATTCTTACGTCCCGAATTTTTGGGCAGAGTGGACGAGATTGTCACATTCTCACCTCTCACCGAAGAAAACTTTTCTGATGTTGCTGCTCTTATGCTTGAGGAAAACAAAGAACCTATGACCGAAAGAGGTATTGAACTTTCTTATGATAAATCTGTTTGTGATTTGATTGCTAAAAAAGCGTTCTCGTCAAAGCTTGGAGCAAGACAGTGCAGAAATGTTATCCGCAACGAAATTGAGGATAAAATTGCTGATATTATTCTGGATAAGGGTGATGAAAATATTCATTCACTTGTAATATCTGTGGCTGATGATGATTTTGTCATTGCTTGCGATTAATAAAAATTTAGTAATTTAAGTAATATTTTTGTTTTCCCCGCCCACGGCGGGGAAAACAATTGTTAAAATAATTTTTTTACAATCCCAAGCAAAAAATATATAAAAAGGTAGGTTAAGTTATATGCTTTACAGTCTTATACGTCCCGATGAAAAAAGCTGGTATTTTGTGATTGGACTGATAGGTTTTGCTCTGACGGTTTTTTCCATTAAAACCTTTGCAAGACTTCTTCCCCGTGACCAAGGCAGACCCAATGCAGTAAACGGTGAACTTTCCAAAGGCAAGCCACGAGGAGCGGGAATAATTTTAATTTCCGTGTTTACTCTTGCCACAGCATTGTTTGTTCCTCTTAGCATTGAAATGGTGCTTTATCTTGTATTTATATATGCCTCAATGCTTACTGGCTTTTTGGACGACTCGGCAAAAATGCCATGGGGTCCTGTAAAAAAAGGACTGCTTGATTTGGCAATAGCTGTAGGAACAAGCCTTACCTATTATATTTTTAATGGCAGTAAGATTAATTTAGGACTTTTTGGAATAAGCTTTACTATAAATAAATTCTTGTTTGTGGTTTTGGGAGCTGTTCTTGTTTGGGGTGCTATAAACGTTACCAACTGTTCGGACGGTGTAGATGGACTTTGTGCTTCCCTTTGCATTGTTTCTTTTGGGAGCATTTTTATTCTTTCAAAGATTTTCGGAACAGACAGCAATTTTTTAATGCTTATTGCCACTCTTATAATCTGTATCGTGGGTTATCTTTGGTTTAACTGTTCTCCCTCTCAGCTGCTTATGGGGGACGCTGGCTCAAGAGCGTTGGGGGTTGCGATTGCTGTTGCCTGCCTTAAAAGCACCGCACCACTTATGTTTATTCCACTTTGCATAGTACTTATCATTGACGGCGGAGCAGGGCTTATAAAACTTGGTGTCAGACGTGCTTTTAAACTTATGAAGTTTATGGAGGGTCTTAGAACTCCCGTGCATGACCATTTTAGAAAAACTAAAAATTTCGCATGGTCGGATACTCAGGTTGTAATAAGATTTTGTATTGTTCAGATTGTTGTAAGCACCGCATTTTTGGCAATTGCCAAATAAAAAATATAGAAAGGACTGATTATAGTGGATAAAAGAGAAATTGTAGCTAAACTTACAGAAATTTTCCGTGATGTTTTTGATGATGATAGCATTAATATAACCCCTCAAATGTCGGCGGACGATTTGGAAGAATGGGATAGTATTTCTCATATTTCGCTTATTTCTTCGGTTGAGGGCGAATTTGGTATAAAATTTTCTATGCCTGAAGTTGTAGGAATGAAGAATGTGGGAGAGATGGTAAATATAATTTTTGAAAGGGTGAACTAAATGTCTGAATCCATGTCAATTATGGTCGCTTTTGCCCTTAAAAGTTTGGGATTGCTTTTAATTGTAATGCTTATTGCTGTTGCCACCCCAAAAATAGCTAAATTTATTGAAAAACATTCAAAACCTAAAGAAATTGACCCAAACGACCATTCAAAAGACGTGCTTTCCCCTTTTGAGAGCCGTCCAGAAGATAAAGAAATTGACCTTAATAGTAAAATTTATACAGATATTTATGCTTTTCCAACTAAAAATAAAAAGGAGCAAGCTCCTAAGTCTGAAGAACATTTAGAAAACAAATAGAAAAAAGACTGTAGATGACTACAGTCTTTTTGTTTTACCAGTTTTTTATGTGTGAAAGCAGATTTTCAGCGGATTTTATTATATCCTGCTGTGCCACAACTGCACTGACAACCGCCGCACCGTCTATGCCCATTCCCTTGAATGTGTCAATATTGTTTGCATTGACTCCGCCAATAACCACCATTGGAATTTTGGTTATAGCTCTAATTTCTTTCAATGTGTCGAGCGAAACAGGTATTGTATTGTTTTTGGTTGAGGTATTAAACACCGCCCCAACTCCGATATAATCCGCTCCGTCAGCTTGTGCTTGCTTTGCAAGTTTTACATTTTGGCAGGAAACGCCAATAACAGCGTTTTCCCCCATGATTTTTCTTGCGGTGACACATTCTATATCACTCTGCCCAAGATGCACCCCTTG
>CANRLN010000110.1 GCA_947631445.1 uncultured Clostridia bacterium
ACCATGGGTAAGATGTCCGCCGTCGGCAAGGCTCATTCCCATAACGGTATCGCCGGGGTTGATAAGAGCAAAATAAACGGCTGTATTTGCCTGAGCTCCGGAGTGTGGCTGAACATTTGCATATTTTGCACCAAAAAGTTCGCAAGCACGCTTGCAGGCAATATCTTCAACAACATCAACACATTCGCAGCCTCCGTAGTAACGCTTGCCACTATAACCCTCGGCATATTTGTTTGTAAGGACACTGCCCATTGCAGCCATAACAGCAGGCGAAACGATATTTTCACTTGCGATAAGTTCAAGGTTTCTGCGTTGACGAGCAAGTTCTGAATCCATAGCTGCTCCAACCTCTGGGTCAAACTGGCTTACAAAACCTATTGTATCCATAATTTCCATAATAAACGCTCCTTTTTATTTAAAAATTTTGTATTTAAAATCACACATCTTTCTTGGCAGAACGCACCATGATTGTGATAACATTTACATTATACCATATCTTTTAACGTTTGTCAATACCTATTGCAAATTTCACATTAAAATCAATTTTTATACAATTTTATTACACATTTTCGGGTAAAAAATATTATACCAAGTTATGCAATTGAAAAAATGTAAATAAAAAACGTCTTTTTTACTATTGACAAACTATAAATAATATGGTATAATAAGCTTATTAAATTCGGCTTTTGCCGAAATTTTATTCTTAATATCAAAAAAGTGGTGATTTTATGTTTAATATATTGGTTGTTGAGGACGACGCAAACCTAAGAAAACTTATGAGCCTTACCCTAAGGCAACATGGTTATGTGCCTTTTCCTGCTATGGACGGAGTGGAGGCTTTAAAGATTGTTGGCGAAAACAAAATAGACCTTATGATTTCCGACCTTATGATGCCGAATATGGACGGTTATGAGCTTACAAGAAGAATACGCCAGCAAAACAAATCAATGCCGGTTATAATGGTTACGGCAAAGGAAACTTTTGAGGATAAGGCAAAGGGTTTTGAGGTCGGCACGGACGATTATATGGTTAAGCCGATTAATATCGATGAGATGATTTTAAGGGTGGGAGCTTTGCTTAGACGCTCTAATTTGGTTAGTGAACATATTTTAAAAATAGGCTCGCTTGAACTGGACTATGAAGCCCAATCGGTCAAGGTTGGAGATGACGACCCACAAACCATTCCTCAAAAGGAATTTCTTCTTCTTTATAAATTTTTATCCCACCCAAATAAAATTTTTACCCGCAAACAGCTTATGGACGAAATTTGGGGAATGGATAACAATGCAGACGAAAGAACGGTCGATGTTCATATAAAAAGAATAAGAGAACGTTATGGCAACTGCCGTGAATTTAATATTATAACAGTAAGGGGACTTGGATATAAATGCGAACGAATAAGTCAGTGATTTTTGTATGAAAACTTCGCTTCAAATTAAAATAGCAGCCATTGTTTTTTTTGTAATGTCAATTATGGTATCCATTGCAATATTTTCTCTTTATGGTATGTTAAGACCAATCCTTATAAAAAATATAATCACTCAAATGACAACTGTGCATAGCAATATAGATGTGCTTTCAAAGGCAAAAGAATTTTCTCCAGAGGAAATTATAAATATATCCTCCTCAGGAGAATTTGAAATAAAAGAATTGGAAGCGGAAGATGCGGAGTTTAGCAAAAACAAAATACAAATTAAAAATGGCGATATTTCTTTTAGTTCCAACTTCATGTTTTTCAACATAAAAGGTTATTTTAATTATAATGGCAAAATCTATGTTATGTCTCAAAAAATTCGTGAAAATATCTATTGGATGGCAACCTATTGCATTATAGTAATTGCACTTTTGTGTGTAGTTGTAGGTATTATCATTTCGGCTATTATAAGCCGTCATATTTTACGACCGATACGCAATATAAACAATACTATGGACAAGGTGGCAAAGGGAAGATTTGATGTCACCGTTCCTGTGCCAAACAATACCGATATTGGAAAATTGGCAGGAAATTTTAATCGTATGGTAAAAGAACTTTCTTCCATTGAAACCTTGCGTGGGGATTTTATCAGCAATGTTTCCCACGAATTTAAAACCCCTCTTTCTTCTATAAGGGGGTTTGCACAATTGCTTTTAAACAAGGACTTAACCAATTATGAAAAAGATGAATACTTAAATGTAATTATTGCAGAAACCACAAGACTGAGTAACCTTGCTTCCAACATTTTAAGACTTACCAAACTGGAAAATCAAACTACCATAAAAGACAAAAAGATTTTTTCACTGGACGAATCTATAAGAGAGGTTATAGTTATAATGGAATCGGCTTGGAGTGCAAAAAATATAAATATGGATATAGATTTAGATGAAATAAATTATTATGGCAATGCTGAATTTATGATGCAGATATGGCAAAATCTTATAAGCAATGCAATAAAATTCACTCCACAAAACGGAAATATGCTTATAAAGCTATATCGAACCGAAAGCAATATAACTTTTAAAGTTTTTGATGACGGTATGCCCATTCCACCCGAAATAAGAGAAAGAATATATGATAAATTCTATCAGGGAGATTCTTCCCATTCCACCGAGGGAAATGGACTTGGTCTTGCAATGGTAAAGCGTATAG
>CANRLN010000111.1 GCA_947631445.1 uncultured Clostridia bacterium
ATGACTTTTGATGAATTTATTAAAACTTATAATGGCAAAAAGATTGATTATGATGGTGTGTGTGGAGTGCAGTGTGTGGACTTGATAAAATTATATTTAGATAAATGTTTTGGAATTAAAGCGGGTACGTGGGGCAATGCACACGCCTATTTCGACAATTTTAATTATATTGCACCACTTTATAAGAATTTTACAAGAATTGCAAACACTCCCGATTTCGTGCCTAAAAAAAGCGACATTATGGTGTGGAAAAAATCAAAGTCAATGCCTTATGGTCATATAGCAATTTGTGACGGTGTAGGCGATACCAAATATTTTTATTCCTATGACCAAAACTGGACAGGTAGGGGCGACCCTTGCACCCGCATTAAACATAATTATAACGGGGTTGCAGGGGTTCTCAGACCAAAGCCGGCAAGCAAAGAAATCATAGAAACGGTTGCAAAAGAAGTGATTGCGGGCAAATGGGGAAACGGCGAGGAACGCAAGCAGAGGCTTGAAAAGTCTGGTTATAGCTATGATGAGGTGCGGGCAAAAGTAAATGAACTTTTGAAATAATTAAATCTTTTAACACTACACTTGACAAATGCCAAAAAGTGTGATATAATTATATCGTTGAATTATTCAACAGATTATACTATTTTTTAGGGGCTGTCGCAAAATGCGACAGCCCCTTTCTTTTGCTTTACTTAACGCTTAACAAAAATAGAAACCTTAGTCTTTAAAGACTAAGGCTTCCGACATTAGCTATAAGGCAGAAAAAGTAAAAACTACCTTACAACTTTATTATATCACAAAATTTTAGATTTGTCAAGAGTAAATTAAAATATTTTTTTGTACACGTTTTATACACGTTAAATGTGTTTTACTGACATTTTTACTTATTAATAAAAATTACTGAAATCTATAAAAATGCAAGTTTAAGGCTATTTCGTGTTACTTGTTGTTAGCGAAAATTAGTTAAAAATACTTTCGCATAGATACCACGCACTCAACGTGGCTTGTTCTTGGGAACAAATCCACTCCAACAATCTTTTGTGTTTTATAGCCAAGCTCGTCAAACAGTTTACAATCCCTTGCAGCAGTAGTATGATTACAGGAAATCATTACAATTCGTTGAGGAAGCATTTTTACAATGCTTTCAACAGTAGTTTGGTCACACCCCTTACGAGGAGGGTCAACAATCACAACATCTGGTTTCAAATTTTCTGAAGCAAGTTTTTTTACTGCCTGTCCTGCATCAGAACAAATAAATTCTGCATTGTTTATACCCGCAATCTTTGCATTTTCTTTTGCCGATTCTATACTTTGTGGAACAATTTCAACCCCTATAAGTTTTTTCACTCTATTTGCCATTGAAAGACCTATTGTTCCACAACCACAATACAAATCCAACAAAATCTCATCACCATTTAAATCCGCAAACTGCATAGCCTGCTCATAAAGAATTTCAGCCATTTGAGTGTTTACTTGATAAAATGCTCGACTATCTATTTGGAATTTAACTCCACACATAATATCTGTTATGTATGATTTTCCATAAACTACTGAAATTCTATCGCCAAGTATAACATTAGTATTTTGAGAATTTTCATTAAGTATAACACTTTTTATATCCTTAAACTTTTCTACAAGAAGGTTTACGAAATTCTCAAAATCCTTTGTTTTTTTCATTCTATTTATAGAAGTAACAACAAGACAGACCATTATTTGTTTTGAATGATAACCCTGCCTTATATATATGTGCCTAAGCAAACCTTTTCCAGTTTGTTCATTATAACCTTTAATATTATTAATTTGGCAGTAATTTAATGTGAATTTTAAAATTTCCTCAAAAATATCCGGTGAAAGATTACAGGAAATGTTTTCAACAATTCTATGCGAACGTTTTGCAAAATAACCACATACAATTTTATCTCCCAATTGTGCTATTGGATATTGTGCTTTATTTCTATACTTTTCTATATCTTTCGCCCCAATAATAGGCAAAAATTCAGCATCTATATTTCCAATTCTCTTAAATGAATCAACTATATTTTGTTGCTTGATTTGAAGTTCACCTTTATAATCGATATGACAATAACTACAACCTCCACATTTTTTAAAAACATTGCAGGTTGGCTCTATTCGATTTGGAGAAGGGGTTATTATCCTTTCTATAATTCCATAAGCACAATTTGACTTTACCTTTACTATTTTACATTCAATAACATCTCCAACTGCTGTAAATGGCACAAAAACAACCGCATTATCAAATCGTCCAAGACCATTCCCATCATTGCAAACGCAGGTTATCTCAAGTTTTATAATTTGATTTTTTCTTAAAATATCTATTTTAATCCACTCTTTTCAAAAAAATATTACTATAATTATAACATATATTTTAGAGTTTGTCAATCAATTTTATAAACAATAATTTATCAGCTTAAAGTGTAACATTTGAAACATCAATTTCACCATTCATAAGTTTGGGGAGCAGGGTATCTCTTAATGTCAACAAACATTGATTTTCTCTTTG
>CANRLN010000112.1 GCA_947631445.1 uncultured Clostridia bacterium
ACACACTGCACTCCACACACACCATCATAATCAATCTTTTTGCCATTATAAGTTTTAATAAATTCATCAAAAGTCATTTTTTATCCTCCTTTAATTGCTCCAAAACGTCTTTAATTTTTTGCGGAAAAGGTAGTCCTAAGCGTGTGGCATTTTCAAGCAAGCTTATTCCTTCATTTGAGATATAGAAAAATATTACTGCCGTTCGCAAAGTGCTACCAGTGCCAATTATGTGAGTGTCAAGTATATTTCCAATACCAACCATTAAGAATATCAAAACTTTGCGACAAATGCCCTTGAAACCTACATCACTTGATAAATTTTTCTCGACAATTGCACATAGAACACCCGTTATATAGTCACAAATTACAAATATTAACAAAGCATACATAAACCCGTCCAAACCACCCACAAAATACCCCACTGCACCCCCAATTGTTGCAAAAATCAATTGCAAATTTTTCATGTTTAGTCCTCCGTTTTCTCCATAACAAAGTTTTTAGCAATAGCATGATAATTTTTGTCATTAAATCTAATATCTGTATCAAATCCAACGTTGGAGCAAGCCAAAATATGCGTTGTTTCGCCCAAACTTTCGCTTGTGGTACTATTAGCCACAACTGCATTACTTGTATAAATTTTGCCCGCAGGAGCTTTAAAATCAAATACATTTGCAAGATGCGTTCTTTCACTCGTTGTAATATTATAAAAATCAAGCAAATTTTCAGTGCTTTTTTGAACTGGTGCAATTTCCCAACCCGTGCCATCTTTATGCAAAATGAATGCTAAACTGGTACTGCCACCAGATGTATTATAAAGCGGAGAAAACTTCAAAAAGTGCGTGTTTCCTCTTGAAATATAGCTTAATTGTATCACTTTGTTTTCATGTGATATAGGAATAAAATAGTCAAATTTATCTGGCAAGTTTTGAGCGTACATATAAAAATAATACCCCGAAACGCTGGGAATTCTGAATATTCTGTATTCTCCTGCTCTAAAATAAGCTGTGTTATTGTCCATAAAGACTGTGAGTTGTTCCCCAATAATTCCACTTATCGCCGTGGCAATTTTCGTTGCCCAATTTTCAGTGTCATTACTATTTTCCATTATTGTAATCGTTCCATAGTTTTTAGCCATTTTCTGTTACCTCCGTATATGTAAAAATTTGTTTGTTTGCATCTGTTGTTTCCAAATTGCTTAAATCCGTTTTTGCCCTTCCGCCTTTCATGTTGCTATCAATAATATTAAAATTTTCATTAAAATCATCAATATAAAAAAAATCGTCAAAATCGGGCTTATTAAGCTTTAAGTTAGGTGTTTGTTTCATTTTGTGTATCCTCCGAAATTTCTATTTCAACTGTCGGTGTATCTATTTGCGACAAAATACAGTTTAATATAACCGTTTTGCTATTTTCTGTGTCTACATTTGCACACACAATCCACAATATAACTTCCGTTTCGCCGTTTTCGTTGATTTTATGACCTCCCACCGTCACATTTATATCTACGTTGCTAACTTGATTTGCCTTTGTGCAGACGGTTGAAATTGGTTTATCGTCAGAAAAAGCGACTGGCACAGTTATTGTAATGTCATAATGTGGAGTGCTTACATATCTTGCTGGAATGATAATTTTAAGCTGAATTGGATAGGACTTGTTGGCAAGTGCTATTGTCACCGCCTTGTCTATTTCCTCGCCTGTATACTGTCCATCATAATATTCTACATTTTCTGCCATTTATTTTACCTCGCTTTCTATATTTGCCGAAAAACCGCCATTGAACGTGTAATCTACACGCAATATTGGCACTTTTACACTTTCTTTCACTTCATTTTTTGCTGTTACAATATCCCAGTTGTCAAGTCGGGGGTCGGCTAAAATTTGAGATATTTTAGTGCATCTAAATTTTAATTTTGGACGATTCAATTTATCTAATAAAATATTTTTTCTTATCTCATCAAGCATTTTTTGTGTCATATATGGGTTTTCAAAACTCATAATTTTACCCTTATAATCGCCAGATTTTAAGCTTGTTTTATCGTCAATTTTACATTCAAGACCGCTATAAAAAATATCATTTTCGGCGGTTTGGATAGCACTCATAGTATTTGAATTTAATTCCAATTCGCTATCATCATACCAACGATATTCAAGCTCGCCTTGCCGATTTATCACAGCAATTTTGCCCTGTAAACTTGCAATATAGCTTAACATTTGTCGCATTGTTGTTTTGTCTGGTGGCTTGTGCGGAAACCTAAAAATAAATCCTTGAAAGCAATACGATTTGCTATTTTTAGGCTTATAAATCTTCTTATTTTTGCAACGATAAATATATTTGCTCACCCTTTTGCTATCTATTCCTAAATATTCACAAATAGTATTTTCAACATCAACAGAACTTTCAAAATCACTTTGCGGGGTATATTCAACATCACATTCGCCCAGTGCATCGCAAGCCTTTATGCTGTATTCTGCCCTATAAATATCTGCACCAAAGTTTCCCGACTTGTAAATTTTCGTTCTTTTTGCCTCATAAATTTTAAAAACTCCCATTGGAATTGAATTGTTGATTTTTTTCAAATCTGTTATTTCCTGTACAGTCATTTCTGAAAGTTCATTATAGGTGAATTTTGACAGTTCACCGTAAGTTATTTGGTCTGAACCGATATATTCGTATTTTAAACGCAACTGAAACTTTTTTCCAATAAGATTATTATAATAATAAAATTGGGCGAATTTATAAGGCAAATCAAGCGTTGCAGTGAGCGAATTTGAAAGAACTGCCCCCACCGCAAGCCCCGAATTTGTCCCCGAACCAGTCGTAAGTTTAACACTTTTTATGCTTTCACTATCAATTATTTTCTTTTTATCCGCCTCACTTGCATAATTTTCCTTTTCCTCACACTTGCCGTCATAGTCAAAATCAAACCAAACCTTAACGGCACAATTGCCGTTCTCAATTAGATTTTCAATTTTTGCTATGTCTTTTTGATTTTCTTCCGTCTGCTCCAAATCCTCAAAATTATACAAAAAATCACCTCACTGTTCAATCAAACTGACTGCACAATCCTTGTAATAACCGCCCTCGACCTGCTGAGAATATGTAAAATCACTTGAATAAAAAGTCCCAGAATATGAAAAATCATCAAGTTCAAAATACACATTAAAAAAGCTATTGTAAGTTCCTTGTGTTAGATTTTTTATTTGATTTACTTGATTTTTGTCAAGCAATCCCCATTTTAGTTGTAATTTCCAGTTTGTGCATAAAATAAAACCAACTGTCTTTCCGTTGAGATTTCGCCCTGTGCCAGATGCCCATGTTTTGTAGTTAATTGCGGTTGATG
Source organism: uncultured Clostridia bacterium (assembly GCA_947631445.1). Taxonomy (GTDB): domain Bacteria; phylum Bacillota; class Clostridia; order Oscillospirales; family Ruminococcaceae; genus CANRLN01. The sequence goes on from CANRLN010000112.1 coordinate 3,341, forward strand.
TTATTTCGGGAGAGGGAAGTTCCACCCCCGAAACCCACACTTTAAGCATTAAAATAACCCTCCTCTCACCGTGTTTTCGTTGTACATGGTAGTCCATGCTTTCCACAATTCCCTGCCGTCAAATTCGCCCGTGACGGTCAATTCCTGCGATTTTAAAATGCTGATAATTTCGGAAAGCATAGCTAAAACTTGACTGTTAGAACCACCCTCAAGCATATTTTCAAGCTTTGAAAGTGGTGCGATAACTTCGGGGTCGACCCTTGCATTTTTGTTGTCGCCGACCATTGCAAGGGTTGGAGCTGTTGCCAAACCGCCCTTGGCAAGGCGGGGAAGTTCAACCGTTGGCATATACGGCAATTCTTTTCCAGTTATATCCGTAACCGTTTGCAAAACCCCGTTTATTGTGTTTGGAATAAAATTAATTGCACCCTCAACCGTGCTTAAAACTGCGTTTATAGCCGTTTTAAAGGCACTTCCGATAGCGTCACCAACTTTTGTGCCAATGTCCGAAAATTTAGATTTAATTGTGTCCCAAATGCCACCGAAAAAGTCGCCAACACCGCCGAAAACCTCTTTTATTTTTGTCCAAGCACCGCCAAATTTATCCTTAAACCAATCGCCAATGCCCCCGAAAACGTCCTTTATATCCTGCCATTTGTCGCTAAAAAATTTCTTTAAGCTTGAAAAAGCATTCTTAATTTTCTTCCAAACATCAGAAAATTTGTCAGAAAACCAAGTCGGAGCATTCATAAAAGCGTCTTTAATGTCATTGAAACGCTCTTTAAACCATTCGCCGATATTTTGAAAAACCTCGTATATTTTGTCAAGCATTTTTTTGAAAATATTTTTGATTTTGTCTATGCCGTCAGAAATTGCATTGAAAAGTCCGTCAATCAAAAATTCGCCTATTTCGCCCATTTTCTTTGACGGCGAATGAATACCAAAAGCGTCTTTGATGCCGTTCCAAATAGGCTTGAAAATGTGGTCAATTATCCATTGTCCAATGCCAATTAAGCCTTGCAAAATTCCGTCAAGCAAGCCTAAAATTATATTAAAGCCTATATTTCCCGTGTCATATTTTTCAAACTGTTTTTTGAAAAATTCTTG
>CANRLN010000113.1 GCA_947631445.1 uncultured Clostridia bacterium
CCCCTGTTTCAAGGAATTTAGCCTTTGTCCAGCCTTGTCCTTCTACCCAGAACGGGTGTTCCTTGGTTGTTTCTATATATTAATTTCTCTACCATGACAGTTCATAATAGATATTATTTCACCAGAATAGTCAGAAATATATATATAGTGACAAGGATCAGAAAAAATTTTTCCTTTCTCACTTTCAACAGGTATAATCCATACTGGTTCATAATCATTTGATGAATTTACATAATCAATTTGATAGAGTATAGAACTAATACATAATTTATAATTATCCCTATATTTTTCAACAATTGTCTTACGATATTCTTCAGCAATATCAACCACTTCATTTAGCGCAAGCAGAGTATTTCCCCTAATATCTGAAACTGGAATACATGAATCATAAACCTTGCCATCATTATCGGAAACAATTACATTACTAAAGAAAAAACATTTATTTCTATCAACCTTTTTATAGATTTCTATAAACCAAACTGGTTCATTTAAATAAAATAAATTTGAACAATATGTTAAAGTGTCTACATTAATTTTTATATTAACATTTGTCTTAGTATTACTTGTTATTTTAAAATGTTCTCTACATAATTTATTAAGCTGTTCTAATGAAAAATTTGACTTAATATTCATACAGTTATATTTTTGTATATTATAAATCATCTTCCTCCCCTTTTCACCTTCTCCAAATACTTTTTATTCGTACGAATTTCTGCTTCATTGAAAAAACCATTGTTGCTTTTTATTCTATTAACAACATAGCTTTCTTTTTCTATTCTGCTTAATGCATTATATTGTTCAAATACTAAAATAGAACAATGTTCTGCATGAAAGCTTTCGTGATACATATCAACTAAAGCTGGTTTTTTACTAATATATATAGTATTATTTTCAGCACAAAAACCTGCAGCTGCACCATTTCCTAGTACTCGATTCTTTTTATCAACAACAACCTTTACATTCTTACGATGCATTTCTTTTTTAAAATTTCGAACTTGCTTAGTAGTAGCTATTCTTTCCCCATTATCATATAATTGATTTTCACGACGTCTATAATCTATTTTAGCATTATTCGTAATCTTTTTTAAATTGAGTTTTGAAACTGCTTTAGAACAAGCAACCTTTCCAATTGCACTTTCAACAACAGCTACAGAAGTTCCACCTAATGAATAAGCTGTCTTGTTTGCAAGACTTTGCCAATTTCCATTATGTACATCTTTTGCAAAGTTGCATACTGAGTTATATTTTTCTATTGCTGTACCCTTTATACTGCCTACAGGGTCATTGGTAAAGGATTTAATTCCACTACCAATAGCCTTTGCAGTTTGAACAGGGTGTTTGATTGCAGTTACCTGCGAACCAATGGTATCAACTACGCCATGACAATAGCTTGCGAATATTTTGCCTCCAGAATTACTATTTTCAAGAATTTGCATTCCTGATTTCCAGTCTTCAACTCTATCTTTGCCCCACTGTTTTATGCCGTTCAAAGAATTGCGCCATGCAAAATGTCCAGTTGGGTCTGAATAAAGCAATGGATTGTTGTGACAGTATGTATACAAATTAAGGCTAAGAGGGTCACCTGCATTGCCTGCATAACTATCACGAGAAATAAATCTTCCTATTTCAGGTGAATAATATCTTGCTCTAAGATAAACAGTATCTGTTTCGGAATCATAATACTCGCCACAATATCTGAATGCATTGGTGTCACTTTCATCAATGTTCTTTTCAACACCGAAAGCGTCATATCTATAGGTCTTTATATTATTTGACGAAGTGTCTGTAATGCTTACAACATCACCATGTGCATTTTTACGGTAATAATTGTAATCTGACTTTATGCCCATTTTAAAGTTATACTTTGCTGTAATTCCTGTGCCAAAGAAATAGCAGTCTGCAAAGTACGCCTCACCATCATCTACATCAGCTATTATCTGCTGATTTCCGTCCCACACGTGTTCAACAGTGTGACCGTCTACAGTTTTTGTAGCTCTTAATCCGTCAGCGTTATAAGTATAGCTTGCTGTGGTTTTGCCGTCTGTATAACCAACAAGCTGGTCAAGAGCATCATAGGTGAAGTTTTCTGTCTTTTCGTTTGATATTTTGGAAAGCTGGTTACCATTCTTATCGTATGAATAAGCAGTTATCTCCGTTTCCTCAGTATCAGTTTTTTCGTTTATACCTGTCTTTTTCTCACTCTGAAGAAGTGCTGTATACTTGTTATCAGAATTTTTGTAGTTATATACAGTAGTAAAACTTTCAGAACCGGTTGCTGTCATTTTTACACGGTTGCCATAATCATCATAAGCATATATGTATTTATCTGTAAGCGAACCATTTTCGATTTTTTCCTCTGTAAGCTGACCAAAACTGTTATAAACATATGATGTCTTTTCTGTTATACCATTTTCTGATACAGTTTTGCAAGAGTCAGAGCCATCATAATAATATTTATATGATGAAGAAGATATTTCATCTTTACCATTGAAACTTTTAATGTTTACAACAGCATTCATACAGTTGTATGCATACTCAGTTGTAATCCCATTTGCAAGTGTTTCTTTGCTTCTGTTTCCGTTTGCGTCATACTCATATGATACTATCTCATTACCTGATTCTGATATTGACGAAACTCTCATTTCATCATCATAATTATATGAAACTGTTGAGTAGCAAAGTAAGTTTCTCTTGCCTGTTATAGCTTTTGATACATAATCAGAAATTCCTTCATAGAAATATCCTTTAAAGTTTCCGTTACCATCTGTTTCACTTACGACACGTCCAAGTCTATCATACTCATAATATGCATGTGCATTGCCTACATAAGAGCTAACTGTTCTTCCAAGCCTATCAAATTCATAAGCGGTAACGATTTTATTGTTAGAATCCGAACTATTAGTTGTTTCTGATTTAATAAGTCTGTCTAAGTCATCATAAGTATTAACAGTGATGTTTCCATTTGGGTCTGTAGATTTAATTACATTTCCATTTATGTCATACTCTGTTTTTCCTGAAATATAACCTGTACTGTCCGATGTCTTAATTGGTCTTAAATACTGGTCATACTCATATTCTGTAAGAAGATAATCCTTATCATTTTCTGATGAAAGTCCTGTATATTTCTTCAAAACATTACCTGCATTATCATAGGTATACTTTGTAATATTTTCAGTCTTGTTATCAGAATCTACAAGCTTTACTTCTATAAGATTACCTGCTCCATCATACTTATTTTCAGTAACGCTGTACTTAGATGTTTTAGCATCTTGTTCGTTTACAGGAACTATAGTTTTTATAACATTGCCGTTTTTATCATACTCTGTTTTGGAAACTGCATAGTTAGTATTTCCGTTTTTGTCCTTATTAAACGGTGTATATAACTTGGTAAGAGCACCCAAGAATCCATATTCATACTTTGTGGCACTGCCAAGAGCGTCAGTTTGTCTTGCAAGAGAACCATTAGAATAGTAATTGCTTGTTCTCTTTACCTTGCCATTTACAGTTTCAGAAACTGTATTACCTCTAAAGTCTTGAAGTGTTTCTGTAACTACCTGCTTATCAGCAGTAATGTAGGCATAACTTTTCTCCTTAAGACCATATAAATGTTTTGTTTCGCTATTATCAAGAGAAGAATAGATTGTATAATCAGCATCTACGTATTCATATTCATTCTTAGAAATTATCTGTTTAGTTGAAGTAGCACTATCTTGAAAATATGTAGCTTTTTCTCTTTGAAGAGCGTCATACTCAGTAAGGCTTATCGAACCATCAGGATTAACAGTTTTAACAAGATTACCATAGGCATCATATGAAAAATAAGTGACGTTGCCTAAAGCATCTGTAATAGTTAATGGGAGATTTCCACGATTAAAAGTGTATGTTGAACCTACACTCTTATCCTTAGCATACTTAGGTGTATACTCTGCAATCTTTCTTCCCAGTTCATCATAATCATATGATACAACTATACCTTTGTTGCCTGTACCATATGTAATAATCTTTGTGACATTGTTTAGATTATCATATTCATAGGCAGTTTTTGTGTATATGCCTTTTGCAACATCAACATATTCCTTTATCTCTGAAGACTGAAGTGCATCATTATAAACAAAAGACATCTTACTGCATATATTGCCGTTTTTGTCCTTAACTATAGTAGTTTCAACAAGTCCATTAGAATTATAAGTATTTTCTGTAATATTCCCTTCAGGGTCTGTAGTTGCTCTTATAAGACCTGCAATAGCCGTTGAATTATCTTCGCTGTATTCATAATAGTCATATGTTGTAACAGCATAGTTACTAAAATCTACCGTGTTAAGATTAAAATCGTTTTTCACCATATCATAAGCATTTGCAACAGGGTTAATACTGCTGCCTTGTTTTATAACATTTACACCTTTTTCATCGTATTGATAGATAGTAACATTCTTTAACTCATCCACCTCAACAAGAGGCATATTTTTGGAATTATATCTTGTAAGAGTATAAGTACCATCAGGATTAATAGTTTTTGTAATATTTCCGTTTGAATCATATTCATACTCTGTGACATTTCCAGAAACATCTGTAGCCTTTTTTATTTCATCATATTTGTTCTTGCCTTTATCATTCTTATAGTATTCAGATTTGTCAACATACTCTTTTCCATCTACAAAAGTATGGTTTGCAATTATAGCATAGTCTTCATCATATTCATAAGTAACCTTCTTTAAAAGTTTACTTCCACTGTATTCTTCCATACCAGTTTGGCAATTTTCTCTATCATATACATAGACTTGCTTTAATCCATGTTCATTTACAGTGCTATCGACTCTGCCGTTATCTATATATTTAACAGTTAAAGTAACCTCGTCAAAACAGTTAATAATCTTGTTGAGTTTACCATTATTATCATAATAATAAGATTCCTTTGCACCTTTTACATTTGTAGCAGACTTAAGTTGATTCTTATCGTTATATTCATAAACAACTTCCTTATGAGCATTAATATCCTCAATCTTTGTAATTCTTCTATGCTCATTATTTCCATTATAATAAATATAGTACTTTCTTCCGATAGAGTCTGTAACCGTTCTCTTATTATTCTCAATAGATGAAATAGTCATCTTATTTCCATTTGCATCAGCTATCCAATCAAGCTCACCTTCTGTGTTAAAGTGATACTGACTTTGAGCAACATTGGTAACTATATATTCAAATTTGTTTCCTGCCTGAATTTCTTCTATAGTACTGTGAGCGTTTAAGCATTTAAAATTATTAAATCCAAGTTTTTCAAATGTTGTATTTGAACCGTCAGGAAGAACCACTTGAAAATAATTACTGTAATCACTTGTAATAATCTTACTTACATCAATATTAAAATCCCAGCCTATACCAAAAGAACCTTCCTCAGGATTTGTAGAATTATATGAACGAACAAAATCAGCTCCAACACCTGGAGTCGTAACGCTGTAATCCTTAAAGCTCTTTTTGTAATTGCCTGTAGCAGCGTGAACTCCGTCTGGACCTTCCCACGCTTTACGATAATCTGTGAGTTCATCCTCAGCCGTTTTAAACCAAGGTCTGAACCAATACATTTCAGGTGAATATCCATACGGGAATATAACACCCAAGCAATTACCGTTTTCATCCACATAATCGAAGTTAAATCGTCTGCCTGTCGAAGAATTTCCTTCGTCATCTGTATAAGTTTCAGTATTAGCCCATAAAATAGTTTGAAGTCCATTAGGATTAATAAACTCAATCGAATGTGTGCCGGAAGAATAGATAGACTTAATTTAAGTCAAGGTTATATAGCGAATAAATATTTGAGCCATCCTCAGTTTGAAATGTATTCCAATATACATTACAATCATCAAAATCAATATCACCATCGCCATCGAAATCTCTTGCGTTAGGCAAACTTGTTATTACATTATCTACAAACTTTTCAAAGTCGACATAGTCATTTGTATTAATAACGCCGTCAGCATTCAAATCATACGAAGCAGCATTAGAAGGCACATCAATGCTTTCATCACCCAAATTTATATAATACTCCTGCATAGCATCTACTTCTTCTTGTGAAATATTGCCGTCACCGTCTTGATCAAACATATCATTGAAATCACTTGCGCCTTTTACTGCACCTAAACACGATTCAACATATTGTGCATCCTCAGCATTAAGGTTATCATCACTCCATTGATTGTCTGCATCAGCGTTATATGTAGTATCACCCGGAACAAGCGTCAAGGTATCGTGAGAACCATTTGAGCCAATAGTAAAAGAACCTAGTCCATAATCTTTAAGATAAAAAGGTAAATATCCGTCGCACTCAAACTTGACATTATACGCTTCCGAGTACCCTTCAGCAATAGAAATACTGTAATTATCACCATTATGTACAGTTTTATGTGTGATTTCTTCCCAATCTTTACTAAATATACGGATATATATTGGTGGATTATCTGCTCTTGTATTTCCGGATACTTCACCAAGAGCAACTTTACCACTAACCGTCAAGGAATGACTAATATCTTGACTTGGATCTTCTTCAGCGGAATTAGCACATGCTTTTTTTGAATAGACCTTTCTGTTGTCAGAATCTGAAACGTCAAAATAATCTACTTTTCCAAGTTCAGATATGGCGTCCTCAAATTCTTTTGCAAGTTCTTTTTGATTCTTCTTTTCCTTGACAGTTTCAGTGGCATAAGCAATATTATCAGGATGGAAAATTCCTTTTCCCGTTCCATCGCCAAATATTGCATATTGACCAACAAGAAGTACAGCAAGAGTACCTGCAATAATACGGTTGTGAATTTTTATCACTATCATTTCCCCTTTCAAAAATTATTATTGGTTATTGTCATAGCGATATTTAATTTTCTACTAGGACAATTTAAACTGGAAAGCAATAACTTCTTTCCTTAATTTACCTTGTAATTATACCATAAATAACCTTATTAAATCAAGATTAGAATAAAAAATTAACAAAATAATAATATAAATCCTTTTATACTATAAAAAAACAGCAAATTATAGAATGTTTTTTGTGCCTATTATAGACAGTTTTCAACATATTTTTATAGGATTACTTACATTTTCTATATTTAGCATTATCAAGAAAATATATGTGCAAATATTACAATTTAATACCATCTATTGACACATTAGAACATTTGTACTATAAGAAATTCAATGGTATAATAAATTTGTTGAAAGAAAACGAATTTGTTATAAACAAGTCGAGGTTTGCGAAAGTTGAAATATAATTTTTCGCAAAAGAAAATATTTTACGAAAGATATCTTTGTTTAAATTAAAATACATATGGTTTAGTAATGATTAAATTATATTTATACATGGCTGGTACGCAAAGAAAAGGGAGAAATCAAATGGCGAATATTGAAAAACAATTTTATGAATAGCTTAAGAAATGTTTTTCCAGTTATGTTCGATTAACTTAAAAACACAATGTAGTGTTTGCACTATATAGATTTAATGACATCTTACAGTAAAGTAAAAAAAAGAGGTTTCACAATGGCTGATACAAAATATACAATGATCGGAATGACATCTGCCGGCAAAACTTGTTATATTACGGCGATGTATATGAAAATGTCTGCATGATTTGAAGGTTTTACGTTAGTGACTGATAATAAAACAAGAACTAAATTAGAAAGAGATATACTTACTCTTCGTGAACCCAAAGGTCAGGAGCGTTTTCCAACAGCAACAAACGAAACAACAACAAGGTCGTATGAGTTTAAATTAAGCTACAAGACAAAGAAGATTATCACATTTGAAATGCTTGACTACGCTGGTGGTTTGCTCAGATCACGAGAGAATACCTATGCACAAGTCAAGGAATCTATTGCAGAATCAACTGCACTCTACATTTTTGTTGATGGAAAATCATTCTGCAATGATGATAGAGAAGAACGAAAAGAAAATGTGTATTATGATTGCGCAATGACTGTTACTCCTATTATTCAGGATTTTGCAGACACACATGGTGGAAATCTTCCTCCTATCGTCTTTGTTGTGACGAAAGCAGACTTGTGCAAGAGATATGTGAGCGACGAGGAAATTGCCGCTGTTATTAAAGATTTGTTTAGTTTTGCATTTTCAGAGGGAACATATTCCTACATCTGTGCTGTATCATTAGGTGATACAATCAGTGATGATAAATACAAGGGACGTTTTAGACCTGTTAATATTCATATTCCGTTCTTTATTGGCTCTTATCATGAATACTTCAACAGATGTGTTGTTCTAAAAAGTGATATTGAGGCTGGTAACGCCAATTTCTTAAGAGAGAAAGCTTCATTTGATTCAAGTGCTACAAAAGAATTGAGTAAATGGAGAATATTTAGAGATGAAGAATATATCGAACGTTGCCGTAAGCAAGCAAGAGCTGCAGGAGATGCTTTGAAATCCAACCAAGCCTTACTTGACAGTACAAAGGCCTTGTTTTGTAAATTCGGTGCCAGACTTGAGGCTGAGAGTCCTAATTTCAAGTGCTTTATTAATGGCATAGAACAGAGCAGATTTGAGGGATTTAATCTATGAGGGGTGGAATTATGAAGGTTTATCCTTTAATTTATAGCAGAACAAAGCTATGTGATTATGTATCTGGTTTTTTGGTAAGACCAAGCGATTTGGATTATACAGTCGCTGCTCGGTATGTCTCGGTAGCTTTGGATGAAGTTAAGTATTCTAATGGATTAAGACACGCTGTATTTACTGTTGGTGACTATATTATATATGGCGGCACAGCTTGTGTTACTTCTTCACTTATTGGGCGTATATTAAAAGATAGAAGTATTGCGGATCTTGACTTTAGCTATAAAGATTATGGTAGCGATCAAGCAGGCAGACCAATTACGTTCTTTATCGGATTTGCAGTGAAGAAGTCAAGCATTGAAAACCACTCTCTTATCCCCGATGTTGATCTTTACGAAACCTATAAAATTTATTTGAAATACTTAGAAAAACAATGGCTTAATTCAACAACAAAGACTCAAATGCTAAATGGCGATGAAGCAATTGAACTGAATGTTACAGAGTATTCTGATAAGTATATTCCAGAAACGGTCAATAATCAGGGCAATGTTCTCCTAAAGAATTATGATGAAAATTCATATCAAGATGTAATAAATTACTATTATCATGAATTAGTTACTAATCCCACTAATGATAGTTCGTTTATATCAAATGTTTTACCAGAAATGCTAACTGATAACTTTATTTTCAAGAATACAAGCCTTTATGGTATCTCTGTGGAAGATTATTTAAGTTCTCTTAGGAAAGAAGAAACAAAACCAACTGGTAATTCTGCCAATGATGATGCTGTTTCGAAAGTTTATAGTTCTTCAACCAAGTACTCAGATGGAGTTCTTTATACTAATCCATCCCCTCACCCACCTATAAATAATAATGACACTCCAACTGTTTACCATAGTGCAGAACAGTATAGGCAAGATCAGGGAGATCGTGAAGGAAAAAAAGCGTTCCCCACAAGCGGGAGGATTATACTGGCTATAGCAATTGCTCTGCTTGTGGGGATGGTTTTGTTAATCACACATCGGGTTTCCACCAAGAAAAAGCTTCAAACCCAATCGCAAAGCAATGCCAGTTTTCAGGAACAGCAGGACGAAAGCCCAATAACCAATCTTCAAGAAGAAGCAATGCGAGTAGTCAAGGATATAAGCAACCTATAAATTTTGGTAGTACAATCAGAACGATAGTAATAAGTAGTCGCCAGAGAGATTTGTTAAAGCTATTAGCTGACCTTCCAGAATTACTCGATAAAATACCTGATGCTTCTGCTAAATCTAAATTTGCAATATTTGCTCAATTATCTGAACTGTCTACAATAGAAGGGCTGGAGAAACTGAAAGAATTATCGAAATTATCGGGATTGTCAAAATAAATATATGGAGGTCTCAAAATGGGTAATTTATTTAATGTGTTTACGCCTGTTAATCCTGAATATAAAAGTGAAAAATTAGATACGCTGATTGCTTATGAAGAACACTATATGAAGTTGCTTCGTAATTTCAAGGTAGAAATAGCCGAAATCGAAAACATGATGAGTCAGCTTCGTCAAGAACGAACTGATTTTTATAGCTCAAAACTACCTAAAATTGAAAAATCAATTATGGACGATGAAATTCTTTCAGAAGAAGCAAAGCAAATGTGGATTATGGAGCTAAGAGCCAATATTGAAAACAGCTTTGCAACTAGTGAATCATTGATCTCACATTATGTTACAAGCAATCTTGAGGAGTTTAGGCGGGAAATGGAGTCAATAATTAATAAGGTGTAAATATGCTAAAGAACTATGATTATCGTTTCTGTGTAAAAGCGTCATTACAAGTTATGAAGGAACAACGTGAAAAAATATATGATGATTCTTGTAATAATTACTATATATATAGTGGCTTACACGAAATGAATGAAGAATTGCGGTCATTGTATTTTCAATATTACTTAATTGAATGGCTTGATAATCACTGGAGTAGAATGCAAGAAATACTTGAAAGTCATCCAGAATACAGCACAGATCAAAAAAAGGAGTTCACATTGTTCTATGCTGAGTATTTTAGTAACATAATGACTTCATGGACAACAACAGGTATACTGTCAAAATTGATGATACCTGATATACTTCAAACTCAAAAGAAAACCATTCAAGAAATGATTACTTTCTCTGAAAAATGGGAACAGAACAGTAATAAGCTGAAATTGCTATTAAAAAAACACAAGGAACAATTTGAATGCTTAATCAAAAAATATGAAGAATAAAGGAGGATGTTAATATGGCATTTTTAGATATGTTTGACAAGCTTGACGATATTATCTATGAGCCTGTAAAAGCAATTTGTTCTTGGGTAACCGAACCACTAAGAAGATTTGAGGATAAGCGTAAAAAAAGCGATGCTTTAAAGCAAGCTGAATTTGAATCTGCTAAACGTGAGCAAGAAGTTGAACTTGAAATTAGAAAAAAAGAACAGCTTGCCCAGTTGGAAGCTGATAAACGGCGTTGGGATTCTGATATTGATCACTTGATTGGTATGCAGGAAATTGAACGTAATGAGTGTATTCTTAACGCAATTATTGAATATAGACGAAGCATAATTGAAGATGCTAAATCTATTGCTGATAATCTCAGTCATATAGAGATGTCCTTAGTTGCCAAAGCACATGAACTTGTTTTACGAAAGACAGAAGAATATAAAGCACTCCAAGAAAAAGCAATGAAACAGTGCGATGATCAGCTTGAGGAAATAGGCAAAAGATTTGCTGACAATGAAAGAATTCGTATCAAACGTGAGGACATGATTATTGCTCAGACTGAAGATATTATCAATGCAGCCAAAGCTTTCATTGCAGAATTGAATGAAGATATAAAAAGAATCAATACAAACAATACTAACAGGGTTAATACTGCAACCGCTGCTGCTGATAGAACTCTTGAAAGAATGGGACAAACACTTGCAATAGAGCAAACCCCTACCGTTGGTGTGCTTGATGTAAAAAAAGACACTTGATTTTTTATCCCACAAACCTTAGCCTAATGAAACACCCAATTACTGATGTGACCCCAAAAAGTTAGACATTATTATAACGTAGTAGAAAATAGCTGCTACGCTATTTTTTATGCAGCCAAGACAGAGAGTCGATATTAAACCGGACTCTTCCATCCAAGTTTTTCTTTTATTCTTTTCTCGTTGTAATACTTTATATAATCTTCAATAGCTTTTTTAGTTTATCAAAACTGTAGTAAGCAGTACCGTAATACATCTCTTGTTTTAGTATAGTCCAACAAGAATGTTCAAAGATTTTGCACCATATCACGAAAAACTTTTAGGCGGTTTGCTTTGTTTTAACGTTCCAATTGAGGAAAATCCGGACGGCTATTTTCCTCCTGCCAACGCTAATTTAATCGGCTGTGGGGTTTATGAAACTTTAAACAACACTAAAAATACCTATCGTGGAAATTACAATCAAGTTGAGTCGGAATTTAACAAAAAAGATAGGTATGTCAAGTACGTTTATGACTTCGCAACAAATCAAGCAAACGGCACAATTTCAAGCATTTGTTTGACCCATAAACACGGCGGTTTTACGTCATATGGCGGCAAAAATACCGAAAGACAAGACGATTTTCCATTGCTTGAACATCTTTGTGATGACACGCTTCAATACATTCACCCGGACTGCACGAGAGCATTAACGGGCAGCAGATATACGGGAGTTTCAGCAGGCACAACTGAGGCTCTTTTTTTGATTGACAAAGAGGCAGATTAATGTTATTATTTCAAGATTGTCGATAAAACGCACATTAAAATTATTAAAAGACGTGCTTTTTTAAAATCAATTTGCGTGTTTGGTAATCCATATGAAACAAAACCTAAAACCCTGGAAATTGACCTTGAGAAATTGCCGATTGAACTTACTTATGGCCACATTGGTTTTAACTATGACCCCACCTGCGACTGTCTGTTTATTTGTATACATAGCGGTGATTCGCTTGCTCCAAATTCTAAAATGCTTGTTACGAAAATCCGTGTTGATAAGTGGACGATTGAACAATTTGAAGTTGCAAATACAAGCGGTGTTTACCTCAGAACCCACGATTGCTGAGACTTTTATGTGTATGATAATTGGCTGTTTTTAAGGACTTGAGACACTCCACACGATGTGTATAAAATCGAAATTTCAAACTCTGCAAACGTTGTCAAACTCAATAAAATTAACATTGAAAAAATAGACGGAGCAGCAAAATTAGCAATAAATGGTAGGATTTATTACAACAGCAGCCGCAACCAAACTGTCATTGCAAACACTTATACAAACGAGGTTTTGCCGCCCGAAAATACAGCGTTATTAAATTCTTGGAATAATTATGCTTACACTCCAACAAGGGGCGAGCCTTTGATTTTTTATGCTGATTGTACGCACAGAAACGAGCGTGCAAATGGCGGTTGGTACATGATGTGTAATTATCTTGCGACTATAAATAATCTTGATACTCCCGTCACAAAGACGGCTGATAAGACGATGAAAATTACATATATTTTGCAGGAAGAAGGAGGTTAAATTTATGAAAGAGTTCTGGAACAGCATTTAGGCAATTTTTACAGTTTTAGAAGGGTGGTTAGTATATTTCTTGGGAGGTGGTGACGGCTTGATTTTTGCACTTTTAGTGTTTGTTGTTATCGACTACATAACGGGCGTAATGTATGCCGTTGCCGATAAAAAGCTATCAAGTGATGTAGGTTTTAAGGGTATTTGCAGAAAAGTTATGATATTTTTATTGGTGGGAATTGCTCACATTTTAGATACGAAAATTATATTCACAGGCAGCGTTTTGCGAACGGTAGTAATTTTCTTTTACATTTAAAATGAGGGAGTGTGGCTCTTAGAAAATGCCTCACACTTGGGACTTCCTATCCCTAAACAAATCAAAAAAGTTTTAGAACAGTTACATGAAAGAGAGGAAAATGATAATGAGTAATTAAAAATTAGTAAACTACACAAGGCTTTCGACAAACTGTAACAAGCCAAGAATCATGTGATTGACAAAATTACAATTCATCACATGGCATGAAATTTGACCGTTGAACAGTGTGGTGCAGTTTTTGCTCCGACAAGTCGTCAAGCATCAAGTAATTATGGTATTGACAGCAATGGTAGAGTCGGAATGTATGTTGAGGAGTGCAATAGAAGTTGGTGTTCAAGCAACGCAGAAAATGATAATCGTGCAATTACGATTGAAGTAGCAAATGACCAAATCGGTGGTAATTGGCACGTTTCAGATAAGGCTTTAGCTAAACTTATTGAACTTTGCGTTGACATCTGCAAGAGAAATAACATCAAGAGATTAAATTTCACGAGCAATAAAAACGGCAATCTGACTATGCACAAATGGTTTGCTCTCACGGGTTGTCCAGGTCCATATTTAGAAAGTAAATTTCCGTATATTGCTGATGAGGTTAATAAAAGATTAGGTTCTAATGAAAGTTCAAAACCTGTTGAAAGTCCGTCAAATACAAGTGGTTCTTAACTTGTAAAAGTTACAGCAAATGTACTTAATATTCGTAAAGGAGCAGGCACAAATTTTGCTAAAGTTGGCACTGTTAAGCGTGGAGAGGTATACACTATCGTTGATGAAAAGGACGGTCACGGAATGCCAAAATGGGGAAAACTTAAATCTGGTGCATGGTGGATTAGTCTTGATTATGTTAGAAAAATTTAAATATATAACTACAAACATCCCACTGAAAAGAAAATCTTCAGTGGGTTATTTTTATTGTTTTATAAATTTGTTATCATTATCACTAATTTCATCAAATATATGTTAAATTCACTTATATGTTTTCGTACATGGTGGAACTTCAAACAAAGAATCAGCAATAAGCAATATAAAGCACGTTTTGATATAGCAGACCAATGCTCATATTAAAAATATTTCTATACATATCAATTTAAATGAAATTGGCATACCATACCATTTAGAAACAACACCAAAAACAAAAAGTACAATTGATATAATCAACGATACCAAAGTTAGCCCTTTGAACATTTATTTTCTACTTTAAAGTGGCAAATCTTTTTTGCAGAAACGCACACTTCCGATTATGTAAGCAATTACGGCAATTCCCAAGGCAACAGCCGATTTGATAATCCAGTCATTTGTATCTGCCAGAACTGAATTGTAGTCATAAAGAGTACATAATGAAAGGTACTTAAACTTTTCAAGAGCGTCAATTCCCAATGAACCGAACATAGCCATCATATTTGCAAGAATGCTTACTCCGACAAAAGCACCGCTGAATCCTATTGAATACTTCGACTGGTTGAAAATTCCCGAAAACATAAAGCATATGCCGCTGACAGCAAGGCACACAAGCATTGCCGAAATATTGATTTTTATAATCATGGCAGACGTAAGGTCATTTGCCATAAGAGATTGATCGGTAATTCCCGCCTGCCCCAGAGTCAGCGGAACGATTTTATTAACCAAGCAATGCAGAACTGTCGAAACGGCAAACATAAGAATTACAGAAACGGCAGAAAAACAAAGCTGCGTCAGAACTACCGTACTGCGTTTTTTTGGTGTTGAGAGTACGTATGCCATTGAACCTTTGTCAACCTGCCCTGCAAGCAGCTTGTTTGAACTTATAAGAATGTAAATCGACGGCAGAATCATTGCCATCATTCCGTACTGAATAAGAAACAGCAGAAACTGCGTCATTTCCATAGATGCAAACTGCACAAGCAGCACTCCCATTATAATTGTAAACACTCCCAGAAGTATTCCGTTTGATTTAATTGATTGTTTCATAAGCGGTAAACTGATCATTTTATTTTTCCTCCATATTCTCAATAATTGTTGTGTAATATTTTTCAAGGGTAAACGGCTCGCTGTTCAGCGCCGATATATTGAAGTCTGCAAATACTGCAAACATTTCGTTAAGCAGTCTTACAGGCAGATTCAAAGTAATCATATGGTGATGATGCCTTCTCCAGCACTGAACACCGTCTTTTGGGTGCAAGCCGATAAATTCCGACACATATTCACGGCAAGCAAGATATTCGTTCTCTGAACCAAGAGTAAACGTATAGGTTTCACGCGGCTCGGCTTCATACTGACTTTTGTTTACTGTATCTGTCATTTTTCCGTTGCGGATAAACATTACGCTGTCGCAGGTATCTTCAAGTTCCTTGAAAATGTGGCTGGAAAGAAAAATCGTCTTTCCCTGTGCTTTCTGCTCCAGTATCACCTCAATCAGCGTATCTCTCATAAGCGGGTCAAGACCTGTTGACGGCTCGTCAAGCAGATAGATTTGCGGCTGTGTCATGAACGCCGCCACTATAGCCATTTTCTGTTTCATACCCTTGCTCATGCGTTTAAGCGGAGCTGTAATATCTATCTTAAAACGGTCGATAAGCTCGTTCATGTAACTTAAATCTTTCATACCCAGCATATCCGCCTGAATTTTAAGAAAAGCAGTTCCCGAACCGACATCGGGAAAATCAATCTGCCCTGGAATATATCCGACAAGCTTTTTTATCTCTGCCGAATCTTTCCACGCGTCCAGACCGTTTATTTTCACGTTTCCCGAATCGCCTTTTATAAATCCCATCATATGGCGGATTGTGGTTGTTTTGCCGCTGCCGTTTGTGCCGACAAGCCCGAAAACCTGCCCTTTTTTCACAGAAAAATCAAAGTCAAAAATCCCTTTTCCCTGTCCGTAATCCTTTGTAAGACGGTTTACTTCAATTACGTTTTCCATCTGCAATACCTCCGAAACTTTTGTCGCTCTTGTAGAAATTCATAAAGTAGTCCTCAAGAGTCTGATTATGCTCCACGAAATGTGCAACATTGAAATTCACCAGTGTTTTTATAAGTTTGTCGCACTGAGGATTTTCCGCACACACCGAAAGCATGAATTTTGCTTTATCCTCTGATTTGATTTCAAAACCTGTATGCCTGAAACCGTCAAAGCTCTTTTCATCTGAAAAAGTTATATCAAATGTTTTGCGTTTAAAGTGTTTTACTTCCTCCGCTTTCACGACTGATACAATTTTTCCGTCTTTGATGATAGCTATTCTGTCGCACAATGCTTCAACCTCGCTGAAAATATGGCTTGAAAGCAGAACCGTTTTGCCTTTGTCTTTTTCGCCTTTTACAAAATTTATAAAAACCTCCTGCATAACAGGGTCAAGACCGCTTGTCGGCTCGTCGAGCAGCAGCACTTCGGGATTGCTCAT